>CAYLND010000064.1:0-18988 GCA_964384905.1 uncultured Acidobacteriota bacterium
CCCACGAACGTGCCTCGGAGGTTGACGGACGGCGACCGTCGATTATGATAGGCGCCGCATGAACGGCCTCGTGCTGGTCAAGCAGGTCCCGAACACCGATTCGCCCTTCCGGATCAACGACGCCGGGACCTGGGTGGACGAGGGCAACCTCACCTACGCCCTGAACGACTACGATCGCTACGCGCTGGAAGAGCTGCTGCGTCTCAAGGACGCGGGCCGCGTCGCCGAGGTCGTGGTCCTGACCGTCGGACCGGAGCGCGCCGCCTCGGCCCTCAGGACTTGCCTGGCGACCGGCGCCGATCGCGCCCTCCATATAAAGGATGACGCCCTGATGGCGGCCGACCCCCTGTCGGTCGCCCGCGCCATCGTGGCGGCGATCAAGGACGGGGGGTTCTCCCTGATCCTGGCGGGGCTGCAGGCCGACGACGACAACTACATGCAGACCGGCCCGTTCGTGGCGCGCCTCCTCGACCGGCCGTGCGCCACGGCGGTGACGCGTCTGGAGCTGAAGGACGGGGCCACGGTGCGCGTCGAGCGCGAGCTCGAGAACAACCGCCTGCAGCTCGTCGATCTCAGGCTGCCCGCCGTGATCACGGTGCAGACCGGGATCAACGAGCCGCGCTATCCCAGCCTGAAGGGGATCATGGCGGCCAAGAAGAAGGAGATCCGGACGCTGACGTTGTCCGACCTGCGCATCGACCCGGGCTCCGTCGCGGCGTCGGCGGCGCGCTTCCGGACGGTCCGCCTGGCGCCGCCACCGAAAGGCAAGGGGGCCGAGATCCTCTCCGGACCCGCCGATCAGGTCGCCCGGGAGCTCGTGAAGCGCATCCGCGAGAAGACCGGGGTGATCTGAATGGGCTGCAGGATTCTGGTCCTGGCCGAGCACGACGGCGGCGCGCTCCGCGACACCACCTTCGAGCTGCTGGGTCTCGCGCATCGTCTCGCGGGCGAGGCGGCCTGGGGCGCCGCGGAGATCAAGGCGCTCGTGATCGGCCAGGGCGTCGCCGGCATGGCGGGGGCCGTGGCCGCGCGCGGCGCGGCCGAGGTCCTCTGCGCGGAGGGAGACGCCGTCAAGGACTACACCGGGGACGGCCACGCGCGCGTCCTCGAAACGGTGATCCGGACGGAGTCGCCCGAGATCGTCCTGATCGGTCACACGCCGAACGGCTGGGACTGCGCCCCCGTGGTCGCGGCCGGTCTGGGGGTGCCGATCGCCACCGAGTGCTCGGGCGTGGCGTTCGAGGGCGGCCGCCCGCTGTTCACGCGCAAGGCCTTCAACGGCAAGTTCATCCAGGTGCTCGATCTGGGGGACGCGCGGCCCAAGGTCGCGACGGTGCAGAAAGGCGCCGCGCCCGCGTTCGGCGCCGCCACCACCGGGACGGTCCGCAGCGTCCCCGCCGGCGTGGACGCCGGCCAGCTGCGGGCGACCTTCGCGGGCATCCGGGCCGGCCAGGCCGGGGCGGTCGATCTGACCCAGGCCTCGATCATCGTCTCCGGCGGACGGGGCGTCGGCGCGGCGGAGAAGTTCTCGATCATCCGCGACCTGGCGACCGCGCTCGGCGGCCAGGTGGGCGCTTCGCGCCCGGTCACCGACATGGGATGGCTGCCGCACGAGCACCAGGTCGGCAGCAGCGGCGTCACCGTGAATCCCAAGCTCTACGTCGCGTGCGGGATCTCGGGCGCCATCCAGCACATCGTGGGGATGAAGGGGTCCGGCTACATCGTGGCCATCAACAAGGATCCGGACGCCCCGATCTTCGGGGTCGCGGACGTCGGCGTGGTGGGCGACTTGTTCGAAATCGTTCCCGCTCTCGCGCGGGCGGTCAAGGAAGCGAAAGGACGATCGGAGGCCGTCGACCCGACCGCCCCGGCGATCGGGAGGGACGAGTAGCCGGGGAGCGACCGTCCGTGTATCCTTATCGGTCCTCTGAGAGGAGCGCACAGGCCGCATGACACTCAAGGATCGGCAGACGCCCGGGGAGCGGCGTATCGCCGTGGTGCTCGGATCGGGCGGCTTCCGGGGGCCCGCGCACGTCGGCGTTCTGTCGCGTCTCCATGAATTGCGCATCCCCCTGTACGCGATGGTGGGGTGCAGCGTCGGCAGCCTGATCGCCGCGTACTACGCCGCGGTCGGGCTGACGGTCGACGATCTGCTCGAGCATGCGCTGGAGACCAACGCTCTCGGCGTCCTGGCCCATGCCCTGTCGCTCTGGCTGGGACCGATGCGGACCCGCGGGCTGCGACGCTGGACCGAGCCGGTGCGCGCGCGTCTGGCGCTTCTCGACCAGCGCGACTTCCGCCACCTGCACCACGGCGTGCAGAAGATCGGATTCCTGATGCACGACCGGCGCAGGGGAGAGCGGATCTTCGCGGTCACCGGGCGCGAGCGCGGCTTCGGTCTCTCCGAGGCGGTGCGCGCCAGCAGCCGCCTGCCTCTCGTCTTTCCGCCGCTCCGCAAGGAGGTCGAGGGGCTCGAGCGCCTGCTGGTCGACGGCGCCTTCTCCGCGCCCTCCCCGGTCATCCACGCGGTGGCGGCTCCCATCTCGGCGTCCCACGTCATCGCGGTCGATCTGACCGGGTCGCGCCGGCGGGCGCAGCGCAGCGAGCTCGGTCGCTGGCAGGAGCTCCTGGGGGATCGCCTCCTGGTGCTCCGGCCGAGGCCGCGGCGCTCCCTGGCGGCGTGGGGAAGCCCGACCAGCGCCCGCGTCTGGTTCGAGGCCGGGCGCCGCATCGTCGGCGCCTCCGAAGCGGACCGGCTGCGGCGCTGGATGCAGGACGAGCCGGAAGGGCGGGCCGCCGCCCCGGGCGGCGGCGTGCGTCCCGTCCTTCCGCAGATGCCCGGGGCGCCGGAAAGCGAGCGCGCCCGCGAGTCCGGGTGAGGCGGACGAGCGTCATCGATGCGCAACGCTCTGAGCAATCTGCTCGACCGTGTCGTCCTGGGCGAGTCGCCCACGCGGCGCCTGTGGTTCGCGCGCCGGATGCCGGACGGCTACATCCGCAAGACGCAGCGTCTCGATTTCCGGACGACGGTGCGCTGGGTCTCCGAGCGCTCCGCCTTCTATCGCCGGCGCTTCCGGGAGCTGCGCATCGACCCGGCGCTGGTCCGGTGTCCCGCGGACCTCGGGGATCTGTTCACGACATCGTCCGATCTCCTGACCCATCCCGTGGAGGAGTTTCTCTGCGACCGGCCGCAGGTCGGATACGAGACGACCGGGACGCTGTCGCCGCGGAGCAAGCGCCTGTTCTTCTCCCTGGACGAAATGCGGGACATGGGCCGCGACGGCGCCGCGGGGCTGTGGGCCCTCGGCGTGCGGCGCGAGGATCGGATGGTCTCGGCCCTCGACCTGCCGTTCTGGAACGCCGGGGCGGCGCTGCGGGCGTCGGCTCAGACGCTGGGCTGTCTGCTGGTCGAGGCCGGGAAGCTCCCGCCGGCGGAGTTCTACGAGCGCGCCGCCGACTACCGCTTCAACGTCATGGTCGTGGAGCCGTCCTGGATCGTGAGTCTCACCGACATCGCCCGGAAGGCGGGCACCTGGCCGGTGAAGCTGATGCTGGTGGGTGGTGAGAACATGTCGGAGCGCTCGCGGCGCTACGTCGAGGAGACCTGGAAGACCGATCTCTTCCTGACCTACGGTCAGACCGAGTCGTTCGGCAGCGCCGGCGCGGAGTGCGCGCGCAAGAACGGCTACCATCTGCAGGAGCTGAAGTTCTGGTTCGAGATCCCCGAGCCCGACGATCAGGGCCACGGCGAGCTGGTGTTCACCACTCTGTCGCGCCGCGTCATGCCGCTCCTGCGCTACCGGACCTCCGACGTGGCCCGCTTCATGGAGGGCGTGTGCGACTGCGATCTGAATATGCTGCGGCGCATCTCGAAGATCGTCGGCCGCTGCGACGAGATGGTCAACTGCGGTCTCGGGAACATCAGCCCCTGGATGTTCGAGAGGCTGCTCGAGGACGTCGGCGGGATCGCGCACGACTGGCAGGTCCTGGTGACGCGCCCCGGTCTGCGCGACGGCGTGGAGATCAGGGTGGAGCTGCTCGACGGGGTGTCCCAGGCCGCCGTGGAGCGGGCGATACGCAAATCGATGCAGGAGAATTTTCCGGACATGACGCGCAACCTCGCCATGGGGCTGTGCGAGATCACGATCGTGGGGGCGCCGCGCGGAACGCTGCGCACCGGTCGCAAGCTGCGGTCGATCGTCGATCTGAGGAAGACCCTGTTCGGGGCGGAGGCCGCCGTACCGGCGGCGCGTCCGGCGTGACGGCCGGCCGGGCATCGAGGCGACGGATGGCGGGGCGGACGTCAGTCGGCGGGCGGGGGCGGGAGCCGCACGGCGCGTTCCTCGCGCGCCGCCTGCGCGCAGGCCTCCGCGATCTCGAGGGTCCGCAGGGCGCGGCGCGCCGAGAAGCACGGCCGGCGTCCGGCGAGGAGGGTCTCGACCACCTCGCCGTCCTGCTCGCGGTACCCCCAGCGCTCCTCGCGCGGCAGCCCGGCGCAGTCCTTGATCGATTCGGCTGCGCCGCCCGCGGTGTGCCGCACCCGGTCGAGCCCCTCGACGACGATGGTCGCGTGGTCGCCGATCAGCTCGGCGCTCTCGGCGGGCGGCGCCCAGGTGGCGTGCCCGGTGGCGGTGAGCGAGGTGATGGCGCCGCCCGTGTGCGCGACCGAGATGACGAAGTCGTTGAGATCGGCGTAGAGTGGGCCGCGCGCCAGGCAGCAAACCTCGGAAACGGGAGCGACGAGAAGCTCCATGAGGTCGAAGAAGTGCACGAGGTTCTCGTACAGGAAGCCGCCCGAGACCGAGCGGTCCGTGACCCACGGCGGGGTGCGGTAATCCCCCTCGTGCATCCGGAAGCAGGCCATCAGCGGATGAAAGCCTTCGCGCAGCAGCCCCTGGACGTGGCGGTAGACGGGGGCGTGCCGGCGGTTGTGGGCGACGACGTAGAAGGCGCCCGGCCGTCCGGCCGCCTCGCAGACGCGCCGGGCGTCCGCCAGGTTGATCGCCATCGGCTTTTCGCACAGCACGGCGACGCCGCGCTCGAGAGCGGCGAGCGTGGCCTCGGCGTGGAAGCGGTTCGGCGTCGCCACCACCACGAGGTCGACGCCGTCCCGGAGGAGCGCCTCGAGGTCGCCGTACGCGACGGCTCCCAGGCCACCGGCGAGACGCCGCGCCCGCTCCTCCTCCCCGTCCGCCACGCCGGTGATCCGGACCCGGCCGTCGCGCGCCAGGACCTCGGCGTGCGTCCTGCCCATGTGACCCGCACCCAGGATGCCGACCCGCAGGGTCATCGCCGCTCCTCAGCGCGTCCCGAATTCGAGCAGGGCCGGAAGGTGACCCATCACCTTCTCGAAGGCGTCGGCGTACTGATCCATCAGCGTCCCAGGCTGGGGGAAGAGCGGGTACGTCTGCGAGCCGACGACGAAGGAGTCCGCGACGAGCGCGGTCGTGTTCGGGTGCTCGCCCGGCGAGTAGCGCGCGTCGCTGTCGTGGCACGTCCACGGGCAGCCGCGACCGTAGCCGGTCCTCGACTGGAACAACGGCATCTCAGGGACCGGCCGGTCCAGCCACAGACGCACCTCGACACCCTCGGCGCGCAGCGCCTGCACCACCCGATCGCGCAGACGGCGGGGGTCGACGTCGAGACCGAGACGCTCGCGGTCCAGACGCACGCGGTACTTGTGGTAGACATGGGTCCGATCCGCGGGGCAGCGGGGCGGAACCACGCCGGGGAGCGCCCCGAGCCGCGCCGTGAGGCGGGCGGCGTTGGCGGCGGCGTTCGCGTTGAATTCCTCGAGACGCCGCAGCTGCACGCGCGCGATGGCGGCGGGAATCTCCTGCGTCAGGTACATCCACCCCAGCCCGGCGAACTCGGTCTCCCCTTCGGAGTCGAGCGGATGGGTCGGATCGAACGGCTGCCGGTCCCGGGACTGCCCGAGGACGCGCAGCTCGGCGGCGCGCTCGAAGTAGCGCTCGTGACCGGTCGTGAGCAGGCCGCCCTCGCCGCAGGGAAGGTTCTTGGTGGCGTTCAGGGAGAACGCCGCCAGGTCGCCCAGGGCGCCGGTGCGCCGCGAGCGATAGGTGGCCCCGTGCGCCTGCGCGGCGTCCTCGATCACCGCCAGGTCGTGGCGGCGCGCCACGGCGTTGAGGGCGTCCATGTCGCAGGGAAGGCCGTGGATGTGGACCGGCATGATCGCCCTCGTCCGTGGAGTAATCCGGCGCTCGACGTCGGTCGGGTCGATGTTGAACGTGACCGGATCGATGTCCGCGAACGCCGGCACGGCGTTGTGCTGGAGGATCGCCAGGGCGCTCGCCGGATAGGTGAACGCCGAAGTGATGACCTCGTCGCCGGGGCCGATCCCCGCCGCGGCCACCGCCATGTGGAGCGCCGCCGTCCCGCTGTTGGTCGCGAGACAGTGGCGGGTTCCCGTAAAGCGCGCGAACTCCTCCTCCAGCGCCACGATCTCGGGGGCGTTCGAGCCGCACAGCACGCCGCTGTCGAGCACGCGGGCCACGGCCTCGCGCTCCTGCGCTCCGATGACCGGCCAGCGGACCGCTGCATCGGTCGCAACCGCCGGCGTTCCACCTCGCATCGCCAAGTCAGCCAATCGTTCCTCCTCACGCGCCCGGAGGCGCTTCGACGAATGAGAAATTCTACATGAGACAGAAGCCGAATCGTCCCGGACCGGCCAAAGGCCGCCTGGGGGTCGTGGTGGTGGGCGCGGGGGCGCTCTCGACGACGCTGATCGCGGGGGTCCTCGCGGTGCGGCGCGGTCTGGGCAAGCCGATCGGCGCGCTGACGCAGCTGGGGGTGGTGACCGGCCCGCCGGAGCGTCCCGGTGCGGTGCCGGTCGGGCAGGCGGTGCCCTTGGCCTCCCTGCCGGATCTCGCCTTCGGGGTGTGGGACATCCTCCCGGACAGCGTCTATCGATCCGCGGTCAAGGCGCAGGTGCTCGAGCGCGAGCTCCTGGAGGAGCTGCGGCCCGAGCTCGACGCCATCCGTCCGTGGCGCGGCATCTTCGATCCGAGCTTCGTCCATCGCATCGAGGCGGCCCATTGCCGTCCGCGGCAGGGCCATCTGGCGAGCGTGGCCGCGATCGAGAAGGACATCGCGTCCTTCCAGGAGACGGCGGGGATCGATCGGATGGTCCTGGTCAACGCCGCCTCGACCGAGGTCTACCACTCGATCGACGGCGTGCACCAGGATCTCGGCAAGTTCGAGCGCGCGCTGGCCGCCGACGACGAGCACATCAGCCCCGCCATGCTGTACGCCTATGCCGCCCTCAGGCACCGGATCCCGGTGGTCAATTGCACGCCCAGCCACGCGGTCGACGTCCCCGCGCTGATGCAGATGTCCGAGGAGATGAAGGTGCCGGTGACCGGGCGCGATCTGAAGACCGGCCAGACCCTGTTGAAGACGATCCTCGCGCCGGGGCTGAAGGCGCGTGGTCTCGGCATCGCCGGCTGGTACTCCACGAACATCCTCGGCAACAGGGACGGCGAGGTCCTCGACGACCCGGCGTGCCTGAAGAGCAAGGAAGAGAGCAAGCTCGCGGCGCTGCAGGCGATCCTCGAGCCCGATCTGCATCCCGATCTGTATGGCGGCCTGGTGCACCGCGTGCGGATCGACTACTACCCGCCGCGCCGGGACAACAAGGAGGCGTGGGACAACATCGACATCTTCGGGTGGCTGGGCTATGCCATGCAGATCAAGATCAATTTCCTCTGCCGGGACTCGATCCTCGCGGCGCCGCTCGCTCTCGACCTGATCCTGCTCACCGACCTGGCCGCCCGCGCCGGCCTGCGCGGGCCGCAGGACTGGCTGTCGCTGTATTTCAAGAACCCGACCGTCCGCAACGGCCGCCAGATCCACGACCTGTTCGCCCAGAGACAGATGTGGGAGGACGGCATCCGCCGCATCGCCGGCTGGACGGGCAACGGCCGGGGCGCCTGAGCGGGCTAGACGCCGAGCGCCCTGGCCGCCTTCGCGTAGCTCTCCTTCTTGACCCACAGGACCATCCCGAAGCCGCCCGGGCCGCAGGCGGCGTTGCCGGCGTGGACGTTGACGCCGGCGTCGGCAAGCTTCTTGAAGTACTCCGCCGCGGCGCCGGCGCGGTCGCTTCCCTGCACGAAGAACGCCTGGCGCTTCGGGCTCAGGGCGAGCCCGAGGCCCTTGATCGCCTTCGCGAGCCCGTCCGCGTTGTCGGTCACGAAATCGACCTGCGTCGTTCCGGGACCGTCCGGGAAGGCGGTGAGCGACAGCAGGTTCACCCCGGCGCTCTTGATGGCGGAGAGGATCCTCTGCCCCTCTCCCGGCTTGTCGGGAACGTGGACGTAGAAGTAATCGACGCGACGGACCGTGTCGGCCATGGGAAACCCTCCTCCGGTGATCTGAGAACCGGCGAGCGATGCTAACATAGGGATTCGGGGGAGGATCCAACGACGATGGCGAAGCAGAATCCAGGCTCTCACGGCCGCGGGCCGGGTATGGAGCGCCCGTCGTCCGTCTCCGCCGGCACCATGCGGGGCGCGATCCTGACGGGTGTGGCGGTGCTGATCGGCATCACCGGCGTGAACCTGTACGAGACCCGCCAGCAGACGGCCGATCTGAACGCGAAGCTGACGCAGCTGGATACGCGCCTCAACACGCTGGGGGCCAAGATCGACGCGGGGGCGCGCGCGGCGCAGGCGCGGCCTTCGGGTCCGGACCCGGGCAAGGTCTACGCGGTGAAGACCGACGGCGCGCCCTTTCTGGGATCGAAGAGCGCGCCGGTGACGATCGTCGAGTTCTCCGACTTCCAGTGACCCTTCTGCCAGAGGGTCGGTCCGACCCTCGAGCAGATTCGCAAGGTTTACGGCGACAAGGTCCGGATCGTCTGGAAGAACAACCCGCTCGACATCCACCCGTTCGCTATGCCGGCCGCCCTGGCATCGATGGCCGCTTACGAGCAGGGCAAGTTCTGGGAGTACCACGACAAGCTGTTCGCGAACCAGGCGAAGTTCCAGAAGGACCAGCTGATGCAGTACGCCAAGGAAGTCGGTCTCGACCTGAAGCGCTTCGAGCAGGCGCTCACGTCGGCGCGCGACAAGCCGGCGATCGACGCCGACGTCGCCGAGGCCAAGTCGCTCGGCGCCACCGGCACGCCCGCCTTCTTCGTGAACGGTCACTACCTGTCGGGCGCGAAGCCGTTCGACGAGTTCGCGCAGACCATCAACGCCGAGCTGACGCGTCTCAAGGTCGCGATACCGCCGGGGGCCGCGACGCCAGCGGCGGCTCCCGCCGGGAAAGGCGGGTAGGGAACGGGTGAGCCAGCCCCGCCGCGTCGCCATCTCCGACGAGGGCGGTCTGTCGATCCTGTGGGACGACGGGCACGCGGCGCGCTACACGCCGGCCCGTCTGCGGCTGGCCTGCAAGTGCGCCGTGTGCGAGGACGAGTGGTCCGGCGAGCGGCGTCTCGAGGCCGGCTCCGTGCCCGGCGACATCGCCGCCCGCGCCGTGAAACCGGTCGGCCGCTACGGCATTCAGATCGATTGGAGCGACGGCCATTCCACCGGCATCTACACCTTCGACAGGCTGCGCGTCCTGTGCGAATGCCCGGCCTGCGTGACGGCGACCCGCGGGTGAGCGGTCCGGTCGCCCCCGCCGTCCAGCCGTTCCGCCATCTCGGCCGGTTCCGGCTCGTGGCGGTCGGGATCAATTCTGTCATCGGCGGCGGCATCTTCATCATGCCGGCGGAGATCGCCGGTCTCATCGGCCCTGCCGGCATCATCGCCTACGTCGTGGCCGGGGTGGTGGTCGTCGGCGTGGGGCTGTCGCTGGCGACTCTGGCGTCGCGCTACGAGGTGTCGGGCGGGCCGTATCTTTACGTGCACCGAGCCTTCGGGGATTTCGCGGGGTTCCAGGTCGGCTGGCTGTTCTGTCTGGCGCGCCTGACGGCGATGGCCAACCTGGTCAACGGCTTCGCCCGATACCTGGGGGCGCTGCTGCCCTGGGCCGCCGCGCCCCTGGCGAGAGCGGCGGTGATCGCCGCCTGCTCGGCGTTGATCGTCACGATCAACATGATCGGCATCCGCCAGACGTCCGGGGCGAGCAACCTGTTCGCGGTCGCCAAGGTCCTCCCGCTCGTCATCCTGGGGGCCGGCGGTCTGTTCTACCTGCACGCCGAGAACTTCACGCCGGTCCCGGTCGATCCGATGAGCTTCCTGCGCGCCGTCCTGCTGCTGATCTTCGTGTTCTCCGGCTTCGAGATTCTGACGGTCCCCGCAGAGGAGTCGCTGCAGCCGCGGCGCGACATGCCGTTCGCCCTCGTCGCCACCCTCCTGACCGTCTGCGTGATCTATCTCACGGTGCACACCGTGGCCACCGGGATGCTGCCCGGTCTGGCCGCCGATCAGGCCCCGCTCGCCACCGCCGCCGGTCTCATCGCGGGGCCGTCCGGCCGCTACGCCATGACCGCGATCGCTGCCGCCTCGATGGCCGGGTGCGCGCTCGTCAGCCTGGTGGGCGGGACGCGCCTGATGTACGCCATGTCGTCGGCGCGCCAGATCCCGCTCTGGATGGGCTCCCTGCATGCCTCGTGGCGCACGCCGGTCCGCGCCACGCTGCTCATGGGCGCGGTCGGGACGGCCCTGGCGATCGCCAGCGCCTACAGCACGCTCGCGGCGATCAGCGCCGGGACCCGCCTGCTGGTGTACCTGGCGTGCTGTCTGGCCTGCCTGCGCGCATTCCCCGCGGCCGCTCCGGGCGAGGCGGCCGGTGAATCGGCGGCCCGGCGATGGACGCGCGGGCGTATCATGGCGGCGCTCACCGCGGTGTCGATCGTGGCGCTCCTGTGCGCCTTGAAGCGGGACGAGATCATCGGGGGCCTGTCTGGCATTGCCCTCGGAACCGTGCTTTACTCTGGCATGTGGCTGTCGGCCGGCGCGCGCCGTGGCAGGGCCGTGCCGGCGGCGGGAGGAACCACCCCATGAGCAAGGGATTGAAAAGGGCGCTTCTGGTCGTGGGCATCGTCGTCGGGACGCTCGTGGCGATCGGCTTCGCGGTGCGCTGGTCGAACCAGCCGTCCGCCGGCAGCGTGCTCGAGATGGTCCTGAACGACGAAGTTCCGGAATACGTTCCGTTCGACGGTTTGTCCCAGGTGCTGGGCGGGCGGAAGCTGACGATGCGCGACTACGTCGAGGCGCTCCGTCTGGCGCGCGACGACAGCCGCATCAGCGGTCTCCTGGTGGTGATCGACGGACCCGGCGTCGGCTCGGCGCGGCTGCAGGAGCTGCGGGACGCGATCGTCGATTTTCAGAAGGGCGGCGCGAAGTGGGCGGTCGCCTATCTCGAGACGGCCGGCGAGTTCTCGCCGGGAAACCGGGACTATTACCTCGCCACCGCCTGCGGCTCGATCTGGCTGGCGCCGCCGGGCGACATCAACCTGACCGGTCTCCGCGCGGAGGTCTCGTTCGTCCGCGGCACCCTCGACAAGCTCGGTATCGTCCCCGACTTCGACCACATCGGGAAGTACAAGAACGCCATGAACACGATCACCGACACCGCGATGAACGACGCGTATCGCGAGTCGCTGGATGCGCTGGTGCGCAGCGTGTACGGACAGATCCGCAAGGGCATGGCCGCGGGGCGCAAGATGAGCGAGGAGCGGATGACCGCGCTGATCGACTCGGGGCCGCATATCGGACCCAAGGCGCTCGAGGAGAAGCTGGTCGACTCGCTCGGCTATCGCGACGATCTGGAGCAGCACCTGAAGGAGAAGAACGGCGGATCGCTGCCGCTCATCAAGGTGGGCCGCTACTTCAAGGGCGGCCGCTACTACGACCGCGGGCCGAAGATCGCCCTGATCTACGGCCTGGGCGGCGTGTCCCGCGGCGAGAGCGACATCAATCCGCTGACCGGCGAGACGAGCATGGGATCGGAGACGATCGCCGCGGCGATCAAGAAGGCGCGCGAGGACCCATCGATCAAGGCGATCGTCTTCCGCGTCGACAGCCCCGGCGGGTCGTACATCGCATCGGACGTCATCTACCACGAGGTGACGCTGACCAAGGGCAAGAAGCCGCTGGTGGTGTCCATGGGGGACCTCGCCGGCTCGGGCGGCTACTTCGTCGCGATGGGGGCCGATACCATCGTCGCCGAGCCCTCGACCATCACGGCGTCGATCGGCGTCCTGGCGGGCAAGCTCGTGACCACCGGCTTCTGGAGCAAGATCGGGATCACGTTCGATGCCGTGCAGCGCGGGTCACACGCCACGTTCTTTTCCACGAGCTCGAGGTACACGCCGGAGGAGCGCGCCATCTTCGAGGGCTGGCTGGACCGCATCTACAAGGACTTCGTCACCAAGGCGGCGAAGGGTCGCAACAAGACCTTCGATCAGATTCATGCCGTCGCGCAGGGAAGGATCTGGTCGGGCGAGGACGCGCTGAAGCTGGGGCTGATCGACCAGCTGGGCGGTCTGACGACCGCGATCAGGCGTGCCCTGGAGATGGCCGGCAGCGACCCTGACGGGCGGGCGCAGCTGATCGTCATGCCGGAGGCCAAGAGTCTCGTCTCGCAGGTGTTCCACGGCGACGAGACGCGCGCCCCGTTCGCCTCGCTGCAGAAGCGGTTGAGGAAGCTGATCGAGGAAGGGCCGTCACCGTTGACGGACGGCGTCCTGTCGATGCCGTACGTGCCGGTGCTGCGCTAGGAGCAGGGGGATGGCGGGGCGGGAACCCGGGCCGGGGGTGGCGCGTATACTGGGACAGTCGCGCCCGGAGCCCTGCGGTCCGGGCCGATCGCGCGACCGGACGCGTTCGGAGGATGGCTGGAGATGCTGATCGGTCTCGTCCCGGTGGCTCTCGCCTTCGTGGCCATGGTGGCGCTCATCGCCTTGATCGCGGCCCCGTTCGTGCTCGCCCTGTTCATCGTCGGGGCGGTGCTGCGGCTGGTCTTCCTCCTTGTCTTTCTTCCGTTCCGGCTGGTCCTGGCGCTGTTCGGTCTCGGCTTCGGCGCGGCCGGCTTCCTGATCAGGTGCGTGGTGCTGCTCGCGGTGATCGGCTTCCTTCTGATCCTCGGGCTGGTGCCGCTCCTGCCGTTTCTCCTCATCGGCGCGGGTCTCTACCTGGTCGTCCGGGGGGCGCGGCGGCGCACCGCCGTCAGCCCGTCCTGAGGTCTCAGTCCGCCGCTCCGATCACCTGGAAGTTCAGATCGTCCCGGCCTCGATCCTTCACATCGACCGTCAGAAAGTTCGGCTCGCAGCGCAACGGCCGGGAGGCCTCACCGACCGGCACGACGCGATAGATACCGGGCGGCGGCAAGGGGACCCTCCAGGCGCCGTCGGCACCGAGCGGCACCCGGGCCTGTTCGTGGACGATGCTCCCGGGTCCAAAGACCACGACCGCCTGCACCAGCTCGATCCGACCCGCCAGCCGTCCCGCGAGCCCCGTTCCGGTCACACCCGGCGCCTGGTGGCCGGATGGAGGACTCGCGGCCTCGCCGGCCACCGGCGACGGGGGCGGCTCGGGGACGGGGGTCGCGATCGGGTGCGGGGTCGGGGCGGGCCATGGGGTCGGGAACGGCGTCGGCGTGGGCGTCGGGACCGGAAACGGGGTGGGGAAGGGCGTCGGCGTGGGGATCGGGGTCGGCACAGGCGTCGGGAAGGGCGTCGGCGTGGGGATCGGAGTCGGCACCGGTGTCGGGAAAGGCGTCGGCGTGGGGAGCGGGGTCGGCACCGGTGTGGGGGCCGGACCCGCCTGTCCGACCGGCGGAGGAACGCTCAGGACCTTCCGGTCGGGAAATGTCCCGATGAGCAGGTGTCCGGCCCCATCGTCGAACTGGAACGGCCGCACCTCGCGGACGCCTTCCGGGTGGCTGAACACCCCGGTCACCAGGTCGACCTTCGAGGAGTCGGCGTCCAGGAAAGCGATGTCCATCCCGGTTCCGGAGACCGCCGCCAATCGCCCGTCAGGCGAGAACAGGAGAGAGTCGGCGTTGAACGGAATCCGGACGATTGAAGTCGCCTCGTCCGCCATCGCCCGGCGCCGCTCCGCCGGAACAGCGGCGAGGACCTTCGGGTCGAACAGCGCCACCTGGTCGCGACGGACGGAATACAGCACCTCGCTTCCCGGTCGGAAGCAGAGACCGCGATTCACCCCGGGCGAGCGGTAGTGCCAGGAGGACGCCAGGGGACGGGTCGTGAACGACAGGATCCGGTCGTTGTAGGCGAGGAAAAGGCGCGCGCTCGTCGGATCGAGCGCCAGGGCGCTGGGCGGATGGTCGAGCTGGGCGGAGGCGGACACGCGGCCAGCCTCCAGATCGATCTCGTGGATCCAGAATCGCATC
The DNA here is from genome assembly GCA_964384905.1 of uncultured Acidobacteriota bacterium. Lineage (GTDB taxonomy): Bacteria > Acidobacteriota > Polarisedimenticolia > Gp22-AA2 > Gp22-AA2 > Gp22-AA3. Next base: position 14,323 of record CAYLND010000064.1, read on the forward strand.
TGGCTGCGGCTGGCGTCGGCAGGCGAGCGGATGGCGAGAACGTAGGCCCGCTTGCCGTCTCCGGAAAGGACCACCCGCCGGCCGTCGCCGTCGAACGCGATCGATTTCACGACGTGCGCCGGCACGGTTCCTGTGTCGGCCGCGACCACCACGGCCAGACCCTCCTGGCGCTGACGCTTCCCCGAGGCGGCGCCTGGCGCCGCCGCCATAAGCACCAGATCGATCCCGCCGGTCCCCGAGGCCGCCAGATCGTTGACGGCCCGCTTGTCGATTTCGGCCAGAATCGGGGAAAGGGCCTGCAGCTCGGAGCCGCCGGGTCGCCAGGAGTACAGGAGGCCGTCCGGTCCGAGCACGATCGCGGAGGCGCCGCCGGTCGCCGCGGGTGCCGGGACGGCTGTCGTGGCGCAGAACGCCAGGACCGCAGCCGTCAACAGGGCGGCGGCCGGGGCCGGTCCCCGGGGTCGGGGCAAACCGCCCCGGACCGGCTCGAGCCGCCCTCTGCTGGAATGCCGCGCTGCGTGCAGGATTTCCCGTTGCGTCGATATCGGTAACACGCTAGAATCTAGGGACTTTCGCACAGGAGAGGGCCTCGACTATGGCGCACAGTCTTTTCGATCCGATTGAGGATATCAAGCTTCCCGAGGAGAAGCCAAAACGGAGCTGGAAGTGGCTTCTCATAGTCGCCGGTGCGATCGTGATCGCCACCGGCCTCGGCATCGGGGGATACTACGGCTACTACACCGTCTTCCCCAAGAAGCTCACCGAGCGACCTGTGCCGATGAACATGGAGCAGCTCCTGGTCGAATTGAAGAACGCGCGCGACCAGATCGACAGCCAGACCCGCGACGTCTACGGTCGGATCCAGCAGTTCAACCAGAGGATGGAGATCGTCCATCGCAAGGGAGTCTCCTTCTCGCAGGTGTTCACGCAGGGTCTGAGCGCCGAGGAGGAGCAGGCGCTCGACGACTTGGTGCGCAACGAGAAGGACCCGTCCTATCGTGGCATCCTGGGCCAGGTCGTGGAGGACATGAAGAAGATCCGCGATCTGCAGAACAAGGTCACGCAGCTCGAGTCGCTGCTGCCCGGAGACGGCGTGGAGGTGAAGCCGGGCGACACGCACATGAGGCTCGCCGAGCAGTACCTGATCAAGGAGAAGGGCGTTCCCGAGACCCGCGCCAAGGAGCTGGTCGCGCGCCTGAACATCATGGAGACCAGCATGGAGAAGGGGATGAAGGTCCACTTCTACTACGACCCGGCGAAGGACTTCTTCGGCACCTGGGTGTCGCAGGGCGACGCCAAGCACAGCCCGCTGGGCCTGGTCCGCGCCAAGGAGATGCGCCTGATCCAGGAGAAGGAAGCGGCGGTCGCCAAGGCGAGCGGTCTCGAGGACGAGAAGGCGCAGCTGGAAGAGCTGCGCGACAATCTGCAGAAGGAGATCGAGGGTCTCCAGAACAAAAAGGCCCAGCTCGAATCGAGCGTTGCCCAGCTCGAGATGGAGAAATCGAAGGCGCAGGAAGAGGCGCGGATCACCGGCGCCAAGCTGGCGGAGCACCAGAACTCGGTGTGGTACGACGCCGATCTGGAGGACCGCCTGCGCGCCCGCGGCGTCCTGCGGACGGTCAACAAGGTCGAGAACATCGGCGAGGTCAAGTTCGCCAACAACATCGACCTGAGCAAGACGAAATCGATCACCCTCAAGCCCAGCCAGTTCGGCATCGACCACATCCGGGACGTGCGCATCGTCCCGACCTTCCTGAAGGAGGGACGCGACATCGGCGTGCACTTCGTGGAGGACGGGACGGTCGAGGTCACCGTGCTGAACGAGGCGGCGGTGAAGGGCCAGAAGGTCCTCTTCGTTCTCACCCAGTAGCGCCGTCCGGTCCGGCGTCCGAAGGGTTACCTCGCGTCGATGATCGGCGTCCAGCGTTTGCCCGTCAGAGCGACGTAGCGCTCCGCCAGGAGGCGCGAGCGCTCCGCCCGGCCGTCCTCCGCGTCGAGCTGGCCGAGGTACGCGACGGCCCACGGGCGATCGGGATGCGCGTCCAGGAACTCCTCGAGGAGACGGACCGCATCGCCCCGGCTCCCGGAGCGGACGCGGGCGCGCGCCAGCAGGAAGGTGATCTCGTCGCTGTCCGGCTCGAACTCGCGCGCCTCGTCCAGCAGGCCGGTCAGCCGGTCGGCCGGACCGGCGTCCCAGGCCGCCTTCGCGCGTTCGAGACGCGCGGCCGCCTGGTCGGCGGCGTCGGGGGCGAGCCGCCGGCGCTCGCTTTCAGCCTGGCGGGCGCGGCCGGTCCTCTCCAGCGAATCGATCAGGATCTCCCGGGCCCGTCGATCGGCCGGGTGCAGGCGAAGATGCCGGAGCAGGGGGACGATCGCCGCCTCGGGACGGCCGGCATCGTGCTCCAGCGATCCGATGAGCCATCCGAGCTCGGGGAGAGCGTCGTCCGCGGCCGGATCGGCGCGGCCGCCCGCAGGCCTATCGACCGGGGCGCTCCAGTCGGCGGGGGCCAGGGGTGCGAGAGTCGCCAGGGCGGAGACGCGGTCGCCGGCGCGCTGGAGGCTGTCACCCAGCCAGTAGCGCGCGACGCGGTCGCGCGGATCGAGGGCGAGAAGCGCCCGGGCGTGGCGGCGGACCGCCGGCCAATCCTGAGCGTCGTGCTCGATCCCGAGCAGAGCCCTGAGCGGCCCGGGGTCGCGCGGGAACTCGGCGACCGCGCCGCCCAGCCATGTCCGGGCCCCGTCGGCCAGGCCCCCGATCGCCAGGGCCTCCCCGTAGGAGCGCGCGGCGGCCGGGTTGTCCTGGAGGTCCAGCGACCGGCGGGCGTACACGACTCCGACGTCGGCGTAGCCTTGCGCGACGGCGGACGCCGCGAGCCCGGCGTAGAAGACGCTCTGACCGGCGCGATCGACTCCGGGCAGCCCGAGATGCGAGGCGACGCCGGTCGTGCGCCCGGAGAACATCGACGCCAGCGCGCTCGCCTCGGACTGCCGCTCGGCGGGGCTTCTGGCCAGCATGCGCAAAGGCGCGGCGAACTCGATCAGCATGTTGTCGTCGGTGTTGATCGGTCCGGGGCCGAGGCTCCTGCGCAGCTCGGCGCCGCCCACCCAGTAATGGGCGACCAAATCGGCCGGGGTGTGGATGCCGACGCGCTCGAGATCGGCGACGACCCGCGGTCCCCCGCGCTCCAGGATCCGATCGAGCCTCAGGGGGGAGTTCCCGTTGGAGCCGATCAGGATGGCGTCGGTGGCGACGCGGAAGATGTGGACCTCGGGGAAGACCGCCGCGAAGCCGCGCAGGATGGCCTGGAACTCCGGGACGGTCAGCTCGTACAGCTGCACCCACTGGCCGAACAGCCCGTCGGGAGCCAGCCTCGAGCGCGCCAGCTCGAAGAAGTCCCGCGTGAACAGACCGGAGGCCCCGGTCACCCAGGGATTGGACGGCTCCGAGATGATCACGTCGTAGCGGCGCCCGTTCACGAGAAGATGGTTGCGCGCGTCGTCCACCACCAGCCGGACGCGCGGATCCCGGAGCGGGGCGCCGCTCTGGGTGTCGAAGAACCGGCTGCCCTCGACGACGGCGGTCTCCAGCTCGGCGCACTCGAGTTCGCGCACCGGATGCGCCAGCGCCGAGCCGACCGTGACGCCGCTGCCAAGACCGATCACCAGCACCTCGTCCGCGCGCGGCGCCAGCAGCATCGGAATCTGCGCCACCAGCACCTGCGTCGGAAGGTCGCCGAGTCGCGCCGTCCGGAGCGGGCCGAACGGCTCCGCCAGACCGGGCGGCACGGACGCGTCGGGCTTGCCGTTCACCAGGAGGACCTGCGCCGAGGTGGTGCGGAAGACGGTGACCGTGCAGGTCAGACCCTCCTTGAAGTACAGGATGTCGCCGTGGTTCGCGCGGGCCGCCTCGAAGAAGCGCGCGTGGTCGAGCCCGCTGTAGCGGTCGGCGTAACGGAACACGCCGCTCGAGAGAACCTCGGGTGGCAGCGCGGGGGCGTCGACGACCACATCGATCGCCAGGGCCAGGACGGCGCAGGCGAACGCCGCCCGCAGGCCTCTCCGCAGGGGCGAGCGCGTGGCCGCCAGCGCCGGAATCGCCAGGAGCGCGCTCACGGCGATGCCGGCCGCCAGGGCCCCGCGGCTTCCCAGCCGCGGGACCAGCCAGAAGCCGCCGGCCAGCGAGCCGGCAATCGCCCCCAGAGTGTTCCAGGCATACGCCGCGCCGACCATCCGCGGCGCCCGTTCGCCGCGGGGGTTGAGCCCGGCCATGGTGATCGGGAACATCGCCCCCAGCCCGAGGGTCGGAAGGATCATGAGCGACGCCGTCAGCGCGAGCTGCACGCCCAGAAGACCCGTGGGCGAGGGCTGCAGGCGGTCGCGCGCGAGAACGTACAGATACGGCAGCTCGCGGACGAGAGTCAGGCCGAGATAGGTCGTCAGCGCCACGAAGACCTGGCAGAGCGCCGCCGCCAGGAGCGGCTCGTGGCTCTCCCGCCGCAGGCGGGTGCCGAGCCATGCACCGGCCGCGAGACCTGACAGGAAGGTCGCGAGCATGAGGGTGTACGAGTAGGTCGACGAGCCGAGCACCAGGACCAGAAGCCGGCTCCAGGCAATCTCGTAGACCATGGCGGTCGCGAGCTTGGCCTGAAACGGCGGCCGACCCGTC
>CAYLND010000065.1:0-6708 GCA_964384905.1 uncultured Acidobacteriota bacterium
GCGCCAAACGCTTGCGGGTGGTCGCGGGGTCGCCATGGTCAACGATGCGCCTTCTCCCGACCGGCCCTGGCCGGACCCGTGCGGAGGGGCCGCCGGTCGCGGTGCGCATCATAGCGTCAACGGAGTTCAGGGGGGAGTCGCGCGGCGTGACGGGGTCCGGGCCGCGCCCCTACTTCCTGTCGACGCGCACGGGAGCGTCGAGAACGGGCGCGACGTCGCCCTGAAGGTACTTGCCGAAGAACTGCCCGACGAGAGTGCGCGTCGACTCGAGCGCGAGCAGCGCGCGCTCGAACGCGCCGCCGTCGGCAGGAGCGTTGCGGCCGAGGCGGGCCTGGACGAGACGGACGTCGGTGAAGCACATGTGGTCGGCGCCCGGCAGGACCACGTAGTAGCTGTCCGACGCCTTCCCGGAATATTCACGTCCGTGGTCCGGGCCGGCGGCGTGCTCCTCGGTCATGAGGAACAGGAACGGCTTGCGGACCTCGACCGGGCGCACGTCGCCGTTCATCCCGGGAAAGGTCGAGCCGTCCAGGTTGGCGCCGGCGACGATGCGGGGCTCCACGCGGGTGGCGACCGCCGCCGTGGTACCGCCCATGGAGTGGCCGGCGATCCCGACCCGGGAGAGGTCCAGACGCCCCTTCCAGAAGGGATCGCTGCGCGCCGCGGCGGCGAGCCGGTCGAGGACGAAGCGCGCGTCGCGCACCAGGACGTCCTCGGCGAACTTGCCGATCGCCACACCCTGCGCCCGCCGATCGGCGTCGAGCGGCCAGTAGGGGGCCGAGCGCAGCTCGTGCCCGTCCGGGTAGACCGCGATGAGCGAATCGGGAGGGTGGTTGGTGGCGGCGACCACGAGCCCGCGGCTCGCCAGACCCTCGGCCAGCACGGTGTAGGCGGCCGGCACGACGCCCGAGCCGTGCTCCAGCAGGACGACCGGGAACGGGCCGCCCTCGAGGACAGGCGCTTCCGACCGGGCGTTGGTCCGGACGCGGCGCTCGAACCCGGCGACGACCGTCCACTCCCCCGCCACGGCGGCGGCCGTCGTCGCGCCCATGTAGGAAGCCGGCGAGGCCTTCGTCGCGCCGGCGGGGTACCAGAAAGTGACCAGCAGATCCCGCTGGCGCTGCGAGTCGGTCAGGACGATCGTGCGCGTGCCGACGGCGTAGCGGCCGTCGGGCCGGGGCAGGTCCAGGTCGGCCGCGACGCCGCCCGAGGCACGAGCGGACCACGGCGCCGCCAGGAGCGCGCACGCGAGACCGACCCGCAGACGCAGGCGCCCGATCATCGCTTCGTCCTTCCGAGCCGAGGCACCGCTCACACAGACGCACCGGAGCCGTTTCCGTGAGCAGCCGGGTCGGAAGAACGAAGAGCGGCGTCAGGCGTGGTGCTCACATCGTGGTGGTCCGGGACGGCGGCGCCAGCGAGCCGGCGCCCGGGTCCCGGTAGACGATCGTCCCGCCGAGCATCGTCAGCAGGACCCGGGTGTCCGAGATCTTCTCCTTGGGGACGCGGAGCAGATTCTGGTCCAGCACGATCAGGTCGGCGTACTTGCCGGCCTCGATCGAGCCGAAGTTCTTCTCCTGGTGCATCTGGTAGGCGGCGTTGATGGTGTGCATCTTGATCACCGCGAGCGGGTCGGTGACCGCCTCGCGCGGGCTCAGCGCGCCGGGGAAGACGCCCGGGCCCGCTTCGCCCGTGTGCGTCATCGCGGTCTCGATCTGGACGAAGGGGAGGAGCGGGTCGACGGGATAGTCGCTGCCGCCCGCGATGACGGCGCCGCTGCGCCACAGCTCGAGCGCCGGGTAGAGACGGCCGTACAGGGCGTCGTCGATGTACCCGACCGTGCCGTTCTCCGAATAGGCGTCGCGCCGCGCCCACTGCAGCGACATGCTCGCGATCACTCCAAGCTTCGCGAAGCGGGGGATGTCGGCCTCGTCGATCGCCTGCAGATGCGTGATCGTGTGGCGCAGATCGCGCGCCCCGTTCTGCTCGAGCGCCGCCTGGAAGTTGTCCAGCGCCTCGCGCGTGGCGCGGTCGCCGATGGCGTGGACGTGGATCTGCCAGCCCGCCTTGTCGAGCGCGATGAAGCCGGCGCGCGCGTCCGAGCAGGACGGGTCCGGCCCGCGCTTCGTCCCGGGCCGCCAGATCGGCCTGGCCAGGGTGCCGGCGTTGACGTTGTACGGCTTCAGCATCGCGGCCGTCTGCGCCGGATACTCCATGACGCCGTCGCAGTAGATCTTGACGCTCGTGACCTCGATGAGGCCGCGCGCGTACTTCTTGTAGCCGTCGAGGGCGGCGATCTTCTGGCGGAGCGCGGCCGGGTCGGTGGCACCGTGGGCGAACGGAGCGGACAGCCCGATGTTGGCCCGCACCGTCATCTTCTTCTCGTCCTGCACCTTCGCCCACTGCCCGATCTCGTCCTCGCCCCCGCCCGGAACGAACACCGCGGTGATCCCTTTCCGGTTGGCGTCGGCGTTCGTCCGCCGCACCACGTCCAGAAGCGCTTCCTCCGTCACCGGCGCCTTGGCGCCCCAGTCTCCGACCTCGAAGTCCGAGAAGACTCCGTTCGGCTTGCGGTCGGCATCGCGGCCGATCATGCCGCCCGGCTGATCGGGAGTTTTTTCGTCGAGCCGGGCGTTCTCGATCGCCCGGCTGTTCATCCAGAACTTGTGCCCGTCGGCGTTCTCGACCATGACCGGGCGCGTCGTGTCGAGCCGGTCCAGATCCTTGCGCGTCAGGGACGTTCCCGGCGGCACGATCGCCTCGCCGAACAGATGCGTGGCGGCCAGGCGCACGTTCGTGTTCTTGAACGCCGCCTGATCGGATCGATCGAGACAGGCCTGCAGCCTGGCGAGCACCTCCGCCACCGTGCCGCCCGCGTACCCCATCTCGCAGTCGGTCGACCTCGTGCCGTGAAAGTGCCCGTCGACGATTCCGGGCATCACCATGCGGCCGCCGAGGTCGACGATCTGCGTCCCCGGCCCCGCGTAGACCCTGGCCTGCGCGTCGGGACCGACGAAGACGATGCGGCCGTCGGCGATCGCGACCGCCTGCTCGAACTGCGGCGATCCGCCGCCCTCGTTCCGCTCGATGCCGTGGAAGACGAGGATCGCGCCGTTCAAGAGGAGCGTGTCGGCCTGGCGCTGCGGCGGCGGTGCGGCCTGCGGTGGGGAAGCGTTGGCGGCCTGCACCCGTGACCATGCCGCGCCCAGGACGATGAGACCGGCCATCGCCGGCAGACCAAGGACGATTCGAGCCATCCGAAGGGTCGTATGCACCATGCGCTCCGTCAGCGTCCGGGCCGGACGACTACCTGCCCGCCTTGTACCAGGCCTCCATCGTCTCCCGCAGACCTGGCACCTCCTCGGTCCGCAGCGTCTTGTCGAGGCCCTCGACGTAGACCGTCCCTTCCTCGGGATACTCGCAGACCTCGTGGGACACCCGGTTGCCGGTCGCCAGGTACTCCATCGGCTCGCGTCCGGTGTTGACGAAGGTGTGCGCGGCCGGGTCGCCAGCCGTGTACAGGATGAAATCTCCGGGCTTGACCGGCACGTCGCGGTCGCCATGTCGCAGCGTCCCGTGACCCTTCAGGATCAGGAACATCTCCTCCTGGAAGCAGTGGCGGTGCAGGCGGGTCGCCTGCTTTCCCGGGGCGAGACGATACATGCGAAGACCGGAATGGACCGAGCCGAGCTTCCTGGCCGGGTCCTGGATCTCGACCGCCGCGCTCGAGCCCGACGACCACGACGTCCACGGGAGGTCGGACAGGTTGACGATCCTCGGATCCGACATCGGTCCACCTCGTGCAACGACCACGACGGATATCCCAGCCTAACAGAAAGAAGACTCACCGGTCGCGGAATTCGAGAACCGCGAATCGTGCCGGGACGCTGCCGCCGTTGTGCAGCTCGAGGGCCATGCCCGACGGCACCTCCATCGCGTCGCCGCCGTGCAGCGGGCGCTTCCCCTTGCCCACCGCGCCGGGGATCTTCAGCTCGACGAGCGCCTCCGCGTCCGTTCCCTCGAGAGCGACCAGGACCGGCGGACGCTTGGACGCTTTGAAGGTGAAGCGCGCGTCCGTGTCGAGGGTCAGCAGGCTGACCTGCGTCTGATCGGTCCTCAGCAGCGGAACCATCGACTGGCCCTTCGTGCGCGCGTCGGCCGCCGACGCGGGGCAGTCGAGCGGCTGGTCTCTGATCACCTGGCCGCACTGATTGTGACCGCCGGTCTGCGGGCGCAGGAATTCGATGGTCACGTTGCGGAAGGGGACGTCCCGGTTGTTGCTGATCGCGTGCACCACACCGCGCGCCCGGAACGCGATCGCTCCGTCGGCGACCTTGTTCGGAGCCACGGCTCCGTCGCGGGGATGGTCCATGATGTCGGCATCGCCCAGCGGAAACCACAGAAAATCGCTGGTGTGCTCGTGCAGCATCGTCGCCGCGCCGGGCGCGACCTCGATGCGGAACACGCGCACGTCGGCGTTCGCCAGGACCTGATGGTGCGACGGCTCCGCGGTCAGGGGCACCGGCGCCTCCGCCGGCTCCTGGGCGAACGCCGTCCAGGCCAGAACGATCCCGAAAACCGTCGGGCAGGTCCTGCGAGTCACGCTGTTCATTGCCGGCCTCGAGTGAGTGGCGCGAATTTTGAGCGTTGGCACAGCCTACTCTATCTCACGCCGCTGATTCTTCGACTCCGCTCGCGCCGTCATCGGCCGTGGTCCGGACGCGCGTGAGTCGGAGCGCGACCATGTGTCGGAGCGCCGCAGCCGGCGCGCCAGCATGCGGATGACGCCGTCGGCGACCGAAGGGTCGGCGCCGACGCAGCTGCTCGGCAGGAGCTTCCCCCCAGGAGGCCTAAACCACCGCCACCTTAACGTTGGGGATCGGCGGGAGCGAGTCGAACAGGCAGTCCCACTGCTGGCCGCCATCGCGGCCGATCCAGAGCTGGCCGGTCGTCGTCCCGAAGTAGAGCGCGGGCGATTTCAACTCGTCGATGTCCATCGCGTCGCGCAGGACCGTGAAGTAGGAGTTCTTCTTCGGGAAACCTTTGCCGAGACGCTTCCACGAGCCGCCGCCGTTTTCGCTGCGCCAGACCGCGGGGGCGCCGTCCGGGCAGGTGCGCGTCATCGGCATCAGCGGCAGCACGTAGACGGTCTCCGGGTCGTGCGGGTGGACCGCGATCGGGAAGCCGAAGTCGGACGGCAGCCCCCTGGCGATCGATCTCCACGAGCGGCCGTAGTCGTCGCTGCGCAGGACCCCGATGTCGGGCCGGCGCCCGCCGGGGCCGTCCCACTCGCCCCAGCCGCCGTGGTTCTGCATGTACAGCCGTCCCGGAGCGTCCTTGTGACGCACGATCTTGTGCACGCACTGGCCGAACTCCGGGTACGGATCGGGCTGGAAGCCGGCGCCGACGCCCTTGTTGGACGCCTTGAACGTCCGGCCGCCGTCCTCGCTCACGTAGTGGCCGCCCGTCGAGATGCCGAGGTGCACGCGCTTGCCGTCGCGCAGGATCGTGTGCAGGCAGAGCCCGCCGTTCCCCGGCTGCCATTTGCGCGAGTGCTCGTGGTTGCTGATCCCCTGGACCATCTCCCAGGAGTCGCCGCCGTCGTCGCTGTGGAACAGCGACGCAGGCTCGACGCCGCACCAGAGATCGTTCTTGCCGTCGCCCGGCTCGAGCGACCAGATATTGATGAGGGCGCGCCCGTCCTCCTTCGAGAAGGCCGGCGCCGACGCTGTTTCCTTGAACGTCTTCCCGAGATCGGTCGAGCGCAGCACCTTCATCCCGAAGAAGGCGTTGCACGACGAGGCGAAGATGCGTGGCTTGCCTCGGGTGTCGATGAGCGTCGAGTAGACCGCCACCCCCGGACCGGACGGACCGCGCAGCGCGAAGGAGCGGCGCGTCTTCGACCCCTCGGCCACGAAGACGCCCTTCTTGGTACCGATCGAGAGCACGACCTTCTCCGGCATGTTCAGCCTCCTGAAACGGCGGGCAAAATGATGAGAACGTCGCCCTGCACCAGCGCCGTGTCGAGCCCCTCCCGGTCGCGGATGTGGGACATGTTCACGAACAGATTCACGTGGCGGCGCACCTTCCCCGTCTCGTCGCAGATCGAGACGTACAGGGCCGGCTGGCTGCGCTCGAGCTCCGCGAGGGCGGCGCGCACGCTGGGGGTCGACAGCGTCAGCTCCGACGCGCCCGCGGTGTAAGGACGCAGGGGCGGCGGGACGCGGACCGTGACGGTCACGACGCGCTCCCGCGCCGGGGACGACCCCGGACGACGCCGCACGCGCGCGCCCGGGCGGGCGTTCTCGAGTCCGGACCCATGTCGAGGCGGCAAGGATACCGCGGGGCGGTGGTCGAAGCAATCGGGTCGATGGAAGGCCCTGTGGAGGGGCCTCGGATTGTGGATTGGCTTAGGGACAATCGTCTTCGGCGTTATTCGGGCTTCGAAAACGTCCAGGTAATGCAAAGCTTTACCACCCGCGGGCCGAGCTGGGCTGTGTCGCTGGCCGACTCGCCTCAGTCCGCAATTGCCATCGCCGGGGACCTCGGCCGTCAGCGGATTATTTGGATGGGGTTCGATGTGCTGGAGAGCAATTGGCCCCTGCGAATTTCGTTTCCGATATTCATTGCCAACGCAGTGGACTGGCTGAATCCCGCAAATTCGAAGAGCGGCCAGCTCCTGGTCAAGTCTGGCGATGCGTTTCATCT
>CAYLND010000065.1:6718-18703 GCA_964384905.1 uncultured Acidobacteriota bacterium
TCGGGTCGATGGACGGCCCTGTGGAGGGGCGTCGGGTCGGAACCAAAGCCGATCGCGCGTGCTAGAATCGCTGCCAGAAGAGCGCTTCAAACCGATACCGACATGAAGCCAGCGCGATTGCATTTCTCGATGCTCCTGTCGGCCGTCCTGGTCCCCCTGTTCGCGGCCGGCTGCCGAGGAGGACCCGAGCCGGCGGGCACGTTCATCGTCGAGGAGCCGGCGCGGCTCGTGGCCACGCGGGACGGGGCTCCCGTCTATCAGAAGGTCATCCTGACTCCCGTCACCAACGTCGATCGGATCTACCGTTCGATGCAGGGACCGATCAACCTGCACCGATTCGAGCTGGGTGCGGGCGACTCCCGGGAGCTCCTCTGGATCACCGCTTACGACGCCGTCATGGTCGGGGCGGACGGGACGACGCCGATGTCGCAGGAGTACATGTGCCACTCGAACCTGAGCATCCGCCCCGGACCCGGTCTCGTGTTCTTCTTCCCCTCGGAAATCCAGCCCTCGGGCGGCCGCCTGTTCAGCCTGGCGCAGGGCCAGCTGTCGCTGCGACTTCCCCCCGGCTTCGGCGTCCCGGTGCTGGCGAACCAGACCCTGCAGATCGCCGCCCAGGTGCTGAACCTCACCCTCCCCGGGCACCCGTTCGACGTGCGTCACAAGATCAGCGTCGAGTTCGTGCGCGATCGCGACCTGGCGAAGCCGCTCGTCGCCGTGATGCCGCGCGCCGTCTTCGCCATGAAACTGCTGGACGGCACCGATGGGTATTTCGGCCTGACCCACGACGCGATCGACAAGGCGGCGCACGGCGAGGGCTGCCAGGTCGGCGTCGACGTCAAGAGCCCGTTCCCGTCCGTCGTCACCGACCCGAACGGACGGTCCTTCACGGGACACTGGGTCCTGAAGCCCGGGCGCGAGGAGAACCACACGCTCGTCACCCGGCTGCTCGCCCTCCCGTACGACACGACGATCCATTACGCCGCCGTCCACCTGCATCCCTTCGCCGAGTCGATCGAGCTGCGCGATCGGACGGCGCGGACCACCGTCGTCAAGTCCCGGGCCCGCCAGGCGGATCGGGGGATCGGCCTCGCGGAGGTCGAGTCGTTCTCCAGCGTGGAAGGCGTGTCGCTTTACAAGAACCACGAATACGAAGTGATCAGCGTCTACAACAACACGTCGGGCGCCGAGCAGGACGCCATGGCGACCATCTTCCTCTACCTGGCCGTCAAGGATCTGGACCTGTCCCCGTACCGCCGCGGCGCCACGCAGGGGGAGAGGCTTCCGGCCGGCGCTGCGGGGCGATGAAGCCGGCCCGCGCGCGCTAGCGCTTCTCCGGCGGAATCTTCAGGATGGGCGCGGAGAAGGTCGCGTGAGCCGCGGCATCGACGGGACGGTGCCTGACGCGCGTGCTCGCCGGATCCTTGCCGAGGAAGTTGTCGCCCTTCCAGTTCTTCGTCGGCCGGATCGGTCGCGGGGCAAAGCCGCCGCCGCAGTTGGGGCAGACGTTGGCGAGGACGCTCTCGACGCAGGTCGCGCAGAAGGTGCATTCATACGAGCAGATGCGCGCCTCGAGCGAGTCGGGCGGCAGGGGTCTGTTGCAGTGCTCGCAGGTCGGGCGAAGCTCAAGCATCGGCATCGAATCCGTGTGTCATCGCGCCCCGCATTCGAACGAGAAAGTAGAGCGCGCCGATCCACGATAGCGCCGCCGTGAGCCAGGCTGCAAGCGTGGTCCTCAGGGAGAAGGGGTTGGCGACTCTCGCCTGCGACGACAGGATGCCGGCGGTGTTGTTGATGGCGGCGTGCATCAGCATGGTCAGGAGCAGGCTCCCACCGGTGCGCCAGTAGAGCCAGGCTATCGCGACGGAAAGCGCGGTCACCGCCAGCAGGTAGACGGGAAACGACTGACCGGCGTTGTCGCTGCCCGGAATGAAGAAGAACGGCAGGTGCCAGCATGCCCAGATCGCTCCGAGCACGACGCTGGCGACGGGGAGCCCGAGAGATTCCGCCAATCGGGGAAGCGCGTACCCCCGCCAACCGATTTCTTCCCCCGCCTGGACCGGGGTCGAGACGATGATCGCCCCCGCCATGAGGTACACGGGAGTCTGACCGAACGACGGCCAGGCACCCGACACGACGCGATGGACGAGGGCGACGGCGAGCTTGATCGCCGCGAAATAGCCGACCGCGAACACGTACCACCGCGCCGCTGCGGGCCATCGGGCGATTCGGCCCAGAAGCACCAGCGCTCCCGCGCGTCCGTCGGCCAGGGCGGTGAGCGCCAGCGCGACCAGGGACGGGGCGAAGACTCCGAGGAGCGTGATCGGACCGCCCAGGACCGCAAGCCGGGACGAGCGGGAAGCGTCCCGGCTTGAAATGGCCGCCCCGCCGATGAAGCAGATCCAGCTCACGACGTACGTGAGCGCGAAAAATTTGAGGACGGATCGCATGACGCCACCTGCGCCGGCCTGCCTCATGGTGGAGATTCAGACTTGTGCCACCATTCGCGCAGACTCCGGCATGATCCGCTTCGATCGAACTCGAGCAGGAAGACACCATCGAGCCGTGTCCTGACGCCGGAAGGGACCCGGGTGAACTCGGCCCACCATCGCGCGATGCCTGTGTCTCCCGTTGTCGACAGGACCTCGTAGGAGAACTTCACGTCCCTCTGGTGCTCGGTCACCCCGCTCCAGTAGGCGCGCACGCCATCCTTTCCCTGCGCGGGTCGCCCGAAGGGCGTCTCATAGTAAGTGGCCGCGTCCGAAAACAAGGCAGCCGCCGCGTCCGGGTCTCTCGACTCCCAGGCCCGCCGGTATCGCTCGAGCCAGTCGCGCAACCGGGCCCCGGTCATTTCGACTCCTCATGAGCGTCTCCCTGCCGGCCGGGAAGCGGGCCATCGTGCTGCGGCAGGTCATCGAGAATCTCGTCCCACGGCGCCTTCGATCCGACGAACGTGTGGTACTGCGGGCGGATCCCGGGGTCGCCGTCGACCGTTCCCACCCGAATCGACACCTGGGGGCCGTCCGGCCAGGTACCGCCGAACAGACTCGAGCCGCATACGGAGCAGAACGCCTTGACCGAGCCGCCGTCGGGACGGTACGCGCGCACCCGATCGGCCCCCGACACGAGGGTGAAGTCTTCGCGCCTCACCCGACCCTGGGTGCACACGGCGGTGCCCGAATGGCGACGGCAGCGCGAGCAATGGCAATGGCCCGCTCTCAGGAATGGACCGCGAACCTCGTAGCGAACGGCGCCGCAGAGACAGCCACCGGTGATGATCATGCTCATCGTGGTCGCGCGATCAGGTCGCCGTCCCCGCCGGCTCCTGCGCTCCCCGGATCAGGATCCATAGCATGAAAACCGGCTCGCCGAGGAGGGCGGGGAAGGACAGGTTGAAGGCCCTGCCCTCGTATTCCGGCCACAGCAGACCGATGAGGCTCAGCACGAGATAGGCGCAGCCGTTGACGGTCAGCCAGACGCCCAGGAAGCGCGGGAGGAAACCGGAGCGCATCGCGAGGATCGCCAGGGGAAGGAGCCAGAGCCCCCAGAGGACCGAGGCGCCGACGTCCACCTGGTGGTGCAGGCGGACGAACAGGAGGGCGAGGGCGTCGCGCTGCGGCTTGTCGAACACGGACAGGTAATCGGCGCCGCGCGCGAGCATCAGGGCGGCGGCGTCGGTCAGCGTGTTGAGGAAATCGATCGCGGCCGGCAGCACGCCGCCCAGGACGACCATCAGCACCGCCTGGCTCCGGTCGACCTCCCTGAACAGCCGGAAGAGGGCCAGGGTGAGGAAGATCAGGATGACCGCGCAGACGAGCTGGCTGACGATGCCGATACGGAAGAGTGTCTCGCGCGCGACGATGTTGCCGGCCGTCGCGGTCGCGTCCCCGCGCACGAACAGGGCGCCCGGGATGTACATGAGCCGGAACGGGGCGATGAGCGTGAGCAGAAGATAGAAGAAGCCGGCGACCCTGGCGTTTCTCCTGGTCGAGGTCATGTTCTCCTCGGATGAAGCGAAGTCCGACGGTCGCGATTCGCGCGCCGGTTCGACAGCACCGCGCTCAGGGTAGCAGAAACGCGGCGCCCCCTCCCGGGCTCGTTTGATGACTGGCGAGGGGACGCGACCGGTGGCCGATCGATCGGGACGAACGGCCGGGCTTTATCCCGCGCTTCCTCGGTCTGCTCGGACGCTGCCTTTGAGGACGACGTCAGGCATTGATTCCTGTCCTCTCCAGCTCCCGCACCCGTCACCGTCCATCGAGACCGCGAAGCGGCCGACCCGGAGTCCGGGCACCGCCCGAGGCTAATCCGGAATCTCGGGCTCGACGAGCGCGGCCAGTGCGGCGAGGGATTCCTGCCAGCCGAGGTAGCAGGCCTCGGGAGGGATCGCGTCGGGGATCCCTTCCTGCACGGCGTTCAACTCGGTGCCGCAGGAGACCTTCTTCAGGCTGATCGTGGTCTGCATTTCCCCGCGCAGGTTCGGGTCGTCGAACTTGTCCGTGTAGCGCAGGCGCTCGTTGGGCGCCAGCTCGACGTAGGTCCCTCCGAAGGCGTGGCTCTTCTTCGAAGAGAAGTTCGTGAACGACATCTTGTAAGTTCCGCCCACCCTGGCGTCGAGATGATGGACTTTCCCGGTGAATCCGTTCGGTGGAAGCCACTTGGCCAGCGCGTCCGGATCAAGGAACGCGCGATAGACCCTTTCGGGTGTCGCGCGCAGAACTCGGTGCAGTCGGATGCTGTTGGGCATGAACGTCCTCCATCTGGGGGAACGCATTGTATCCCCGGAATCATCCGCAGCATCGCACAGCCTCGCCTCGCGCGGCGATGGCGGTGCTACTTCGAGTTCTTCAGGATTTCCCGCGCCGCGTTGGCGCCCGAGCCGCCGGTGAGCCCCGTCCCCGGGTGCGTCCCGGAGCCGCAGAGGTAGAGCGACGCGATCGGCGTCCGGTACCGCGCCCAGTCCAGCAGCGGGCGCATGGTGAAGATCTGATCGAGCGTCAGCTCGCCGTGGAAGATGTGGCCGGACGTGAGGGAGTAGCTCGTCTCGAGGTCCTTCGGGGTGATGATCTGTCCCTTGAGGATGAGGCTCTTCAAGTTCGGCGCGTACTCCGAGAGGGTCTTGACGACGGTGTCGCCGAGCGCGTCGGCGTGAGTGTCCCAGTCGCCGGCCTTCAGCCGATACGGCGCGTACTGCACATAGATCGACATGACGTGCTTGCCGGCGGGGGCGAGCGACGGGTCGGCGATCGAGGGAATGGTGGCCTCGAGCCAGGGACGCCTGGAGAAGTCGCCGTACTTGGAGTCGTCGAAGGCGCGCTCGATGTAATCGATCTCGGGGCCGATGTGGACCCGGCCGGACAAGGCCGCCGGGCCGGCGGGGGCGCCTGCGGGTGCCCTCTTCAGCGCGGTGAACTCGGGCAGGCCCGAGAGGGCGAGGTTCACCTTGGCGACGGTGCCGTAGCAGCGGAAGTTGCGCAGGCGGACGATGAACTCGGGGCCGAGGTGGACTGGGTCGACCAGGCCGAGCAGCGTGCGGCGCGGGTCGGCGTTGGAGACGACGGCGTCCGCTTCGATGGTCTCTCCGCCGCCGAGGACGACGCCGGTGGCGCGGCCGTCCTTCACCTGGATCTTCTCGACATCGGCTCCGGTGCGGATCTCGGCGCCGGCCTGTGTGGCGGCGGCGGCCATCGCCTGGGTGACGGCGCCCATCCCTCCCCTGGGGAAGGACGCCGGACCTGCGGGGTTGCCGTCGGCGGCGGAGCGCATCAGAAGCATCAGCGCGGTGCCGGCGGACCAGGGACCCAGGAAGGCACCGAAGGTGCCGCGCGCGGCGATGGCGGCGCGCAGAAGCTCGGTGTCGAAGAACTCGGCGACGAGGTCGGCGATCGCCATCGGGCCCCAGCGCAGGACGTGGTACATCTCCTTCCTGCCCAGGCCGCGCAGGCCGCGGCCGATCTTCAGGAGATTGAAGAGGTCGCCCGACGACGGGTGGTCGATCGAGGGGGGAGTCATCTCCAGCACCTTCGCAATGACCTTGCCGATGCGGCCGAGGGTGCCGTGGAACTCCTTGTATTTCTCGGCGTCCTTGGCCGAGAAGGCGGCGATCGAGGCGGCCGAGCGCTCGGCGTCGTCGTACAGGAACAGACCGCGCCCGTCCGGGTGCGGGGCGAAGACGCGCACCTCGGGGCGGATGACGCTGAGGCCGTGGCGGTCGAGCGCCATGTCGGTGGCGACGTCGGCGTGCAGCGGGCCGAGCGTGTGGGCGAGGGTCGGGGCCCTGAAGCCGGGGTGGAACTCGTCGGTGACGGCGGCGCCGCCGACGACCGGGCGGCGCTCGAGGACGAGCGGCTTGCGGCCGGCGCGCGCCAGGTAGAAGGCGGTCACCAGACCGTTGTGACCGCCGCCGATGATGACGACGTCGCGCTTCGCGGCCATCAGCTACGCCGCCCCCCGCTTCCAGTCCTTCAGGATCTCCATCGCCGCGATCCGCCCGTTCGCCCCCATGATGCCGCCGCCCGGGTGCGTGGACGATCCGCACATATAGAGGTTCCTGATCGGCGTCCGGTATTTGGCCCAGCCCGGGACGGGCCGCAGGAAGAAGAGCTGCTCGAGCGACAGCTCGCCCTGGAAGATATTCCCTTCGGTCAGGCCCCACTCGCGGTCGAGGTCGAGCGGCGTGACCACCTGGCGGCCGATGATGATCTTCTTGAGATTCGGCGCGTACTGCGCGATGGTGTCGACGACCGTGTCGCCGAACGCGTCCCGCTTCTGGTTCCACGCCTCCGGCCCCTCCTTCAATTTGAACGGGGCGTACTGCACGAAGCACGACAGGATGTGCTTGCCGGGCGGCGCGACCGACGGATCGGTCAGGGACGGGATCACCATGTCGACGTACGGGCGACTGGAGTAGACGCCGTACTTCGCCTCGTCGTACGCCCGCTCCATGTACTCGACGGTGGGCGAGATCGAGATGGCGCCGCGCAGGTGCGCGCCCGGGCCGGGGATGCAGGTGAAGTCGGGCAGGGCGTCGAGCGCCAGGTTGACCTTGCCGCTCGAGCCGCGGAACTTGTAGCGGCGGACTTCCTCGACGAAGTCGGGCGGCAGGTTTTCGGGACCGACCAGCTTCAGGAACGTCCGGTTCGGGTCGACGCTCGAGGAGATGACATCGGCCAGGATCTCGTCACCGTTCTCCAGGACGACGCCGGTCGCCTTGCCGTTCCTGACCAGGATCTTCTGGATGCCGGCCTTGGTGCGGATTTCGACGCCCGCCTCGAGCGCCGCGCCGGCGATGGCGTTGCTGATGGCGCCGGTGCCGCCGCGCGCGAAGCCCCACGAGCGGAAGGCGCCGTCGATCTCCCCCATGTAGTGGTGCAGCAGGACGTACGCCGTGCCGGGGGAGCGCACGCCGAGGAAGGTGCCGATGATGCCCGACGCTGACATCGTCGCCTTCAGGATGTCGGTCTCGAACCACTGGTCGAGGAAGTCGATGGCGCTCATGGTCATGAGCTGGACCTGGTTGTATTTGTCCTCGCTCGACAGCGCCTGGAAACGCCGGCCAAGAAACAGAAGCTTCATGAGGTCCCGCGGGTTGAGCGTCGTCGGGTCGGGCGGCGTCATGCTCAGGATCGGCTTGACGAAGCGGCACATCTGCACCATCGCCTTGCCGAATTCCTCGTAGGCGTCGGCGTCGGCGCGCGAGTGGCGCCGGATCTCGCGCATCGTCTTGGCGTGGTCGTTGACGCGCCACAGGTACCTGTCGCCGTCGACCGCCGGCGTGAAGGTGCCGTCGAGAGGCAGGATTTCCAGGCCATGACGCGGCAGGTCGAGCTCGCGGATGATCTCGGGGCGGAGCAGCGACACGACGTACGAGCAGACGCTGAACTTGAAGCCGGGGAAGATCTCCTCCGTGACCGCGGCGCCCCCCAGGACGTGACGGCGCTCGAGGACCAGGACCTTCTTCCCGGCTCTTTGGAGATACGCGGCATTCACCAGGCCGTTGTGGCCGCCGCCGACGATGATCGCGTCGTACTTCTGTGGCATGGCAGTCCTTCTCAGTATCTGAACCGGCGCCGCGACATGTGAAATTCCGGGGCGGCTCATTCTACGGAACGCCTGCGCTCCACGCAAGCACGAAACTCGACGATTTCATGGCGCGCAACAGCGCGGATTGCGGCCGACGCGGCCCCTGGGCTAAGATTCACGCTTCGCGCGCAGGAACGGACAGCGGAACGCGGAGGTACAGGGCGTGCCGATCGGGACAGCGGTGCATGACAGGACGCTCAGGCTGTGCGAGAGCCTCAACTATCGCGAGTGGTCGGGGTACTACTGCGTCAGCGTGTACGAGATGCACCACGAGCACGAGTACAACGCGATCCGCAACGCGTGCGCGCTGATCGACATCTCACCGCTGTTCAAGTACCTGATCGCCGGGCGAGACGCGGCGAAGCTTCTGAACCGGGTGATCACGCGCGACGTGTCGAAGATGGCCGTGGGGCAGGTTCTGTACACGCCGTGGTGCGACGAGGAGGGGAAGGTCATCGACGACGGGACGGTGTCGCGGCTGGGGGAGACGACCTTCCGGATGACGGCGGCCGACCCGAACCTGCGCTGGCTGCGGATCAACGCGCTCGGGATGGACGTCGCCATCGACGACGTGTCGGAGAAGACGGCGGCGCTGGCGCTGCAGGGGCCGACCTCGGGCGGGCTGCTGAAGAAAATCGCGCAGGCGGACGTCGCGAACCTGAAGTACTTCCGGGTCGTCCAAGGGTCGATCGCGGGAGTGCCGGTCGAGATCTCGCGCACGGGGTACACGGGCGATCTGGGGTACGAGATCTGGATCCCATGGGGCGACGCGGTGAAGGTCTGGGACGCGCTGATGGAGAACGGGCGGCCGTTCGACATCCATCCGACCGGGATGCTGGCGCTCGACGTGGCGCGCATCGAGGCCGGGCTCATCCTGATCGAGGTCGACTACAACAGCAGCAAGAAGGCGGTCATCGAGTCGCAGAGATACTCGCCGTACGAGATCGGGCTGGGGCGTCTGGTGCACCTCGAGAAGGAGAACTTCATCGGGCGCCGGGCGCTGGCCGAGGAGAGCCGGCGCGGGCCGAAACGCCGGCTGGTCGGTCTGGAGATCGACTGGACGGAGGTCGAGAAGCGCTTCGAGGAGTTCGGGCTGACGCCGTCGGTGCCGAGCACCGCATCGCGCACGGCGGTGCCGGTCTACGCCGGCGGCCGGCAGGTCGGGAAGGCAACCTCGTCGACCTGGTCGCCGCTTCTCAAGAAGATGATCGCGCTGGCCAGCCTGTCGTCGGAAAGCGCCTCGAAGGGCGCGCGCCTGGAGATGGAGCTGACCGTCGAGGCGGTGCGCCTGCGGGCCGGCGCGACGGTGGTCGATCTGCCGTTCTTCAATCCACCCCGGAAGACCTCTACGCCGGTTTGACCTCCGGCGCCGGCGCGGCCTCCTCCTCGGCGGTGGCGCGCGCGATCGCCCGCTCGATCTCGCCGACGGTGCACGGCTTCTCGAGGATCGGGACGCCGGTCTCCTTCACGAACCTCAGCGTCTCCTCGCTGGTCCCGTTGCCGGTGATGAAGATGAAGCGCCGCGCCATGGCCGGCGCCTTCTCCATCGCGGCCCGGTAGACGTCGCGGCCGGTGCCGCTCGGCATCTTCATGTCGGAGATGATCAGGTCGAGATCCTCGCGCGCGATCTTCTGCAGCGCCTCGGGCACGTCGGCGGCGGTGTTGACCCGGTGGCCGCGCGCCGTCAGCAGCTCGACCATGAAGCCGCTCACCGCCAGCTCGTCGTCCACGACCAGGATGCGCAGACCCCGCCGGCCGCCCGTTGCCTCGCCGGTCGGGGACGCCGCGGACGGCCGCGTCTCGATCGGCGGGGGCGTCAGGATCGGGAAGTCGAGGATGAAGGTCGCTCCACGACCGGGCCGGCTGTCGACCCGGATGCCGCCGCCGTGCTCCTGCATGATGCCGAAGCAGATCGACAGCCCCAGGCCGGTCCCCTTGCCTTCCTTCTTGGTCGTGAAGAACGGCTCGAAGATGTGCGGCTCGACCTCGGGCGGGATGCCGGGCCCTGTGTCGGAGAAGCGCGCCTCGAGACGCCCGTTCGCCGCGCGCGTGGCGATCGTCAGCGTGCCGCCGTGGGCATGCTCCGCCATGGCGTGCTCGGCGTTGCCGAGGAGGTTCACCACGACCTGCTGGATCTGGTTGAAGTCGAGC
This sequence comes from uncultured Acidobacteriota bacterium, assembly GCA_964384905.1. Taxonomy (GTDB): domain Bacteria; phylum Acidobacteriota; class Polarisedimenticolia; order Gp22-AA2; family Gp22-AA2; genus Gp22-AA3. The sequence goes on from CAYLND010000065.1 coordinate 16,952, forward strand.
ATGGTCATCGGCAGATCGCGCGCCAGGTCGGTCTCCACCCGGATGTGGCTCACCTTGAAGTGGTACGCCTTGAGCTCGAGGGTCTTCTCGATGATGCCGTTCAGGCCGAGAAATCTCTTCTCGGGGGTGTGCTTGCGCCCGAAGGTCAGGAGGTTCTTCATGATCCGGGCCATCCTCTCGGCCTCGGCGTAGACCGTCTCGATGCGCCGCTTCAATTCGGGCGGCGGCTCGCGGGCGAGGATGAGCTGCAGGTACCCCATGATGCTGGCGAGCGGGTTGTTGATCTCGTGCGCGACGCCGGCGAGAAGCTCTCCGAGCGCCTTCAGCTTCTCGGCCTGCATCAGCTGCTGCTTGGCCCCGTCCAGCCGCTGGCGGGTCTCGCGCAGGGCGGCGTCCTGCGTCCGGACGCGGCGCGCCATGCCGGAGGCGAGGTGGACCCCCATGCCGACGCCGCCCCCCGCCAGCGCGGCCAGAAGGAGGCCCAGGGTCCAGAAACCGGCGCGCCCCGAGTGCAGGCGATCGTCGACCACCTCGATGCGCGGGGCGACGCGCACCTCCCAGGGGACGCCGGCCAGCGAGAAGGTGCGCGCCACGGCGGGGCGTCCATCGGCGGCGACCAGCTCGGGCACGGGACCGGGCAGAAGCGAGGCGCCCGCGTCGAGAACGAGCTCGTCGTAGCGCTCGAGGACGGCCGGCAGCCGCAGCGTGGCGATGAAATCGGAGCCGCGGAAGGTGCCGATCACCTCGCCCTCGAGCCGCCCTTTCTTGTGCACCGGCACCGCGAGCAGGAAGCCGCGTAGTCCGTCGAGCAGCGTCAGGGGCGGCGAGAACCGCGGCTCCTTCGAGCGCATCGCCTCGACGACCGTGGCGTAGCCGGCGGCGTTGATCCGGGTGTCGACGCCGATCATGGCCCGGTTCGGCTCGAGGGGATGGACGTTGGCGATGTGCAGCGACGCATCGACCCAGCTGACTCTCATGCAGGACGGGATCTGCTTGAGGGTGAGGGCGCCGAAGCTCTGGAACTCGGCATCGCTGACCTTTTCGCTGTTCACGTAGAAGTTGGCCATCTGGCCCATCGCGATCAGGTTCTTCTCGAGGGTGTTGCGCAGGCGGGTGGAGCACTGGTGCCCCACCACCTGGGTCTCGCGCTCCAGATCCTGGCGGCGGAAGTCGTCCTCGGTCCATGCGAGCCAGGCGACGCCGAGCAGGCACACGAGGACCGCGATGATTCCGGCGAGGACGGGGCGGATCCAGTGGTTCAAGGACAACCCTCTCGAGGCGACTGAAACATAAGGACGCCCGGGCGGAGGGGCAAGCCGGTTACACTTCTGTACCATGCAGACGGTTGCCCTCCCGCCGGGCTGGGAGCACCACGCGGCGCCGGTGGCGACCCTCCTCGAGCGCTGCGGACCGCCGCTCGCGTGGTGGGTGGCGGCGGCTCTCCTCCTCGCCGCGGCGCTTCTTCTTCTGGACAGGCGGCCCCTGGTCGCGACGGTCCTGGCGATCGCCGCGGCGCTGGCCCTCGGCGTGGCGTGCGACGGTCTGGTGGACGACGCCTACATCCAGTTCCGCTACGCCGCCAACCTCGCCGCCGGTCGCGGCCCGGTGTTCAACGCCGGCGAGCGCATCGAAGGCGCCAGCGGCGGGATCTGGATCGGGGCGGTCGCCCTGGCGAGCGCCCTGAGCGGTCACGACGCCGGGCGGTCGGCCCGGGTGCTGTCGCTCCTCGCCGCGGGGGTCGCCGCGGCGGCC
>CAYLND010000066.1:0-18671 GCA_964384905.1 uncultured Acidobacteriota bacterium
CGGCCGGCCGTCCGCGGGCGGACGCGCGATACGTTTGACAGTCCCGGAGCGCGCGTGCTACAGAGAGCCGCGAGGAGCGCACATCCTGTACGTGAGAGCGGCTCGGAGATGATCGACAAGGTCGCCAGGAGCCTGCGCAAGCGCACCCGCCGGCTCCTCGGGGCTCCGGTGAATCCGGAAGAGATGCTGCGCCGCAAGACGATCGCCGGCGCCTACCTGCGCGGAGACGGGATCGAGATCGGGGCGCTGCACAACCCGCTGAAGGTTCCGAAGACGGCGCGCGTCCGGTACCTGGACCGCGTGGGCGTCGCCGAGCTGCGCCAGGAGTACCCCGAGCTCGCCCGCAAGGAGCTCGTCCCGGTCGACATCCTGGACGACGGCACCACGCTCGCGACCGTGGCGGACGGCACCCAGGATTTCGTGATCGCCAACCACTTCATCGAGCACTGCGAGGACCCGATCCGGGCCCTGCGCAACATGCTCCGGGTGCTGCGGGACGGCGGCGTCCTGTACCTGGCGATCCCCGACAAGCGCTACACCTTCGATCGGGATCGTCCGGTGACGCCGATCGAGCACCTGATGCGCGACTATCAGGAAGGTCCGGCCTGGTCGCGCCGGCAGCACTTCGAGGAGTGGACGCGGCTGGTCGACAGGATCGAGGACCGGGAGCGCGCGTCGCGCGCCGCCGAGGATCTGATGGCGAAGGGGGCCCCGATCCACTTCCACGTCTGGACGCAGGCCGAGCTCATCGAGCTGATCGGGGCGCTGCGGCGGATGTGGCCGTTCGACGTCGAGCTGATGTTCAAGCGGGACAACGAGGTCCTGTTCATCCTCAGGAAGATCGCCGCGCGGCAGGAGGTCTGAATGTGCGGCATCGCCGGGCTGGTGTGGCGCGACCCCGATCGTCCCGCGGACGGGGCGCTCCTGGAGAGGATGTGCGCCCGCATCCATCACCGGGGCCCCGACGACTCCGGCGCGCTCGTCGACGGCCCCGCGGCGCTCGGCGTGAAGCGCCTGTCGATCATCGACGTGGCCGGCGGGCACCAGCCGATATGGAACGAGGATCGCACCCGGGCCATCGTGTTCAACGGCGAGATCTACAACTACCGCGAGCTGCGTCCGGGGCTGGTGCGGCGGGGGCATCGGTTCACGACCGAGTCCGACACCGAGGTGATCCTGCACCTGTACGAGGAGGAGGGCGCGGCCTGCGTCGAGCGGCTGCGCGGCATGTTCGCGTTCGCCCTCTACGATCGGACGACGCGTTCGGTCTTCCTGGCGCGCGATCAGATCGGGATCAAGCCGCTGTACTACGTCGTCGAGCCCGACCGGCTGCTGTTCGCCTCGGAGGTCAAGGCGCTCCTCGCGGCCGGGATCGAGGACGGCCTCGATCCGCAGGCCCTCGACCTGTTCCTCTGCTATCGCTACATCCCCGGGGAACGCACGATCTTCCGGACGGTTCGCAAGCTGCTCCCGGGCCACGTGGCGATCTACCGCGGCGGCTCCCTGGAGCTGCGGCGGTACTGGCGGCTGGGGATCGACGCCGGCGCAGACCTCGCCGAGCCGGCCCCGGAGACCCGCCGGCGGCTGGAGGACTCGGTCCGCCTGCAGCTGAGATCCGACGTCCCGGTCGGCGCCTTTCTCAGCGGCGGCATCGACTCCAGCCTCCTCGTGGCGCTGATGATGCGGCACCGGCCGGACGGGGCGCCGGTCCGGACCTTCAGCATCGGCTTCCGGGACCCGAAGTTCCAGGAGTTCACGTACTCGCGTCAGGTCGCGAAGGCCCTCGGCACGGAGCACACGGAGGTGCTCCTGGGCGAGGACGACTACGCGGCGGCGCTCGACGACTACGTCTGGTTCATCGACCAGCCGATGGCGGATCCGGCCTCGCTTCCGGTGATGCTCCTGTCGCGCCGGGCCAAGGAGTCAGTGACGGTGGTGCTGTCGGGCGAGGGCGGGGACGAGGTCTTCCTCGGCTACTCGCAGTACGCCAAGGCCCTCCAGGCTCAGGAGGAGCGCGGCCCTGACGCCGCCATCGAGGCGTTCATCGCCGGCAGCCGCTACTTCGGCGACGCGAACCGGGCGCTCCTCCGCAAGGAGGTGCGGCGGGATCTCGAGCGGCACGATCCCCTCGCCATCGTCCGCGACGCCCTCGGCGCCCGGGAAGGCACCTTCCTGAAGCGCATGCTGCGCACCGACCTCGAGACCTGGATGCCCGACAATCTCCTGATGAAGGCGGACACCATGAGCATGGCGGCCTCGATCGAGACGCGCGTCCCGTACCTGGACGTCGATCTGATGCGGTTCGTCTTCAGCCTGCCCGATGGCGCGCACCTGCCGCGGACCGCGCGCCGGCTGTTCCATCGCCCCCGGCTTCTGACCAAGCCACTTCTGCGCGCGGCGGCGCGGGGGCTCGTCCCGGCACGGATCCTGGGCCGCGAGAAGGTCGGGTTTCCGGTCCCGTTCGCGGATTTCCTGAGAGGCCCTCTGCGCGGCCGGGCCGAGGAGACCTTCGGGAGCCCCGCCTTCGCCGGCCGCGGGCTCCTCGACCCCGCCGCCGTGCGGGATCGCCTCGACCGCCTGATCGCGGGCGACCGCGCCCAGGCCTTTCCGGTCTGGATGGCGTTCTGCTTCGAGCGCTTCTGCCGTGTCTTCCTGGACGCGTCGCGCGAGGCGCCCCGCCCCGTCGCGGCCCGGCATCCGGCGCCGATGGCCTGATGCGGCTCAAGATCCTCAATTACGCCTGGCATGTCGGCCACCAGTACGAGTTGCACCGCCTGCCGCACGATTTCTTCCTGCTGACCGGCGAGGGGTTCCGGCGCTGGAACTTCAAGTCGCGACCCCTCCGGCCCAACGTCTCGTTCCGGCAGGCGGCGACCATCGGCGACGGTCGGGCGTTCGACCTGGCGATCCTGCACTTCGACGAGGAGGTGCTCGAGCCTTCTCCCTCCATGCCGTACCCGTTCCGCCCCCTGCTCGAGCGATTGCGGGCGCCGATCATCGCCATCTGCCACGGCCCCGCGCCCTTCCGGCCGGTCGAAGACGACGGGGAGCCGCGCCCCGTGGTCATCGACGAGGAGAAACGGCGCGCCATCGTCGCTCTCGTGGGGGAGCGGGCCCTGGTCGTCACCAACTCCCGCCAGGCGGGCCGCGACTGGCGGTTCCCGCGCTCGCGCACCATCTGGCACGGCCTGGATCCGGAGGAGTACCCTTCGACGACGTACGAGCGCAAGGCGCTGACCATCGTCAACTCCCTGCGGCGCAAGCCGGTGTATCAAGGCTACCGGCTCTATCGGCAGGTGACGGCGGATCTGCCGTGCGACTACCTGGGAAAGGATCCGGCGAGGGAGTTTCGCGCCGTCACGCCCGCGGGGGCCGGGAGTCCGTGGCGCCTGCCGTGGAACGCCGCCGGATTCCTTTTCGGCAGGAACGACGAAGCGCGCGTCGCCGGCCGCTGGCGGCGCCGGATCGCCGAGGGCTACGCCCTCGACCGCTTCCGCGCCTACCGCGACCTGATCGCGCGTTATTCCATCTATCTGAATCCCACCCGCTGCAGCCCGATGCCGCGCAGCCGCCTGGAAGCCCTGTTCTGCGGGCTCGCCCTCGTGACCACGCGCCACCACGACGTGGATTCGTGGCTGGAGGACGGCGTGACCGGGTTCTGCACCGACGACGCCCCGACGCTCCGCGAGCGCCTTCGGGCGCTGTGCGACGACCCGGGTCTTTGCCGTAAACTGGGGCGCGCCGGGCAGGAGATGGCCCGGGAGCGCTTCCACATCCGTCACTACCTCGCGGGCTGGACGGAGGCGATCGACGAGGTGCTGGGGTCGCGTCGATGACGACCGACACGCGCGGGCCGTTCGAGCCGCACGCGATCGAGTGGACGCCGATACGCGTGGGGCGCCTGTGGGATTACTACGCCTCCAATCCCGCCTACAAGGATCATTATTTCAGCAAGCACTCGGGAGCGTCGATCCTCGCCGCGGTCGGGGAGACCGTGGAGCTGCGCGGGCGGCGGGTCCTGGACTTCGGCTGCGGACCCGGTTTCATGCTGGAGCGCCTGCTGGAGAAGGACATCCGCGCCTCCGGCGTGGAGTTCTCCGAGCGATCGGTGCGCGAGGCGGGGGAGCGTCTCCGGGCTTATCCGTCCTTCGAGGGGGTGATCAGGGCGGAGCGCGTGCCGACGCCGCTGCCGGAGTCCTCCTACGACGTCGTCCTGTGCATCGAGGTGGTCGAGCATCTGTTCGAGGCGGACCTGCGGCCGGCGATCCGGGAGATCCACCGCCTTCTCGTCCCCCGCGGCATCGCGGTGGTCACCACGCCGAACGAGGAGCGCATGGAGGCGGAGAGCCAGATGTGCCCCGAGTGCGGCTGCGTGTTCCACCGCTGGCAGCACATGCGGCGCTTCGACGCCGCCACGCTGACCCGCACCATGCATGAGTGCGGCTTCGAGACGCTGGTCTGCCGCGCGACCCGGTTTCGCCAGGGCACGAGACGGCGACCCCTGCGCCGGCTCAAGCGGTCCCTGCGCCGCATCCTGGGCCCGGCGCGGGCGCCCGAGTCCACCCCCCACCTGATCTATGTCGGTCGCAGGGTTTGAATGGTCTCCCCGGAGCTGTCGATCCTGGTGGTCTCGTGGAACACGCGCGACCTGCTGCGCGACGGCCTGAGGTCGGCGCTCCAGTCCGTCGACGCGATGCGCGCCGAGGTGATCGTCGTCGACAACGCCTCGTCCGACGGCAGCGCCGACATGGTGCGCGCGGAGTTCGGGGACGATGCGCGCGTGCGTCTCGTCGCCAACGCGATCAACGAGGGGTTCGCGCGCGGCAACAACCAGGCGTACGCGCTCTCGCGCGGCGACCTCCTGCTGGTGCTCAATCCGGACATCGTCCTGAACCGGGTCGCCCTGCGCGGCCTGATCGACCATCTGCGCGGCGATCCACGGGTCGGCATCGTCTCCTGCCGCCTGGTGGGGACCGACGGCGTCCCGCAGGGCCTGCACCGGACCTTCCCGACCCTGCCGATCGTGCTCAGCCTCTGGACGCGCGCGGGACGCTTCGTCGATCGCGTGCTCCTGCTCGGCCTGAACCGGCGGCGCTACCATCTGCGGACGCGGCGCCGGCGCGGCGTGGCGGTGGTCGATCAGGCGGCCGCCGCCTGCCTGGCGATCGCGCGCTCCACGGTGGAGCGCATCGGGGGGCTGTTCGACGAGCGCTTTCCGCTGTTCTTCAACGACGTCGATCTGTCGCGGCGCGTCTGGGACGCCGGGCTCGAGGTGCGCGTGCTGTACGACCTGTCGGTCGTGCACCACGGCGGGGCCAGCGTCCGGCAGCTGCCCGAGGAGCGGCGGAAGCACGAGATGTACGAGTCCCTGGCGCGCTACTACGACCTGCACGAGCCGCCCTGGAAGGCCCGGCTGGTGCGGCGCCTGGTCGCCGCGGCGGCTCGTCGATGAAAGCCTCGATCGTCGGCAAGCTCGGCCGCAGCGTCTCGAAGCGGTTCAACCGTCTGTTCGGGCGTTTCCTGAGGATCGACCGGGACAACATCGGGGCGGCCTATCTCTCCGGCGAAGGACTCGAGATTGGCGCGCTGCACAACCCCCTGAAGGTGCCCCGGGGCTGCACGGTGCGCTACGTGGACAACATTCCGGCCGACGAGGCCCGGCGGCGTTTTTCGGACGTGAGCACGAAGCGGCTGGTCGGCGTCGACATCCTGGACGACGGCGAGCGCCTGGATCGGGTGCCGGACGGCTCGCAGGATTTCGTCATCGCGAATCATTTCATCGAGCACTGCCAGAATCCGATCGGCGCCGTGCGCAACATGATCCGCGTTCTCCGGGCGGGGGGCGTCCTGTATCTCGCCATTCCCGACAAGCGCTACACCTTCGATCGGGATCGTCCGAGCACCGCGTTCGAGCATCTCCTGCGCGACGACCGCGAGGGACCGTCCTGGTCCCGGCGCCAGCACCTGGAGGAGTGGGTGCGCGTGGTCGAGGGGATCTCCGACGACGCCTCGGTGAACGGGAAGATCGACGAGCTGCTCGGGATCGACTGCCACATCCATTACCACGTCTGGAACCAGGCCGAGCAGTTCCAGCTCGTCTGCGAGCTGAGGGCGATGCTCGGGTTCGAGATCGAGCTGACCTTCAAGAGGAAGAACGAGACGATCTTCGTGCTGCGGAAGTCGCCGCCGCGCTCCGTTCAGAACGCCTGACCCGCGGTGAACGACCCGACACGTCACCCGGAGATTCCAGTTGACGGACCGTCGGACCGGGGGTATATGCTGAGTGCATAAACCCTTCGGACCTGCGAGACATTCATGACGGCATTCCCTGGATGTGTCTCGGGCTCAGGTTCTCGCAGATTCCCTGCCGCGAACGCCAAGGGCCGCATCCGGCGAGCGATCGCAGGCTCGGTGATTTTCGCCGCCGCCCTCCTGCTTGCCTCCCTCGCCGCGGCGCACCTGGGGAGTGGCGTGCCCGGCACGAGCCCCCGGCTGGTGCCGCAGGCGCTCCCTTGTCCCGACGTCGATGCGGACGGATACGCCGATTGCACGGTCTCCGGCTGCAACGCCCATGGTCTCGTGTGCGGTGACTGCGACGATCGGAATCCCGCGGTCCACCCGAACGGCACCGAAGCCTGCAACGGGGTGGACGACGATTGTGACGGACGGATCGACCAGGGGTTCCCGGCGTCCCTCGTGGCGCTGCCCTTGAACGCGCCCGACTCGTACGGCCAGGACTTCGGGACCAAGGTCGCGAAGATTGGTGACACCGACGGTGACGGCTTTCCGGAGATCGCCGTCGGGCCGGCGACTCTGCCGCCGTCGGACGTTCCCGGCAGCGGCTTCACGTCGGGGTTCATCCTCTATTCGGGACGGGATCGCACCGTGCGCTGCGGCATGGGCCCCGGTGACTCGGTGGCGGGAATCGGCGACGTGACGGGCGATTCGATCCCGGATGTGGTCGTGGGAGACTCGCGTCGGGGCCCCCAGTTCTCGATGCCCGGAGCCGTGATCGTCTATTCGGGCGCCACCTGCGCCCAGGTGCGCGTGTGCACCGATCCGGCGAGCCTCAACGGGAGACTCGGCTGGTCCGTGACCGCGATAGGCGACCTCACTGGGGACGGAGTGCCCGAGATCGTCGCCGGCGAGCCCGAGTCGCCCAACGGAGGCGCCGTCGTGGTCTTTTCGGGCGCCGACTGCAGCATCCTGCGTCGCTCGCACGACCCATCCCAGTTCTATCTCGGACGCGCGGTCGCGGCACTCGGCGACGTGACCGGCGACGGCGTACCCGACTTCGGCGCATCCTTCTATCCATCCCAAGCCCTCGGTTCCACGGGCGTGGACATCTTCTCCGGAGCCAGCGGTGACCTCGTCCGGGGTCTCACCGATCCCGCGGGTATCGGGCTCGGATCGTCCTTCCTGGGCCTCGCCGACGTCACGGGCGACGGGACGCCGGAGATCGCTGTCGGAGCCGGCGGCGATGTCCCTCTGAACGGAGCTGGCAGCGTGGTGATCTTCTCCGGACGGGACGGCTCGATCGTCCGCCGCTGCGTCGATCCTGGCGCAGCGGCCTACGAAGGCCTCGGCGGCGCGCTCGCCGTCGTGCGCGACCTCACGGGCGACGGGCTGCCGGACCTCGCGGTCGGCGTTCCGGGCGCTGTCGGGCCGAACGGCCTCGATACAGGCGCGGTGTTCTTCATCTCGAGCGCGGACTGCTCCATCGTACGGAGGCTGTACCTGCCGGATGGAAAGGCGGGCGACAGACTCGGCTCGTCCGTGGCCGCCCTGGGCGACCTGGATGGAGACGGAACGGACGAGGTCGTCGCCGGAGTCCCCGCCAGAGACGCTCTCGGGTATGGCCTGGCGCTCGTCCTTGGCGTCGCGACCGATTGCGACGGCGACGGCCTCACCCGGCTGGCGGGAGATTGCGACGACACCCGCCCCTCGATCCACCCCGGGGCGCCGGAGGTGTGCGACGGCCTGGACAACGACTGCGACGGGGCCGTGGACGAAGACGGCGACGGGGACGGCGTCGGCGTCTGTCAGGACTGCGATGACGCCGACGCGCGGCGGTTCCCCGGCGCCCCCGAAGTCTGCGACGGTCTCGACAACGACTGCGACGGCCTCGTGGACGAGGGATCCGACCTGGACGGTGACGGCTACGCCACGCCGTGCGATTGCGACGACACCCGCCCCTCGGTCCACCCCGGCGCGCCCGAAGCGTGCAACCATGCCGACGACAACTGCGACGGGCGATCGGACGAGGGCTCGTCGATCCTCGTCGCATCGACCAAGATCACCGATCCCCAGCAGGCCTCCGACGATTTCTTCGGGTCCACCATCGCCCTGATCGGGGACGTGAATCACGACGGTGTTGCCGATTTCGCCGCAGGCAGCGGGTGGAAAGACCTCCCCGGGAAGGCCGACGCCGGCGGCCTCCTGCTCCTGTCGGGACGTGACCGGTCGGTGATCTGCAGCCTCGTCGATCCCGCGGCCGCCGCGGGCGATCACTTCGCCGCCGCGATCGCGGGGGTCGGGGATCTCGACGGGGACGGCGTGCCCGATCTGGCCGTCGGCTCGCCCAACGCCGACACGCCTCTCGGGGCGGACGCGGGCCGGGTGACCCTCTTCTCGGGCGCCGACTGCAGCTTCCTGCGCGGCTGCACGGATCCTCAAGGCGGCCCCGGAAACCATCTCGGAGCCTCTCTCGCCTCGATGCCGGATCAGACAGGAGACGGCCGATCGGAGATTGTGGCCCTCTCGAGCTCGAGCGCCCTGATTCTCTCCGGTGCGGATTGTGCCGTCGTGCGACGCCTGAGCAATCCGCTCGGCTCGATTGGCCTGGGGGTGGTCGCCGTCACGGGGGATGTGACGCGAGACGGTGTTCCCGACGTCCTCGTGGGCGCGCCCCGGTCGAGCTACGGAGGTGTGTATTTCGCGGGCCGGATTCTCATCTTTTCGGGGTCCGACGGGCGCCTCGTCCGTCAGATCGACAATCCGAAGCTCGGCCCCCCTGGTGGACAGACTCCGCCCTTCGCGAGCGTCATCGTGGCGTCGGCCGACCTCTCCGGCGACGGCGTGCCGGACATTCTGGCGAGCCTGGATAATCGAATCGGGGTGTTCTCGGGAGCCGACGGCGCTCTGCTGCGAACCTGCGACGTGTCGGGCAATTTCGGAATCGCGGCGGTGCGCGATCTGAACGGCGACCGTGTGCCGGACATCGTTGCGGGCGAGCCGTATTTCTCGCCGGGCGTCTTTCCCAATGCGATCCCTCAGGCCGGCAGCGTCGCCGTGGTCTCGGGCAGCGATTGCGCCGTGATCACACGCCTCACCGACCCGGCGGCGGGCTCCAACGACAATCTCGGCTATTCCGGCCTCGCGGTCCTCGGAGATCTCGACGGCGACGGCATGCCGGAAGTGGCCGTGGGGTCCCCCTTCGATGACGAGCCGGCGCTGGACAGCGGCTCGGTTCTCGTCTTCTCGTCCCAGAGCGATTGCGACGGAGACGGCGTCGTCCCGGCCGCGGGCGATTGTGACGACGGCGACCCGTCCCGCTTCCCGGGCGCCGTGGAGGTCTGCGACGGGAAGGACAACGATTGCGACGGGAGCACGGACGAGGATGGGGACGGCGACGGCTTCCCGGTCTGCGCCGACTGCGACGACCGCAACCCGTCCGTCCACCCGGGAGCCCAGGAGGTCTGCAACGGCCGCGACGACGATTGCGACGGAATGGTGGACGAAGGGTTCGATGCCGACGGCGACGGCGTGCCCGATTGCGTCGACAACTGTCCGCTCGTAGCGAACCCGGGCCAGAACGACACGGACCACGACGGCATAGGCGACGCCTGCGACCAGGAGACTTGCGACGGCCTCGACAACGATGGCGACGGACTGATCGACGAAGGGTTCGCGGACATACCGGAGATCTGCAACAACCGCGACGACAACTGCGACGGTCGCACTGACGAGGGGTTCGCAAGGACGTGGGGACGCCGGAAAGTGGGCGATGTCGATCCTCAGGACAACGCGTATTTCGGGTCGGCGGTGGCCGGCGTCGGGGACGTGACGCACGACCAGGTGCCGGACCTGGCGGTCGGTGTGCCCTTCGACGACACCGCCCGCGGGTACAACGCCGGCAGCGGCGTGCTCATCTCCGGATCCGACGGCTCCGTCATCTGCAAGCTGGCCGACCCGAACGGCGAGCGTGACGACAATTTCGGGACCGCGATCGCCGGTCTCGGCGACGTGACCGGGGACGGGGTTCCCGACCTGGCCGTCGGTGCGGCGGGCGACGTGACCAGCGTCCACTACGAGGGATCGGTCGTCATCGTCTCGGGCGCCGACTGCACCGTCGTGCGCAAATGCGCCGAGCCGCCCGGACCCCCCGGCTACTCCGGCCACCGCCTCGGTCAGTCGCTGGCGGCGATCGGAGACGTCACGGGGGACGGTGTCCCTGATTTCGCGGCCGGCGCGCCGGGGTCGAACACTTCGCAGGGGAGCGGAGCCGGAAGCGTCGTGCTCTTCTCGGGGGCAGACTGCGCCTTCGTGCGCCGCATGATCGATCCCCTGGGCGTCGCGGGCAGCGCCCTGGGCAGCTCCGTGGCCGCCGTCCCCGATCTGACCGGTGACGGCGTCCCGGAGATCCTGGCAGGAGCCGAAGGCGGAGACGGCGCCGCCCTGATCTTCTCGGGCGCGGACGGCAGCATCGTGCGGCGGCTGGGCGATCCGACGGTGACCGGCCAGGAACACCTCGGCTCGGCGGTGGCGGCGCTCCCGGACGTCAACGGGGACTCCGTCCCCGATCTCCTGGTCGGCGCCTACCTGGACGACAGCGCCCGCGGGGCGGACGTCGGCAGCGTTCTCGTCGTCTCGGGCTCGGACGGCTCGCTGCTGCGCAAGTGCGTCGATCCCGGAGCCTTCCCCGGGGCCCATCTGGGAACGGCGCTGGCGTCGTTCGGCGACGTGGATGGAGATGGCGTGGCGGACTTCGCCGCGCTCGCCTCGGACCAGCGGACGCAGGACGGTTTCGACGTCGGCCGCGTGACGATCTTCTCAGGCGCCACCTGCGCCCTGATCCACGCCGAGGACCTGCGCGCCGGGAGGCCTCGCTATGGCTTCTTGCCTGCCCTCAACCGGGCTCTCGCGGTGGTCGGAGACATCACGGGCGATCGCCTGCCGGACCTCGTCGCTGGGGCGCCCACCGACGACCTCGGCGCCGTCGATTCCGGGAGCATCGTCCTGCTCGCGCGGGAATCCGACTGCGATGGAGACGGCGTCGGCTCTTTCGGGGGCGACTGCGACGACGGCGACGCGTCGATCCATCCCGGGGCGGCGGAGATCTGCAACGGCCGCGACGACGACTGCGACGGCGCCGTGGACGAGGACAACGATGGAGACGGGTACCCTGTCTGCATGGACTGCGACGACCGGGACGCCTCGATTCATCCGGGAGCGATCGAGGTCTGCAACGGGCGCGACGACGACTGCGACGGACGCGTCGACCAGGGGGTCGATGCGGACGGAGACGGCTACGCGGCGCCATGCGATTGCCGGGACGACGACCCGGCGGTGCATCCGGGCGCGCCGGAGATCTGCAATCACCTGGACGACGATTGCGATGGGCTGACCGACGAAGGATTCGCGACCGCCTGGGGGGTCCGCAAGGTCCTCGATCCGGCCGGCCCGGTGGCGGGCGCGCAGTTCGGGCTGTACCTCGCCGCCATCGGCGACGTGGACCGGGACGGCATCGTCGATCTCGCCGTCCGGCCCCCCGTGGCCGTCCTTTCGGGGCGCAGCCGGGCACCGCTCTGCAGAGGCGTCAATATCGGCGGTCCTCTCGCCGCCATCGGCGACGTCAACGGGGACGGCGTGCCCGACATTCTGGCCGGGGAGGGCTTCGGGTCGACCGGCAGCGTCATCGTTCTTTCGGGGGCCGACTGCTCGCTGATCTGCCGCGGCAATGACAGCTTCCTGGTCTACAACCAGGGCGCGTACGAGGGATACAGAGGAAGCATCGGCTCCTCCGTGGCGGGCATCGGCGATGTCACCGGTGACGGCGTGCCCGACATCGTGACGGGGGCGCCCCTGACCGATCGGGACAAGTACCCGTTCCCGGAGCGGTCGATCGGAAGGGTTCTCGTCTTTTCCGGGGCCAACTGCTCGCTCGTGGCCCGTCTGGACGATCCGCTCAATCCGATCGGCGGCCAGACCGGACAGGAGCTCGGCCGCGCCGTCGCCATGCTGGGCGACTCGACCGGGGACGGGCATCCCGAGATCCTCGCGGGTTCGCCCTATGAGGACGTCGGCGGTCGCGCCGATGCGGGCGCGGTCCTGATCTTCTCGGTCGTCGATCGATCCCTGATCCGCAAGGTGAGCGACCCGGGGGGCGCGGCCGGCGATCACTTCGGGACGTCTCTGGCGTCCATTCCCGATCTCACCGGGGACGGAGTCCCGGAGTTCGCCGTCGGCGCCCCGGGAGTCGACACGTCGCGAGGGGTGGACGCCGGAAGCGTGGCCATCCTGTCGGGCGCGGACGGAGCGTTGCTGCGCAGGTGCGCCGACCCCGGAGGCGCGGCCGGGGCGGCGCTGGGCCAGACGATTGCGGTCGCGCCGGACATGAACGGCGACGGAGTCCCGGAGATCGTCGCCGGCGCGCCGAACGAGACGACGGCCGCCGGCGCCGCGGCCGGAACCCTGGTCATCTTCTCCGCCGCCGATTGCAGCGTCGTCAGGAAGATCGTCGACCCCGAGGGCGCCGCGAACGACAATCTCGGCACCGGGGCCATTGCGGCACCGGGCGATCTGGACGGCGACGGCATCCCGGATCTGGTCGCGGGGGATCCCCGGGACGACGAGGGACGATTCAACGATCTCGGCAGCCTCCTCCTGATCTCACGACAGTCCGACTGCGATGGCGACGGCTCGTCCCCCTTCGGCGGCGATTGCAACGACGCCGATCCCTCGGTGCAGGGGCGGCCGGAGGTCTGCGACCAGGTGGACAACGACTGTGACGGCCGCGTCGACGAGGGGATCGATGCGGACGGGGACCTGATCCCCGATTGCGTCGACCGCTGCCCGGCGGATCCGGACAATGACGTCGATCACGATGGCCGGTGCGGCGACGTCGACAATTGCCCGACCACGTTCAACCCCCTTCAGGTGGATGACGATGGTGATGGCAGCGGCAATCCGTGCGACAACTGCCCCGGATTCAAGAACGCGTCCCAGCAGGACAGCGATCACGATGGGGCGGGCGACGCCTGCGACTGCCAGCCGCTGAATTATTACGCCCGAATTGCCGGAGAGGTGCCTTGGCTCTCCGTCAATCCGGCGGCCGGGGGGTCGGCGACCGTCTCGTGGTCCGGAGGTCCGTGGGCGAACGATTATTTCGTGAGTCGGGGCAGACTCTCGTCGCTCACCTCGGTGGACTTCGCGACCTGTCTCGCCTCCGCCGTCACCGGCAGCTATCTCTTCGACGCGGAGACGCCGCCGCGAGGCGACGGGTTCTTCTACCTCGTTCAGGGTCGGAACAGCGCGTGCGCCTACCTCGGCCCCCTCGGCTACTCGTCGTCCGAGGCCCTGGAGGTGAACAGAGATGCGGGGGCCTGTCAGGGACTCCAGCCGGCCAGCGTGACCGCCATCGACGAGCAGAGCGTCTATGGGTCCCGGTCAGGGACCTATCTGAAGACGACGACCCAGGACGATCAAACGGAGCGCCTGACCGAGCGCAAGACAGGAGGGGAGACCCGGCTCGATCATCGCTGGATCTTCCAGGTTCCGTCCGGATGGCGCGTCGAGCTCCACATCGACGCATTCCTTCCCACGACCGACGACGTCGGCTATTTCTGGTACTCGTCCGACGGCATCAACTGGATCGCGCTGCCGATCGGTCCCGGCAGCTTCCCCTCCACCGATAGCGACGTCGACGTCAGCGCCGTGCTCCCCACGGCTCCTGTCGGCACCGTCTTCATCCGGGTGACCGACGTCTCGGCCCTCGGGCCCGATCCCGGCGACAAGACTCTCGGGTCGATCGAGGTCGATCACATCTACATCAGCAGCTTCCCCTAGCCGACGGCCGTTCAGAACGCCTGACCCGCGGTGAACGACAGCACGCCCCGCGGGTTCTCCTCGCGGCCGAGGGGATTGAGCGGGTAGGCGTAGTCCAGCCGGATGACCGTGCCGCCGGCGCCGCGCGTCACGTCGAAGCGCAGTCCGATCCCGGCGTCGCCCACGATGTCCCCGAGATCCTCGCTCTCGCCGGCGCGCCAGACGAACCCGGCGTCGGCGAAGCCGGCGAAAGCGACCGAGACCAGGTGCAGCCAGTCGAACACGATGTAGGCGCGGTCCTCGACGTTGAGCAGCAATCTCTTGTTCCCGTCGAAGCGCCGGCTGTCGTAGCCGCGCAGCCCCGACTCGGCGCCGAGGAGGAACTGCGCGTCGCCGTCCAGATTGTGTCCCCATCGCTGCTCGAGGTGCGCCACCAGGGTCTGACGCGGCAGGCCGACGTAGTAGTGGCGCATGGTCGCCTGCGTGACGACGTTCTGCCCGACGCCGGCCAGAGAGCGGCCGGAGGTCGTGATCTCCCCCTGCGAGTAGGTGTTCGGCGAGAAATGGAACCACCGGTCGAGGCGGCCGGTGATGAAGGCATGATTGTGATCGTCTCCCAGAGCGGTGGGCGAGATCCCGAGCGAGACCGCCCAGTCGTTTCCCAGGTTGATGTCCTGGTACCGGTCGAACCGGTCGAGATAGCTCACCCTCGCGTAGCGCACCGCGGCGCTCTGGTATTCGGCCTCGAGGACGCGGAAGCGCCGGTCGTCCGGCAGCGCGACGTACTCGGCGCCGCCGACCGGCGGCAGGGGCGACAGCGGCGCCTCGCCCGGCTCCACGGCGAACAGGTCGTCCTGGAGGCGGAAACGGACGACCAGCCGGCGCACCGTGTCGTATCCGGTGCGCAGCGCCCTGCCGTAGTGGACCTCGAAATCGGTGTGGCGCTGCCGGAAGCCGGGAGCGTCCTCGCCGTCGAGCTGAAGCGTGTCGACCTGCGAGAAATGCGACCCGCCGCCACCGCCCGCCTGCCGGGTCCGAAGGGAGTAGAACGGGCGTTCGGCGTCCAACGCGTACAGAAGCCCGTCCGATCGGCTGGAGTAGGAGGCGTTCGACGTCCACCACGAGCCCCAGAGGCGAGGGTCGGAGTACTGGACGCCCCCGGAGTTGCGATCCAGCTCTTTCTTGAAGTCGAGGCTGGCGCTCTTGCCGCGCCCGAGCAGGTTGTCTTCCACGAACGAGAAGCGACCCGTCGTGCGATCCCCTTCCTTCTTGAAGGACACGGCGGGGCGGGTGGTCCAGACGTCGCGCGTGTGGACCACGACGTCCACCCGTCCGTCGGCGCGCGGCACCGTCTCGATCCGGGTGTTCTCGTGCAGGAAGTGCAGCCGTCTCAGGTTGCGCTCCGACTCGTACAGCACGTCCGGGTCGGCGGGGTCGCCCGCCTTGAACAGGAGCTCGCGCCGGATGACCGTCTCGCGCGTCTCGACGTGCAGCCGGTCGGCCAGGACGTACGGGGCGTGGCGCTCTTCCGGGTTGTCCAGGTCGAAGACGTCCTGGCGCACGATGCGGATGGTCGCGATGGCCGGAAAGGAGGGGCGCGAGGGGTCGGCGGCGGGCCCGGCCGCGAGCGGGAGCGCTCCCGCGGAGCCCAGGAGGACGGCGACCAGGACGACGAATGGACCGTTGCTCCATGCGCCGACATGTCGTACATTCCGGGCGTTCATTCTCGTACGAGCCTCGCGGTGGAGTCTGATGACCGGGCCACACCATCGGCCCGCGGAGTCGCCCGGATGCCATGGCCGGGCAACAATTTAGACGCTCGGTGACGTGCTTTCAATCGGGCGGAGGGAGACTCTGATGCGATTCGCTTGGCCGGCGATCTGTCTGCTTCTGCTCGCCCTGGCCCCCTGCGGCCCGGCGCAGGCCCAGTACGTCAACTTCGAGTCGTCGCAGGTGCATCCGATCGCCCTGACGCCGGGCGGCGGCAAGCTCCTGGTCGTGAATACGCCGGACGCCCTCCTGGAGGTGTTCACCGTCCTTCCCGGCGGCGGCCTGGCGCCGCTCGCCTCGATCCCCGTCGGGCTCGAGCCGGTGAGCGTCACGCCGCGCAGCGACACCGAGGCCTGGGTCGTCAACCACCTGTCCGACACGATCAGCATCGTCGACCTCGGGCTGGGGACGACGGTCCGGACGCTGGCGGTCGGCGACGAGCCGACCGACGTCGTGTTCGCGGGAGGGCACGCTTTCGTCGCCGTGTCGCAGGAGGACGCGGTCAAGGCGTTCGACCTCGGGAACCTCGCGAACCCTCCCATCCCGCTCAATCTCTTCGGCAGCGACACGCGCGCCCTCGCGGTGTCGCGGGACGGATCGAAGGTCTACGCGGTCGTGCTGAACTCCGGCGACCAGACGACGGTGGTCAACGCCAACGTCATCCTGGGGACCTCGAACATCAATCCGACCCGGCTTCAGCAGCTCGGCCTGAACCCGATCGATTGCGGCGCGCCCCACCCGGCCTACCCGCCGCTGCCGCCCGGCATCACCCGCGATCAGACGCTGCCCGATCCGCCCAACGGCGGCGTCCCGCCGGTCGGTCTCATCGTCAAGTGGGACGCGGCGACGCAGAAATGGCGCGACGACGCCGGCCAGGACTGGAGCATGTGCCTGCCGTTCCGCCTGCCCGACCACGACCTGTTCGTGATCGATGCCGTGACTCCCAAAGTGATCGGGACGATCGATCACCTCGGGACCACGCTGTTCGAGATCTCGGTCAATCCGGGGAACGGCCGGATCTACGTGCCGAACACCGAGGCGCGCAACAACGTGCGCTTCGAGATGCCGCAGGGCGTCGGCGGGCACGTGGTCGACAACCGGATGACGATCGTCGACCCGGGCGCCGGCAACGCGGTGCGCGTCGTCGACCTGAACGGGCATATCGACCGGCAGAGCGACCCGGCGACCAACCTGCCGGAGCGGATGGCGAGCCTCTCGCAGCCCGGGATGATGGTCTGGAACCAGGCCGGGACGTTCGGTTACCTGACCGCCATCGGCTCGCGCAAGCTGTTCCGCGTCAGCCAGGCCTGTCTGGACGGCCCGGGGCCGGACTACGGCGCCTGCATCTTCGGCTCCACGCGCCGGACGCCTGACGCGGTCGTCGTCGGCGAGGGTCCGACCGGCGTCGCCCTGCGCGAGGATCTGAACCGGCTCTACGTCCTGGACCGCTTCTCCAACTCCATCACGCTGGTGGACGCCTCGGCGCTCGCCACGATCGGCACGATCGCGCTGCACGATCCCTCCAGCGCCACGATCAAGAACGGCCGGCACTTCCTGTACGACGGAATCGACACCTCCGGCCACGGCGACAACGCCTGCTCGTCGTGTCACGTCTCCGGCAACATGGACGAGCTGGCGTGGGACCTCGGCAACCCGCAGGGGAAGTTCGTCGCGTACGGCACGCAGGGCGACAACGTCCGCTTCATCGTGCCGCAGGGCAACCAGCCGACGACCGTGCCGGCGCAGCCGCCGTTCTCGGCGCACCGCGGGTTCGATCCGCAGAAGGGCCCGATGACCACCCAGACGCTGCGCGGCATGCTCGAGCCGCTGCACTGGCGGGGCGACCGGGGGACGCTGAACGCCTTCAACAAGGCGTTCGTCGGACTCCTGGGGGCGCACGACATCGGTCCGATCAACGGCGAGCCGGCCGGCCTGCCGGCCGATCAGATGGAGCTGTTCCGTCAGTTCGCGCTCGGCATCACCTTCCCCCCGAACCCGTACCGCAACGTCGACGACACCATCCCGAACGCGCCCGTCACGATCCCCGGCAACCCGTTCACCGGCAATCCGACGGCCGGGCAGACGCTCTTCCTGACCGGGAGCACGGACGCCGGCCAGTCCTGCTCGGCCTGCCACGCGCTGCCGTTCGGGACCGCCAACGGCCAGCTCGGCGGCATCAACCCGGGCGACCCCGACGTCGCCAAGGCGGGGCTGTTCAACGGCAACGCCGACGGCAGCCCGCACAGCGATCTCAAGGTGCCGCACACGCGCAACCTGTACGAGAAGTTCGGACCGACCTTCGGACCGCCGGGGACCGCGACCCCGCCCGACTCGAAGACGGGCTTCGGCTTCATCCACGACGGCTCGATCCCGGACCTCGGGACCTTCCTCTCCGCGCAGGTCTTCACGCTGACGCCGCAGGACGTCCGCGATCTCAGCCTCTTCCTGATGCACTTCCCGACCGGCATCAAGCCGTCCGTCGGCAAGAACGTCACCGTCCCGGCCGGTGCTCCACCCACCGGCACGGCGCCGCAGGAGCAGCTGCTCGCGTCCCTGATCGCGCTGGGGAACCTGGCCGACTCCAGCCGGCACTGCGAGCTGGTGGCGTCCGCCCTCCAGGGCGGCCGGCTGCGGACCTATTACCTCAACGGCGGCATCGGCACCGGGGAGTCGTGGACCACGGATGTCTCCGGCGAGGCGCCGGTGGCGACGGCCGCCCTGCGGCAGAACGCGTCGGGTCCGATCACGTTCCTGTGCGCCACGCTCGGCTCGGGCGTCCGCCTGGGGGCCGACCGCGACCTCGACGGTCATCTCAACGGCGAGGACTGCTCGCCCGGCGACCCGGCCGCGCCGTA
>CAYLND010000067.1:0-18346 GCA_964384905.1 uncultured Acidobacteriota bacterium
GGGCCGGCCGTCGACCGTCCCCCCCGCGAGCAGCATGGCGGCCTGGGCGGCGGCGCCCGGCAGGTCGCGCCGATCGGCGAGCGTCGCCTCCTCCAGGGTCGCCTGCTCCCCGGCGGCGCCGCCCGGCGCCCCGCTCGCCGGCAGGATCAGCAGATTGGGACCGTAGTCGCGCAGCGTGCGCGACATCTTCTCTCTCAAGCCGATCTTCAGGTTGAGCACGGTGGCGGTCATCGTCGCGCCGACGGTCACGGCCAGAAGAGCCAGGAGGAAGGCCGGCCCGCGCAGATTGAGCGAGCGCACGAGAAAACGCGCCGAGGTCGCCCAGCGGCCGGGCTCGTCGTGCAGTCCGGCGCGCCGCCGGCCTTCGCGGCGCGCTCCGGACGCGGCATCAGAGACCACGCAGCACCTCGAACGGTCGCAGCCTCAGGATCCGGCGCGTCGGCACGACCACGCCGGCCATCGTGATCAGAAGCGCGACGGCGATCGCCACCGGAATCGCCAGCGGCCGGATGACCACCGGCGCCCCGAACACCGAGGACGAGATGAAGCGCGCCACGAGCGCCCCCAGGCCTGCGCCGATCAGGCCGCCGGCGAGGCCGAAAAGCGCGGCCTCCGACAGGAACAGGCCGACGACGCGCGGATTGCCGGCGCCGATCGCCTTGAGCAGCCCGATCTCCGACCGCCGTTCCAGGACGCTGGTCGTCAGGGCGCTGGTCACCGCCAGCGCCGAGGCGAGCGCCGCCAGGAGGGCGATCGCCGTCATCAGCGACGAGATACGCCGCAGGACGGTCCCCTCGGTCCCCGCAACCCGGCGGATGACGCGGGCCTCGGAGCCGGGCAGGGCTCGCTCCAGCTCGTAGGCGATGGACGACGGAAAGGGCGTGCAGGTCCAGCGCTCGAACTCCTTCGCGGGAAGATCCTTCGGGGTCACGCCCAGCCTGTCGTACACCGCCGACTCGGGAGTGGTGAGCGCGCGCACCAGGATGCGGGACACGCGACCCTCGGCGCCCGACAGCCGCCAGGTGGCTTCGATCGGCGCCAGGATCGCATCGTCCTCCTCACCGCCGCCATGCAGGACACCGGTGATCAGCAGGGATGCGGGACGCCCGGCGACCTCGATCGGCAGCCGGTCGCCCGGCCGGAGACCGAGGGAAGCGGCGAGCCCGCTCCCCGCCACCGCCTCGTAGGGGCCCGCGGGCGGCCCCTCGGGCTCACGGGGCCACGCGCCGTCGACCCTCCAGTACGGATTCAGGCTCCGGGCGCCGGTGAAGAGCGGCGGGTCCGGCTCCTGGAGCGCGCGCGCGAACCAGGTGCCGCGCAGCAGCACGACCCGTCCGGCGCCGGCGGCGGGACCTCCCGGGGCGACGCGCGCCGGAACGTCCAGCACCGGCGCGAATCCGAGGATGTTGTTCTTCCAGAAATTCTCCCGGACCGCCGGCAGCGCCGCCGCATCCAGATACGCGGGCAGACGCAAAGCCGCCACGTCCTCCCCGCCGACCACGACCGGCGCGGCTCCGCCGGCCGGCAGGACCACGAGATTGGCGCCGAACGCATCGAGCTCGCGGCTCATCCGGTCGCCGACATCGAGGGCGATGTCCGCGAGGGCGGCGGCGGCCGCCGTGCCCAGGGCGACGGCGGCCAGAAGGACCGCCTTGCGCCGCCTGCGGCGCAGGAGCGAATGGCCGACGAGACGCAGGAACACGGGGCGTTCGCCTCAGTCGGAGGGCGGGCGCGACGCCGCCGCGCGGAACGCCGCCGCCTCCGACTCCAGATCGTGAACGGCGACGGCGATCGAGGTCCCCTCGTCCACGAACGGCAGAGGGATCGGGTTGCAGCCGCCACGGGCCCCGAGGGTCGCCGGATTGACGTCGGCGGCGCAGGCGAGGCAGACCAGCCGGCCCTTCACCTCCGCGTAGCCGTGGGCGCCGCACACCTGGCAGGCGTCGAACACCGGGACGAGCCGGGCGCCCGACTTCTTGAGGAGGAAGCGCACCACCACGCCGCCCACCTCGACGCCGTAACGGTGCAACCCGCCGTCCGCCAGATCGGTCTTCGCCAGGCGCACGAGACCGCCCGAGTCCGGCGTCAGGAGGATCGGCGGGTCGATGCCGCGCGGCAGGCGCGAGAACGCGAACGACGCGCTCAGCGAGGCGATGGTCGCGATGCCGGCGACCGCGAACGTCCGCTTCCAGAGACGCTCGCGCCGCAACCCGGCCCGGGCGAGCCGTCCCTCCGGTCCGGCGAGCCCGCGCGCCTCGTCGGCCCTCTGCCTCTCGGCGCGCCCGGGGACGAGCAGCACGATCAGCGGCAGGGCCAGGAGCGACACCAGGAGGATGATGTTGTTCCGGACGATCGGCCCGATCAGGCTCATCTCCCGCGCCCCGAGCGGGAGCGTGCCGCGCTCGCCGAGCTCGTGCAGGCCGCCGATCAGGAGCTGCGCCGCCAGGAGGAACAGGACGATGGCGGTCACGTTGAAGAAGCGGTGCAGGTCGACACGCAGCGTCCCGTGCACGAACGACACCCCGAACAGCACCGCCAGGGCGATCCCCGCCAGCCCGCCGAAGAAGGCGAGCAGGGCGTCGCTCGTCAGGTCGACAGCGGCCAGGAACAGCACCGTCTCGATCCCCTCGCGCAGGATCAGGACGAAGGTGAGACCGAAGAGACCGGCGGCCGCCGCGCCGCCGCCCGCCGGCGCCCGTGCGGCGATCGCCTCGACCTTCGACTCGATCGTCTGCTTCATCCGCCGCGCGGTGCGGCGCATCCACAGGACGAGCGTCACCACCAGGATCGCTCCGCCGAGCATCAGCCAGCCCTCGTACGCCTCCTCCTGCACTCCCAGGGCGGCGAAGACGGCGGCGCAGGCGAGACTGGCGGCGACGCCGGCCAGAAGACCGAGATAGACCCAGCGCGCCAGCGTCCCGCGTCCGGTCTTGCGCAGATAGATCAGGATGATGCCGGCGACCAGGGCGGCCTCGATCCCTTCGCGCAGCGTCACCACCAGCGCGTCGAACATCAGCCCGTCCTGGCACCGCTGCGGCGGCGGGCGCCGGCGCAGGACTCGCAGTAGCCGCGGATCTGGTGGGTGTGGCCGGTCATGACGAACCTCTTCCGCCGGCAGACCTCCTTCTGGATGCGCTCGACCTCGAGGCTCTCGAACTCGAGGATCGCCCCGCAGCGGAGGCAGACCATGTGATCGTGGTGGTGACGCCCCACCATCAGCTCGTAGCGCGCCTGGCCACGGGCCATCTCCACCTTGTGGATCAGGCCCGAGTCGACCAGACGCGGCAGGTTGCGGTACAGGGTGGCGCGCGACACGCGGTGCCCCGAGCGCCGCAGGCGCAGCAGCAGATCGTCCACGTCGAAGTGGCCGCGCACCGACAGGACGTGCTCCAGGAGAGCGCGTCTCTCGCGCGTCATCTTGAGACG
The DNA here is from genome assembly GCA_964384905.1 of uncultured Acidobacteriota bacterium. Taxonomy (GTDB): domain Bacteria; phylum Acidobacteriota; class Polarisedimenticolia; order Gp22-AA2; family Gp22-AA2; genus Gp22-AA3. The sequence goes on from CAYLND010000067.1 coordinate 3,427, forward strand.
GTTCTTCGACAGATACAGGGCGAAACGCTCGACCGCGGGCACGGGGCGATGCTCCTCCACACGCCGGCTAGTTGCAACTCAGTCTCAATTATCGTTCCGGCGGGCGGGTCCTGTCAAACCTCCTCGGGCGGCCGCAGGCCGCGGAAGGCGGCGTACAGCAGGGCGTCGTATCCGACCTTCATCACCGAGCCGATGACCAGCGGCGTCATCAGCGACAGACCGCCCATGAACCAGCCCGCGAAGGCGGGGGCGACCGACCAGGCCGCGACGCGCACCAGGTGGGTCACGCCCGAGGCCAGGGTGCGCTCCTCCGGGCGCACCATCGCCATGACATACGATTGCCGGGTCGGCACGTCCATCTCGACCAGACCCTCGCGCAGCAGGAACAGGAGCGCCGCGATCGGGAAGCTCGGCGCGTAGGCGACCGTGATCAGCAGCAGGCTGGACGGGATGTGCGTGAACACCATCGTGTTGACCAGACCGAACCGGCGCGACAGCCACGCGGCGAGCAGGTGGGACGCGGCGTTGAGAAGGCGCGCCCCGAAGAACAGCGGGCCCAGGAGCCCCTCGCTCACGCCGAAGCGCTCGTAGAAGAAGAAGCTCAGGAGGGCCGTGGTCAGGAATCCCCCCGCCAGGCTGTCGAGCGCGAACAGCGACGAGATGCGCCACAGGACGCGCCGGGCGTGGGGCGAGAGGCGCGCCCGCGGCGCGCTCTCCACCCGCTCCACCCGGCTCGACAGGGCCAGATACAGGGCGGCGCAGACCAGGTGCAGGACGGCGTAGAGGGCGACGCTCAGCCGGAACGACGCGACCTCGGCCGCGCCCGCCCGGCGCAGCAGCGCCGGCAGGCCGGCCAGGAGCCCGCCGAGGGCGTGGCCCATGTCCTGCAGGACGTTGTACCAGGCGAACGCCTGCGTCCGATGCGCGTCGTCCACCGTCCCGGGGAGGATCGCCTGATCCAGGATGAGCGACGCTCCGCGGTCGCGGCCCATGCCGTTGACCATGCCGAGAAAGGACGCCACGCCGGCGGCGAACGGGCTCGTGGTCAGACCGAAGGCGAGCCCGCCCGCCGCCGAAAGCAGCGACAGTCCGACGAGGAACATCCGGCGGCCCGCCCGATCGCCGCAGCAGGTGGTCAGGAGCGCCGCCGCCGCGCAGCCCAAAAGCCCCGCCCCGACGATCATCCCGATGCTCGCCGCGCCGAATTCGATCCGCGCGAGGTAGAGACCCATGAGGACCCCGATCATCCCGGTCGCCAGGGCACGCACGAACGCCGCGGCGAAGAGAACAGGTCGATCGGTCATGCCGGGCGGCCGGCTCGCAGGCGGTGTGGCATGCGCGCATGCTAGCACTCCCGCCCGCGTGATCGATCGGGCCCCTTGCGTCGAACGCTCGTCGCTTCAACCGGTTGGGCGACGAAATGGCCTCTCGATCGAGACAGACCTCCCGGCCCGCCGGGAAAAAAAGCATTCGAAACGCCGATTTTCCCTTGACGAAAAATGAAATTCGGGGAATCTTAGGGTGCTCGAACACAATTGGAACGACCGTCTCGACGTAGCCGTGCGTCGGGGCGCCTCTGTTTTTGGCCCACAACACGCTCAAAGGGGGGTCCGATGAAAAGGATCGTACGTGTAGGGTCCGCGTTGTTGTTCGTCGTCGCGGCGATCGCCGTCGAGAGGCCTCAGGCGGGCGCCGCGGCCGGTGGCCCGCGCCTCACCGACGTCTCTTCTCTTGCGGTCTCGGGCGGCTCGCAGACTGTTTCCGTCGACCCGCGTCTCAAGGGGTCGAAGGGAACGGTGGACATCGTGGTCGGTCTGTCCGACGCTCCGCTGGTCGTCGTCCACGGCCGCAACTTCAAGAAGGTGGGCGGCGCGCTGAACGCCGGACAGCAGAAGGCCTACCTGCGTCAGCTGGCCCAGAAGCAGGACGCGCTGATGGGACAGGTGCGCGGCATGGGGGGGCGCGAGCTGGGTCGCGTGGGCAAGGCGCTCAACGCGGTCGTCCTCTCGGTCGATGCCTCTCGGATCGAGGAGATCGCCGCCCTGCCGGGCGTCCGGACGATCCGGCCGCTCATCGACTATCAGCTCGATCTGAGCGAGACGGTGCCCTACATCGGCGCCGCGGCCGTCCAGGCCGCCGGCTTCGACGGCACCGGCGTCCGGGTCGCCGTTCTCGACTCGGGGATCGATTACACGCACGCCTTCTTCGGAGGACCGGGCACGGCGGCGGCCTACACGGCGGCCTATGGCACCAGCACCTCCGACCCGCGCACGACCACGCTCGACGGTCTGTTCCCGACCTCCAAGGTGATCGGCGGGTTCGACTTCGTCGGTGAGGTCTGGCCGACACCGGACCCGGCGCGCTGCGGGTTCAACGCGAACGGCACTCCCCGGGCGTGCGTCGTTCCGGACCCCGACCCGATCGGTTGCGGGCCGGCCGCCATCGCGCCGCCCTGCGCCGGCGATCACGGGACGCACGTCGCCGACATCATCGGCGGGAACGACGGCGCCTCCCACAAGGGCGTGGCACCGGGCGCCAGCCTGTACGCCGTGAAGGTCTGCAGCGCCGTGGCCACGTCGTGCAGCGGCATCGCCCTGCTCGAGGGGATGGACTTCGCCCTCGACCCGAACGGCGACGGCGACATCTCCGACGCGGTGGACGTGGTCAACATGTCCCTCGGCTCCTCCTACGGCCAGGCCGAGGACGACCTGAGCGAGGCCAGCGCCAACGCGGTCCGCGCCGGCGTCGCGGTCGTGGCTTCGGCGGGTAACTCCTCCGACCGTCCTTACATCGCCGGCTCGCCCGCGACCACGCCCGAGGTGATCAGCGTGGCGCAGACGCAGGTCCCGAGCGCCATCGTCTTCCCTCTGGTGATCAACTCGCCCGCGAGCATCGCCGGCACCTATTCGAACACCGCGACGGTGGACTGGGCTCCGGTGGACGGCGGATTCTCGGGCCAGGTCGCCTTCGTCGGCCGCGGCTGCCCCGCCGGCTCCGCGCCTCCGGTGCCGCCGGGCGGCGATCCGTACCTCGCCAATCCGTCCGGCAAGATCGCCCTGATCGACCGCGGCTCGTGCAACATCAGCCTGAAGGTGAACCGCGCCGCCGCCGCGGGCGCCGTCGGCGTCCTGATCGGTCTGGTGGCCCCGGGAGACGCCGTGTCGTTCTCGTTCGGCGGCGGCACCACCTTCGTGCCGACCCTGGTGATCACGCAGGCCACCTCGACCCTGATCAAGACCAACATCGCGGCCCCGGTGGTCGCCACGCTGTCGTCGTCCGTGACCACGCCGCTCGTCATGAGCATGGTCAGCACGTCGTCGCGCGGCCCGAGTTACAGCGCCAACGCGATCAAGCCGGACATCGGCGCCCCCGGTGCCTCGGTCTCGGCCCTGGCCGGCTCCGGAACCGGCGCCACCGCCTTCGGCGGAACCTCGGGCGCGGCCCCGATGGTGACCGGCTCGGTGGCCCTCCTGATCCAGAAGTACCCGACGCGCACGCCGGCCGAGCTCAAATCGATCCTGATGAACACGGCCGAGACCAACATCACCATCAACCCGGCCACGCAGCCCGGCGTCCTGGCGCCGATCACCCGGATCGGCGGCGGCGAGGTGCGCGTGGACCGCGCCGCGAACAGCACGACCGCGGCCTGGGACGATGACAACGGGATCGGCAGCCTGTCGTTCGGATACCAGGTGGCGGCGTCGCCCTCGACCCTCAACAAGACGGTCCACGTGCGCAACTACGGGTCGAGCGCGCGCACCTACTCGGTCACGCCTTCGTTCCGCTATGCCGACGACGCGGCGAGCGGGGCCGTGAGCCTGACGGCGCCCTCGAGCATCGTGGTGGGGGCCGGCGGCGACGCCACCTTCAAGGTGAGGCTGAAGATCGACCCCGGCAAGCTGCCGATCTGGACGCTCAACGGCGGCAGCCGCGGCGGTGACGGCTTCCGGCTGCAGGGCGTCGAGTTCGACGGCTACATCGGCATCGCCGACGCCACGGACAGCGTCCATCTGGCCTGGCAGGTCCTGCCTCACAGGGCGGCCGCGAATGTTCCCGCGTCCAGCAGCGTCACGCTTTCGGGTGGCGCCGGCACTCTGGCGCTGAGCAACGGCGGCGCCGTGGACGGCCGCGTCGACGTCTTCTCGCTCCTCGGGACGAGCGGCAAGATCCCGAACAAGTTCCTGCCGAACCCGGGAGACAACTTCGCGGTCGTCGATCTGCGCGCGGTCGGCGCTCGTCTGGTCGGCATCGGCGGAGGCAACTTCGGCGTGCAGTTCGCCGTCAACACCTTCGGCCAGCGGGCGCACCCGAACTACCCGGCCGAGTTCGACGTCTACATCGACTCGAACAACGACGGCGTGTTCGACTTCGTGGTGTTCAACGTCGAGAACGGCACCTTCGCCTCCACGGGCCAGAACGTGACGGCGGTGGCCAACCTCACGACCCACACCTCCACGGCGTTCTTCTTCACCGACGCCGATCTCGATTCGGCCAACGCGATCCTGACGGCGCCGCTGTCGGCCCTCGGGCTGACGCCGAGCACGCAGTTCAACTTCTCGGTGTTCGCCTTCGACAACTACTTCACCGGGGCCCTGACCGACGCCATCCAGGGCATGACCTACACGCTGGGCACGCCGCGCTTCTTCGGGTCGGGCATCCCGGCGGCGGGCGTTCCGGCCGGCGGCAGCAGCACGCTCGCGATCAGCGCCGTTCCCGGCGGGGACGCCGCGTCCCCGTCGCAGACCGGGCTCCTGCTCATGTATCGGGACTCCAAGACGGAGAGGGAGGCGAGCCAGATCATCGTGAACTGAGGCGCGGGCGGCGGCGTTTTCGGCCGCCTTCGTCCTCGTGAGTTCGTCTCGCCGGCGGCTCCCGCCGATCAAAACGGGGGCCGCCGGCATTTTTTTGGAGAATGCCCGGCGAGCGTGTGGCCGGCGCGGGCGGGCTCATGCGGGGAGAGGAGGGGGCGGCCGCGCGGCCGGTGGCCGCCGTCCGGGGCTCGCTCAGCGGCGCAGGGCGCCCGTGCTGAGAGGCCCGCACACGCCGCCCGCGCAGCTCTCGTCGGGGTTGCACCGGCTTCGGCACATGCCGTCGACGCAGATCTCGCAGGCGTTCGGGTCGCAACGGCTCTGGCAGGCGCCGTTCACGCAGCGTTCGCAGGGACCGCAGGTGTCGGTGCACCCCTGGGCCGTGCAGGTCTGACACACCGGGTCGCAGAACGATCGACAGGTGCCTGACTGGCAGCTCAGGCATTGGCCGCGATCGCAGGCGTCCAGGCAGGTCCCGCCGAGACAGGTCTCGCACACCGAGCAGGTGGTCGCGCAGGTGCCGTTGCCGGCGCACGCCAGACACTGCGCGCTGTCACACGTGCTCTGGCAGACGCCGGACACGCAGCCCTGGCACTGGGCGGCGTTACAGGGACCGCAGGTCCCGTTCAAGCACGTCTGGCAGGAGCCGCAGCGGCTCTGGCACACGCCGCCGACGCAGTCGTCGCACGGCCCGCAGCGCGACCGGCAGGCGCCGTTGATGCAGGCCTGGCAGCTGGCGGCATCGCAATTCGTCACGTTGTCGTCGATGATGCCATTGCAATCGTCGTCCACGCCGTTGCAGATCTCCGTCGGCTCGGCGGCCGAGGCGCTGTGGACCTTGTAGAAGACCGTTCCGGCGGGGGCCGTGTCGATCCAGGTCTGGATATCGCTGACGCCGATCAGTGTGTCGGAGCGACACACCGCCAACGGGTCGCTCGAGCGGAAGATCTCGTAGGTCGGCTGGCCTCCCGTCCAGACCAGCGTCACGTCGAGAGGACCGGGTCCGTGCTGCAACGTGAGCACGATCTCCGGACCGGTGGTCTGGGCGTCCGCCGGGACGGGGACCAGCGAGCAGAACAAGAGGACCGCCGCCGCCCCAAGCTTCGCCAGGGAGCCTGTCCATGCGACCCCCCCACGGCGGCTGTGCTTCATAGGCCGGAAGAATACCGCCCCCGTGGCGGGAAGCAACGGATTTTTGACACCTGTCACGCGCCGGGACCGACCCACGATAGGCACGTTGACGAATCTCCTGGGGAACCCTACGTTGATGCCTCGACACGTGGCGGAGCCCGCGGCCGCTCCTGACTCAGGACTCCCGCGGGAAACCCGCCGCCAGGATGATCGGAAACCGGAGGAACGGGAGGGGCGTCCGATGAGGCAAAGTCGGCTGGCGGTATCGGCAGTGGCTCTCGTCACGATGACTGCGCTCCGGCCGGCCCTCGCCTCCGAACTGGAGCGCAAGCTGGAGTCGCGGTGGCGCGGCGCCTGGGTGATCACCGCGGTCGACAGCTACTCCGATTGCGGCGGGACGCACACCAACAACAGCGTCAGCGGGACCCTCGTCAACAGCCGCGGCAGGTTCCGCTTCCGGGCCGGCGAGCTGGCGCAGGTCGGCAAGATCGACGTGAAGCGCGCCCGCGTCGATGTCTATCTCGGTCTTCCCGAGCCGATCCTGACGTCCTACCAGGACGGGCCGTTCACGCTGTTCAACGAGAACCGCTGCCTCCTCGAGCTCGACATCGATCTGCCGAAGTCGCTGATCTCGGAAGACAATCCCGACGCCGTCGACTCCGCCCTGCAGCCGATCGTGAAGCGCTTCAACACCCAGGAAGAGGCGATGCAGGCGAAATCCTGGAATCACCGGAGGCGCGAGGCGTACCCCGCCGACTACGATCGGACCGTCGCGGCGCACGCCGCGTGGAAGGCGCAGCAGGCCAACGCGGCGATCGAGGCGCGCATCGACAAGGCACGCGACGAGACCTCGCGGCTCGCCGATCGTGTCAGCAGTGACCCCGACTATCTCAAGGGCTTCGCCGCCGGTATCGAGGCGATGCGCACCGTCGACCTCGGACAGTGCGACTCGCTCATGAGCCGTGATTTCGCCACGGTCGCTCCGGCGCCGCCCCGTCTCGCCGCCTCTTTCGGCGGCGATGCGGCCAGCCGCTACGGACGCGGATACCAGGACGGCCAGCGCCTCGTTTTCGGTCTGGAGTCGCTCCGGCGTCTGCCGCAGTGCATCGTCCCGGTCACGGCCCCGCCGCCGGTGCCCCCGGGCCCCGTCCAGCGCTGAATCGCGGCTTTCCCCAGTATCCGGGGAGCGGGCCCGGCGGCGACGCGGGGCACGGCCGCGCGCGCAACCGCTGCGCGGTGGATCGGCGCCGGGCCCGCTCCCCTGCCCCTCGGCTATCCGACGCGCCGGCACGCCGGGTTGACGACGCCCCCGCCGCAGTCCTATCCTTCGCGGCCTCTCATGACACGAGATCCCGGAGGGCTTGCCATGCCGTCGTCCGCTGTCGTCCCCGTTCGTCTCCGCCCCGGCCATCGCCGGCTTCCGCTCGCCCTGGCGTGCCTGATCCTCGCCGTTCCCGGGACGCCGCCGCCCTCCGCCGCGCCGAAGAGCAGGCCGGCGGCCGCTCCGGCTGCGGGGGAGGCCGGTCCGGTCGCGGCGGAGTGGTTGCGCCCTCTGTCCTGGCGATCGATCGGCCCGGCGAACATGGGCGGACGCGTCAGCGAGATCGCCCTGGTCCCGGGCAAGCCGTCCCAGTTCTTCGTCGGTACCGGCACCGGCGGTCTGTTCAAGACGACGAACGGCGCCACGACGTTCACGGCGGTCTTCGACGACCAGCCGGTCCTGTCGATCGGCAGCGTCGCGGTCGCCCCGAGCGACCCGAAGATCGTCTACGCTGGCACCGGCGAGGGGAACGGCCGCAACTCCTCGACCTGGGGTGACGGGGTCTACAAGTCGACCGACGGCGGCGCCACCTTCGCCCACCTCGGCCTCGACGACTCGCGCGACATCCCCCGCCTGGCGATCCACCCGAAGAACGCCGACGTGGTCTACGCGGCGGTCATGGGGCATCTCTGGGACGCGAGCCGGGAGCGCGGACTCTACAGGACGTCCGACGGCGGCAGGACGTGGCAGGCGATCCTGCAAATCGACGAGAACCACGGCTGCATCGACGTCCTCCTGGATCCCGCGAACCCCGAGGTGGTGTACGCCGCGATGTACGCGCGCCGGCGCACGCCCTGGTCGTTCGCCAGCGGCGGGTTCGGCGACAAGGGCGGGATCTACAAATCGACGGACGGGGGCCGGACGTTCAAGCGTCTGGTCGATGGTCTGCCGTCGAAGACCGGGCGCATCGGGCTGGCGCTGTGGGCCGGCAACCCGGGGCACCTGTTCGCGGTCGTCGAATCGGACGAGGCCGGAACCGTCGGCATCGACGACTGGCAGAGCCGCGCCGGCGGCGTGTTCAAGAGCGCCGACGGCGGCGCCCACTTCACGCGTCTGAGCCCGCTGACGCCGCGCTCCTTTTATTTCAGCAAGATCGTCGTCGACCCCAGGGACGAAGACCGGGTGTACGTCCTCGGTTTCGGGCTGGCGGTCTCGGACGACGGCGGTCGGACCTTCCGCGCGGACGGCGCGCCGCTCCCGCACGGCGATCTGCACACCCTGGTGGTCGACCCGGCCGACACCGATCGTCTCCTGATGGGGACCGACGGCGGCATCTACGAGAGCCGCGATCGCTCCAGGACCTGGCGGTACATCGACAACGTGCCGCTGGGTGAGTTCTACGAGATCGGTCTCGGGATGGACTTCCCCTACACGGTCTGCGGCGGCCTGCAGGACAACGGCTCGTGGTGCGGTCCGTCGCGCGGCACCGATCTGTTCGGCGAGAGCGACGAGAAGCGGATGAACCTGTCCAACCGCGACTGGCAGCCGGTCTGGGGCGGCGACGGCTACTACGTCCAGATCGACCCGCGCGACGCCCGTCTGGTCTACGCCGAGGCGCAGCAGGGAGTCCTGGGTCGCGTCGACTTGTCGACCAACCGAATCAAGCTGCTGCGCCCCGAGCCGAAAGAGGGCATGCCGCGCTTCCGCTTCAACTGGAACAGCCCGGTCGTCCTGTCGCAGCACGACCCCGACGTCCTGTATCTGGGGGGAAACGACCTGTTCAAGCTGACGCGCCGGGGCGACGCCTGGGAGATCATCTCTCCCGATCTCTCCAGCCGGGACGTGGAGAAGATCGTCACGGTCGGCTCCGGAGCGGAGACGCACGGCACGATCGTCACCCTCTCCGAATCGCCCCGCGCCCGCGGAACGATCTGGGCCGGCACCGACGACGGCAACATCCAGGTGACCCGGGACGAGGGCCGCACCTGGCAGAACGTCACGTCGAAGATCGCCGGGGTCCCCCGGGGGACCTACGTGTCGCGCCTCGAGGCGTCCCACTTCGAGACCGGGGCCGCCCTGGCCGCCTTCGACGGGCACCGCACCGGCGACAACCACCCTTACATCCTGGAGACCCGCGATTTCGGGGCGACCTGGCGGGCGCTCACCGGCAACCTGCCGGACGGCGGCCCGGTGCGGGTGGTGCGCGAGGACCCGTCCGTCCAGAGCCTCCTGTTCGCCGGCACCGAGTTCGGCCTCTACGCCACCTTCGACCGCGGCCGCCACTGGATCTCGCTGCGCGGCGACACGCTGCCGCCGGTGCAGGTGCACGATCTCCAGATCCACCCGCGCGACCGGGATCTCGTGGCGGCGACCCACGGCCGCTCGATCTACGTCCTGGACGACATCACCGCCCTGGAGCAGATGACGCCCGACGCCCTGGCGAAGCCGCTGGTCCTGTTCCAGCCGCGTCCCGCCCGCGGCTTCTACCTCATGGAGAAGAGCGCCCACTGGGGCGACGACCGCTTCGGAGCGAAGAACCCGGCGTACGCGATCATCGACTACTGGGTGAAGGAGCGCGCGCCCGACGGGGCCAAGCTGACGATCGCCGACGCCAAGGGGGCCACCGTGCGCGAGCTGGAGGGGGCCGCCGAGACCGGGCTCAACCGCATCACCTGGGACCTGACGCGCGCCAAAGAGCAGCGCATCGACCCGCCCGAGACGCGCGAGGCCGGCCAGAGCAATTTCGTCGCCGCCGGCGAGTACGCCCTCACGCTCAAGGTCGGGAAGGAGACCTCCGCGTCGAAGATCTCCGTCTCCTATCCCCCCGGCGTCGGCCCCGAGGCACCGGCGGGCGCGGACTAGGGTGCGCGCGCGGGCGGGCGCTCCGGGCGCGTCCCTGCTCCTGCTGGTCCTGTGCTCACTCCCGTGCGCCTGCGCCCCGCGGAGCGGCGGCGAGGGGAGCGACGCGGTCACCGACCGATCGGAGGACTACCCGGTCAGCGGAACGTCCGGCCAGGACCTGCGCTGGGCGCTCGACCGTCTCGGCCCGAAGAACGAGGAGGGCGAGCGGCACGACGCGATGACCAGGTGGCGGTTCGATTACACCTTCGGCTTCGACGAATCGCGGCGCGGCTGCGCGCTCGGATCGCTCGACCTGACCGCCGAGATCACCACCATCCTGCCGCGCTGGACGCCCGACGCGGGCGCCGCCCCCGCGCTCGTGAAGCGCTTCACGGACTACGTCGACTGCGCCCGCCTGCACGAGGCGGGCCACCGGCGGATCTATCTCGACGCCCTGCCGCAGTTCCGGCAGCGGGCGCGGGCGCTGGCGCCGCGCCCGACGTGCGACGAGCTGACCGCCGCCCTGGACACGCTGGCGCGCGGCTGGCTCGAGGGCGTCCGGGAGCTTCAGGTCGCGTACGAGACGCGCACCGATCACGGATACACCCAGTGCGGCCGCTTTCCTTGACGGTGTCGCAACGCGGCCTCGCCGGGCGATAATGCGGCGTCATGGGCGCGCCGCGCTTCGTCAACCTTTTCATCGATCCGAACCCGAACTGCCCGGACGGCTGCTCGCAGCGCTTCCAGGCCACATCCGTGCCCCGACCCGTGTGCCTCATCCGCTACGCGCCGGGCGGCGGCGAGACGATCCTGTGCGACGTCACCGGCTGGTCGAGCGCCGGAAACGGCGCCCCGTGCGGCGCGCGCGCCGTGCGCGTGGAGGATTCCGGGTCCGGCACCGCCACGCTGGTGTACGGCGGAGACTGGGGCGTGCGTCTGACTCCGCGCGACGGCCGCGGGGCGTTCGGCGAGCCGTACCTCCTGGTCGACGACGAGGCGATCGTCGAATGAGCGCAAAGCGGCATTTCGTGGTATGAAATGCCGCCCATGACCTCGACAGCGCCCTCCCCCGCCGCCGGCCCGGGGGCACGGGATTCGGGCCCGCCGGCACATCACACCCGTGGAGGGCAGACGATGAAGCGCCGTTCTCTCTTCCTGACCATCGGTCTGGTCGCCGTCGCCGCGGCGGCCCTGGCCGTCCGCGCCGCCGATACGCCGGCCGCCAAGCCCGCCGCCAAGACAGCCTGGAGGATGGTCGGGCAGCTCGAGGAAGCCTGCTCCTGCAACGCCGCCTGTCCCTGCTGGTTCGGCTCGAAGCCGACGCGCATGACCTGCGGCGGCGGCGAGTTCATCTTCATCGACAAGGGAACCTACAGCAACGTCTCCCTGAACAGCCTGGCGGTCGGCAGCATGGTCGAGAGCGCGGAAGGCAAGAGCATGGTGGAATCGATGGGCAGCTGGAAATTCAGCAACGTCTACGTCGACGAAAAGGCCAGCCCGCAGCAGCGCGAGGCGCTCCTGGCGATCGCCTCGCAGGTGTTCCCGGTCGACGCCTCCACCAAGAAAGAGGTCCGCTACGTCCCGATCACCCGCTCGATCAAGGGCAAGGAGCACAGCATCACGCTCGGCCAGTACGGCAAGTTCTCCGGCCATCTCATGGACGGGGGTCTCGGCGGCTCCGCCCATATCGTCAATCCCCCGTTTGCCGACCCGTTGCACAAGGAGTACGAGCAGGGGACGACGACGGAGATCGCCTTCAACGACGCGGGAGCGGACTGGCACTTCGACAATTCCAACTACATGTTCGGCGCCTTCATGCTGACCAGCGAGATGCAGGAGAAGTACGCCGCCGGAATGGCGCAGAAGATGGCCCAGCAGAAGAAGAACTGACGGCCCGGCGCCGCCGGACGCCGCTCCCGCCCTAGTGGTCGCGGCGCTTGATCGCGATCGGCGGCTCGAGCGCCCGCCACAGGTACCAGCTCGCGATGGTGCGATGCGGGCGCCAGCGCTCGCCGCGGCGCTCGACCTGGCGCGGCGTCGGAAGGGCGCGGGTCCTGAACGCCCGCGCGAACCCCTTGCGGATGCCGTAGTCGCCCACCGGCAGGACATCGGGGCGACCGAGCCGGAAGATGAGCAGCATCTCGACGGTCCACCGGCCCACGCCGCGGATCGATGTCAGGCGCGCCGTGATCTCGTCCTCCCGCATGAGCCGGAGAGCCGCGAGAGGAGGCACGGTGCCGTCGAGGGTCCTGGCGGCCAGATCCTTGAGCGCGGCGATCTTGGCGCGCGACAGGCCGGCGGCGCGCAGCCGGGCGGCCGGCGCGCGCAGGATCTCCTCCGGACGGGGGAAGCGTCGGGGCCGGAACAGGGCGACGACCCGCGCCAGGATGGTGGCGGCGGCACGGCCGGTGAGCTGCTGGTAGACGATCGCTTCCGCCAGCGCCTGGAACGGACTCTGCATCGCGCCGATCTCGAGACGGCAGGGCCCGACGCGCTCGATGAGCCGCCCCAGGACCGGGTCGGCGCGGCAGAGCGCTTCGGTCGCCTGCGTGTGGTCGCGGCTGCGGGACGGCGTCTTCATGGCGTGGCGCGTATCATACTCGACCCGCCGTCGCGGGAGCGTGCTAGAGTCGTCGCTCGTCACGGCGCAGGAACCCTGCGGAGGCCATGATGCGTTTCCGGATCCGAATCCTACCGCTCGCGACCGCGGTCATGGCCGCCGTCTTCGCCCCGGCCTCGGCGCACTCCGGCGCGCCGCCGGCGGCGCAGCCGCAGGAGAAGCAGGCCCCTCCGTTCAAGCTCGAGAAGCTGACCGACCGGGCCTACTGCCTGTACGGCCAGGGCGGCAACGTCGGCATCCTCGTGACCGACGCCGGTGTCGTCGTGGTGGATGACCAGTTCGAGGAGGTGGCGCAGGGAATCCTCGACCAGATCCGCGCGGTCACCGATCAGCCGATCCGCTACCTGGTGAACACCCACTATCACGGCGATCACACGGGCGGCAACCCCGTGTTCGTCAAGTTCGCCGAGATCATCGCGCACGAGACGGTCCGGCCGCGCCTGCTCGATTTCCCCGAGACGGTGCGGCGCACCTACCCCGACCGGAAGAAGCAGATCGAGACCGAGATCGCCGGACTGAAGGACCCGGACGATCCCTATCGTCTCTCTCTCGAGAAGGACCTCGGTCTCCTGGATTTCTTCATCAAGACGGCCGAGGCGCTGAAGGTGAATCCCGCCGCCCCGCCCGGGCTGACCTACGAAGGGGAGATCCGCCTGTGGCTCGGCGGCGAGGAGGTGGACATCTTCCACGTTGCTCCCGGCCACACCGATGGCGATTCGATCGTCTACTTCCCGAAGCAGAAGGTCGTGCACATGGGCGATCTGTTCTTGAACGGAATGTACCCGTTCATCGACAGTCTGGCGGGTGGCTCGGCGCGCGGCTTCGTCACGAACATCGATCGCGTCCTGACGCGCATCCCGCCGGAGACGAAGGTCATCCCGGGGCACGGCGATACGTCCGACGTCGCGACCCTGCGCCGCTTCCGCAACTTCATGTCGGATCTCATCGCGCAGGTGCAGAAGGCGGCCGAGACCGGCATGACGAAAATCGACGCGGTGCGCACGATCAAGATGGACCAGTATCCCGAGCTCAAGCCGCGGTCCCGGACGCTCGGAAACGACGTCGCCGCGGTCTACGACGAGCTGCGACCCGGGCACTGAACCCCTCATGAACGCCCGGGGACGCGTCACCGTCCTGTTCCGGAGCGCCCTCGGTCTCGTCTTCCTCGCCGCGTTTCTCTCGCTCGCCGTGCAGCTGAAGGATCTCGCCGGGGCCCGCGGCCTGCTGCCGTGGACCGACGTCCTGGCGCGGCTCGGCCCCGGCGCGGGCGCCCTGGCCCGCTTGCGCGCGTTTCCGACGCTGTTCCTGTGGTGGCACGACGACCGGGAGCTGACGATCGTGCCCTGGGCCGGCGCCCTCCTCTCCGCGCTGCTCCTGCTCGGGTTCGGCGGCCGCATCGTGACGCTCGTCCTGTGGTTCCTGTACCTGTCCTGCATCACGGCGGGTCGCGACTTCTTCTATTACCAGTGGGACAACCTGCTCCTGGAGGCGTCGTTTCTGGCCGTCTTCCTCCCGGGGCGCGGCGGCCTCGTGGATCTCCTCCGAGGGCGCCCGGTGCCGGAGCCGTCGCCGATCGTCGTCTTCCTCCTGCGCTGGCTGCTGTTCCGCCTCCTGTTCGAGTCGGGGCTCGCGAAGATCGCCGCCGGCGAGGGAACCTGGCTGAACCTCTCGGCCATGACCTACTACTACGAGACCGCGCCGCTGCCTTCCTGGGGCGGCTGGCTGGTGCAGCAGTTCCCTCTCTGGTTCCATCACGCCTCGGTTCTGTTCACCTTCTTCGTCGAGCTGCCGCTCGCGATCTGCATCTTCCTGCCGCGGCGGTTCCGCCAGGCGTTCTTCCTGATTCACCTCCCTTTCCAGGCCTCGATCGGTCTGACCTCGAACTACGGGTTTTTCAACCTGCTCTCCGCCGCCCTCAGCCTGATGGTGCTCGACGATCGCACCCTCGGCGAGGCGTCGCGTCTGTGCCGCCGGCTGGCGCGCCGGGAGCGAGTCGCACGTCGATCAAACGGGGGAAGGGGAGCGCCGCCACGACGGCATCGCGCCCGAGCCAGGGCTCGACGAGGGCAAGATTGTCCTGATCCGACAACGGTGTCGCCGAGACGATTCCGGGGAATGCCTTCAACGCCGCGATAGCCGCGTTCACCTCGGCTTGGGGCGGCGCCTCGCCTTCGGGAAGGACCTGCACGCTGAGACGGCCGACGAGCCCCGCTTGCCAGGATTGCGCGCTGTGCTCGGTAATGAGCACCCCGCCGAGCG
>CAYLND010000068.1:0-17954 GCA_964384905.1 uncultured Acidobacteriota bacterium
GAGGCCGCCGTGTCGGCCGGCTGGGATGCCGCGCCGGTCGCGCCGGTCTCCCGGCCGCGGCGCTGGCCCTTCGCGGTCCTGGCCTCGGCCGCCGCGGCGGTTATCGTGGCTCTCTCGATCGCCCTCGTGGTCGTCGCGCGGCGCCCTCCTCCGCTCCCGGCGAGCGCGCCTCCCGGCGCGGCGCCGGAGGGGGCGGGGGGGCCCTCCCCGACGCCGGATCAGGCGACGATCGAGGCGCTTCGCTCGCTCGGCTATCTGGCCCCCGGAAAAGAGCGGACCATCAAGACTCCACCCGCCCGGCCACCCGCGAAAAGCCCGAGGCCACCGAAGGCGGGCGCCGCGCCGGCCGTGGTCAAGCCGGCGCCTCTCCCGTCCGCAGCGCCCGCGACGCCCACCCCGGAGCCACCGCAGGCTTCGACAACGGCCGCGACCGGTCCAGAGGGGGCGGCCCTCCCGTGGCGCGTCCTCGCGCTTGCGCGCGCTCCGCAAGCGGGTCTCGATCATCAGGTGATTAGGACGCGGGCGGAATGGGAGGGACTGTTCGAAGGAACGGGTGCGCCCGCTCCCGCGATCGATTTCGACCGGGAGATGGCGATCGTTCTGACCTACGGGCCGAGCGGCGACCCGCCGTCGCTCCAGATCGTGACGTCCGTGGAGCCGTCAGCGGACGCGCTGGTGATCGAGTGCAGGCTCGAGCCGGCGGTCCCCGGATCGGCGACGGCCGGTGGCGTGCCCGCCGGGCAGGCGGTCGTGTTGCCGATCACCGACCGGATCATCCGGATCGCGGTCCGCCGCGAGTGATTAGCGCATCACCCCCGCCATGTGGTCGATGAGGTCGATCTTGGTGACCACGGCGGTGATCCGGTCGCCTTCCTGGACCAGGGCGATCTTGCCTTCCGTGAAGATCCCGGCCAGGCGGCTGACGGGCGATTCGGCCGGGACGAGAACGTAATTCTGATCCACCAGCTCGCCGACCGGACGGTCGACGCTGTCGGGGTCCTTCAGGAGGGCGTTCAGCAGGTCCACCTCGGAGATGATCCCGGCCAGACGGCCGGAGTCCATCACGGGGATCTGCGAGATGCCGTGCTTCTTCATGAGCGAGATGATCTGCAGCACGCCGTCCGACGCGTCCGCGGTGATCAGAGGATGGCGGCGCTGGCGCTCGACGATGTCCTTCAGATGGCCATAGGTGGCCTCGTCGTCGAGGAAGGAGTTCTCGCGCAGCCAGTCGTCGTCGTAGACCTTGCTCAGATAGCGTGACCCCGAGTCCGGGAGGATCACGACGATCGTCCGGCACTGAGGGTACTCCTTCGCGAACTTGACGGCTCCGCACACCGCCCCGCCGGCCGAGCCGCCCGAGAACAGGCCTTCCTTGCGGGTCAGCTCGCGCGCCGTCAGGAAGCACTCCTTGTCGCTCACCTGGTAGCACTCGTCCACGAAGGAGAAATCCAGGGTCGTGGGGAGGAAATCCTCGCCGAACCCCTCGACCTTGTAGGTTTTGAACGTGCTCTTGATCGTCCGGGTCTTGAAGTAATCGTAGAGGATCGAACCGATCGGATCGATCAGAACGAACTTGACGGACGCCTTGCGTTCCCTGATGTAGCGCGCCGTGCCGCTCAGCGTCCCGCCCGTGCCGGTGGCGACCACCACGGCGTCGAGCTCCCCCTTCGTCTGGTCCCAGATTTCCGGGCCGGTCGTCCGGTAGTGCGCCTCCGGATTGCTCTGGTTGTGGTACTGGTTGGCGAAAAAGCAGTTCGGCGTCTGCTGCGCGATGCGCTTCGCCACCGAATAGTAGCTGCGCGGGTCCTCGGGCGACACGGCGGTCGGCGTGGTCACGACCTTGGCCCCGAAGGCGCGCAGCGCCTTGATCTTCTCGCCACTGACCTTGTCGGGCATCACGAAGATCATGCGGTAGCCACGCGCCGCACCGACCATCGCCAGACCCATGCCGGTGTTGCCGCTGGTGCATTCAATGATCGTCCCGCCCGGCTTGAGCAACCCCTGACGCTCCGCGTCGTCGACGATCTGGACCGCGATCCGGTCCTTCACCGAGTGGCCGGGGTTCACGTATTCCAGCTTGGCGTAGAGGGTCGCGCCCGTTTCCTTGCCGATGTGGTTGAGCCGCACCAGCGGCGTGTGGCCGATAGCCCGCGTCACGTCATCGAAAACCTGGATCATGGCGGCATTCTACTACGGCTGTCGATTCCGGAAATCGTCCAGCTTGAGGTCGCCCAGGTGGATGCGGTCGGCGAACACGGACCACGTCAGGTAGGCGGCGAGACACAGGCGGTTGGCCGACCAGTCCGGCTGGTGTCGCGCGCCGGCGAGGAAGCCGGATCGGAAGAACGGCTCGAGCGCCAGGACATCGCCCCAGGTCAGCCGTCCCGCGAACAGGTAGGACGGAACGTCGACCAGGCCGGCCACGATCGACGTGCGCAGGAAGGTGTGGGTCAGCATCAGCCCCTGCACGTAGATCACGTCGCGCGTGAACGCCACCCGGCCACGCGGGTCGCCGCCGCGGAACACGCGCATCGTCGAATGGTAGCTGTCGTCCAGACCCTGGCCCGAGCCGAGGTAGAAGCGGACCACCTCGATGAAATCGGCGCCCTCCAGCGCCTGGTGGATCGCCTCGACACGCAGCGCGATGCGCCGCAGCCGGCTGAGATCGATGGACGTCGTGATCAGCTCGGCGAACGTCGCCAGACCCTCCTGCGTCATCGTCGTGCGCGGCGCGCCCAGACCCAGGCTGGTCAGATGCGGCTGCTCGCGGCCGTTGAGCATGGTCGCCGAGTGGACGAACGCCTCGTGCTGCACGAGCTGCTCGATGTCGGCTGGATGGAACGACGTATGGCTGCGCAGGCGCAGCCGCCGCGCCCCCGCCGCCGCCCGCGACGACAGCGCCGGGTCCACCACGATCTCGAGCGGATGATTCTTGAACAAGGGAGCGACGCGCCGGCGCAGCGCCCGGGCGACGTCCACCGGCGTGAGAGAGACCTCCTCCTCGCTCCGGGACGCATGGGCCGTCAGCTCGTCGGAGGCCCGGATGAAGTGCCGCGCGGCGTCGAGATTCGTCGGCCCGCTCGCACCCAGGCCGTCTCCCGGCCGCCCGTAGAGCTCGCCGGAGAGGCGCGTGAAGTCGGGCCGGCCGGCGCTCTCGAGCATCCGCGCGGCGGTGAGGTAGCTGACCGCGGTGTCCCGCACGTAGCGCCCGACGGGGTGGGAGACGTCGCAGGCTTCCGCGATCCCGCGCAGCTCGCGGGCGCTGTCGGAGAAATCGAGCCTCGGAGTCTCGACCGCCGGCAGCGCGGGCCGACCAGCTTTCCAGGCCGCCACGAACTCGTGGTAGGCACGGGCCGGCCACTCGAGGTGGCTCAGAATCCTGATCGGCTTCGCCGCCTCGACCAGGCGTCGGTCCAGAACCACGTGATGCCGCAGCTCGCTGTCCACGACCCCCCTCCGCCGGGAGGGACCCGGGCGGGCGCGGCCGGGAGCGTCCGAGCCGCCCGCTAGGGCTGGCCCGTCGCCGTCCGCGCTGTCTCGCCCTTCACATACTTGCCGTACCAGGCCAGGTACCGCTCCTCGCGATCCTTCAGGTAGCTCGGCTTGCGGATCCCGTGGTACTGGCCGGGGTAGATGATCAGCTCCGTGTCGATGCCGAGACTGCGCAGTGCCTGATACATCTGCTCGGAGTTGAGCAGGGGGACGTTGAAGTCTTTGTCGCCGGCCAGAAACAGCGTCGGCGTCTTGATCCGATCGGCGTGCAGGAAGGGGAACGAGACATGCACCCAGGCGTCGAGCGTCTTCCAGGGTGGCCCCAGCTCCTCTTCGTACTCGACCACGTACTGGTCGGTGCCGAAGCCGGCAAGGATGTTGGAGATGCTGGCGCCGCTGGTCGCGGCCTTGAAGCGGGTGTCCTGGGCGATGACGTAGTTCGTCAGCATGCCGCCATAGCTCCAACCGCCGACGCCGAGCCGGTCCGGGTCCGCGATCCCCCTGGCGACGGCGTCATCGACCGCCGCCAGGATGTCCTGCGCGTCCCTGTTGCCCCAGTCGGCGTAGATCGCCTTGCAGTACTCCTCCCCGCGGCCCGAGGAGCCGCGCGGGTTGGCGCCCAGGACGACGTAGCCGTTCGCCGCGAGAATCTGCCATTCGAACATGAACTCGTTCTGGAACTGGCCGACCGGGCCGCCGTGGATGCGCAGGATGGCCGGGTACCTCTTGCCGGTCTGAAAGTCGGGAGGCCTGACGATGAAGGCGCCGACCGTCGTGCCGTCCTTGCTCTTGACGTGGACCTGCTCGACGGTGGCGAGCTTCAGGCGACTCAGGAGCTCCTGGTTCTGACGGGACAGGGGGCGGAGACTGGTCCCGTCCACGGCGAACACCTCCTCCGGCTCCTGCGGGGTGCCGTTGAGAACGGCGATCTTGCCGCCGGGGCCGACCGCGAGGTCGCTGATGGTCCGCGCGCCGCTCACGAGGCGCTCCACCTTGCCCGTGGACGCCTGAATCCTCGCCAGACCGACCGACCCGTCCTCCTCCAGGGTGCAGACGACGGAGGCCCCGTCCGGCGTCCATTGCACGAGGCCGAGCGTGCGGTCGAGGCCCGGGGCGACCAGGCGCGGGGCGCCGCCGGCCGCCGGGACGATCGCCAGCTTCGGTACGGAGTAATAGATGAGCTTCTGCGGCCCGCCCTGCAGATAGGCGATCTGACGGCCGTCGGGGCTCCAGGCGGGCCGCGTGTTCCAGTCCGGCTCGTCGTCCGCCCCCTCGAAGGTGGTGAGCTGGCGAGGCGCGGCTCCGGCCTTCGCCTCGATGACGAAGATGTCCCAGTTGTCGCCGCGATCCGGGTCCGTGCCGCGCTTGCTGACGAAGGCGATCGACTTGCCGTCCGGCGACCAGGAGGGGAGCAGGTCATCGTAGCCGCCTGAAGTCAGCGGCTCGGCCTTGCGCGCGGCCACGTCGAACAGGACGAGATGCTCGCGGCGCTTCCCGAGGTACCCGATCTCGTCCTGCTTGAACTTGTATCGGTCGATGACGATCGGCTTGGGGGTCTTGTTGTCGCATTTCTCCTTGTCCTCGTCGCAGGCCTCGGGATCGGGATCCTCCACGACGAGCGCCAGGCGCGCGCCATCCGGCGACCACGCGTAATCCTCGACCCCTCCCTTCAGGTCGGTGATCCGCTCCGCCTCGCCGCCGGAGCGGTTGAGGAGCCACACCTGATCGGTGTCGGCGGAGTAGTCGCGGCCGGACAGGAAGGCGAGATACTTGCCGTCGGGGCTGAAGCGCGGAGTGGTCTCGCGGTCCTTGCTGGTCGTCAGCCGGATGGTCTTCGACCCGTCCCAGCTGGTCATCCAGATGTCCGAGTCGCTCTTCTCCTCCTTCAGATCCATCTTCGACACCGCGTAGGCGAGCCAGCTTCCGTCGGGAGAGATCTGCGGGTCGCTGACGCCGCGGATCTCGAACAGGTCGTCGACGGTGAGCAGCCGCTTGTCCGCCGATCGAACCTCCGTCCCCGCGCCGATGAGATTGAGAACCGCCACCGCGACCGCCGTCATCGCCAGCCTTCTCATGGTCTGCCCCACCAAGGAATGGATCGCCTGAACACCGCCCGCCTGCCCCTCACGCTCCGTCCGACTCCAGACCCGACAGCCGCTCCAGCACCCTGGCCAGACCCTGCGTCCCCTCGCGCCCCGAGCCCGCCGCCTGGGCCGACGAGAACAACTGATGGACCAGCGACGTCGCAGGCAGCGCGGCCGCCTCGGCATCGCACGCCTCCAGGACGATCCGGAGGTCCTTCTGGACCAGGTCGATCATGAAGCCGGGAGCGAAGTCGCGCTGAATAATCCGCGGCCCCAGATGGGTCAATTGCCAGCTCTGCGCCGCGCCGCCCGAGACCGCCTGGATCATCACGCCGGGATCGAGCCCGTTCTTGCGCGCGAAGACCAGCGCCTCGCTCACCCCCAGCAGGGTGACCGAAATCAGGATCTGATTGCACAGCTTGGCGAGCGGCCCGCTGCCCGGGGGCCCGCAGTACGTGATGCTCCGGCCCATCAGCTCCAGGACGGGGCGGACCCGCTCGAACATGCGCCGATCGCCGCCCGCCATGATCGCCAGGGTCGCCGCGCGCGCCCCGACATCGCCGCCCGACACCGGGGCGTCGACGAGGGCCGCCCCCCGCTCGCTCAGTCTCCTGTCCAGACGGCGTTCGGCGTGCGGGGAGATGGTGCTCATGTCCACCACGATCGATCCGGGGCGGATCCCATCGAGAACTCCGTCCGGGCCGGCCACGACATGCTCCACGTCCGGCGTGTCCGACACCATGATGACGACGACCTCCGAGCGCGCCGCGACCTCGGCCGGCGTGGCCGCGACCGCAGCCCCCCGGGACGCCAGCTCGGCCGTCTTCGTCGCGGTGCGGTTGTACACGGTCAGTGGATGGCCGCCCTTCAGGACGTGCTCCGCCATCGGGCGCCCCATGATCCCGAGACCGATGAATCCGACCGGCATCCTGTCGGCGTCGCTCATGTTCCGTTCTCCGAAACCGCCTCGGCCCGCACGATGGACAGCACGGTCAGCCCGTCCGGGTCCGTGCCTTCGACGAGGAACCCCTCGTCTTCATACAGGCCGCGGGCGCGCGGGTTGTTCGACCGGACGTCGAGCCACAGCCGGCGTGTCCGCGGGTCCTCCAGAACGAGGCGCTTCACCAGCCGAAGAGCCGCGCGACCGTAACCGCGCCCTTTTTCCGTGACCACGAGCCGACGCAGCTCGACGCTGCGTCGCGGCGGCGCAAGACCCGCCAGGATCGCGTATCCCACGGCGCGGCCGTCCGCAACCGTCTCGACGATGAAGTGCGCGCGATCGGCGTCGTCCAGCGTCTCCTCGTGCTGTCGTCTCGTCCACTGCGTCACGTAAGGACGGTTCTCCGCGTCGGCCTCGGCGGCCAGCACCCAGTCCAGGTCGCCGGACGCCGTCGGGCGCAGCCGGACCGGTGGCAATTCAGCGCTCGAGGAGCTTGGTCATCAGGCAGCGATCGCGATCGACGAATCCGCACCTGCGGTAGAGCTCCCGCGCCGCCGCATTGCCGCGCTCTGCCTCGAGATGCAGTGCGTGCACCCCCAGCTCCCGGCAGGCCTGCTCGACGAGACGCATCGCCCCGGCGCCGTAACCCTGCCGGCGCCGGCCGGCGTCGATGTACAGCTCGTCCACGAAGGCGTCGCGCCCGTGCCACTCCAGGCTGTAGCCCAGGGTCAGGGCGACGTACCCGAACGTCTCGCGACCGTCTCCGATCATCCAGACCCGCCCCAACGTCCGATCGCGCACCATGCCGTCGAGCGCGCGTCGCGCGCCCGACTCGTCGAACGGCGTCTTATCCTGCTCGTAGAGACGCTTCATGAAGCCGAGCAGGACGTCGACGTCGTCGGGCCCGGCCAGTCTCAAGATGGGATCCATCACGTCCGCATCGACGCGCCCCGGAAGCCGGGGCCGCGAGGAACCTGAGAGCGCCTCCGCTGCCGGGTGGGCCCGCACTATAGCCCAGTCCCCTGGCGGGCGACAAGGATGGGAGGGGCCGTTTCATCCGGACGCGGTCGCGTCCGAAGCGGGGGAGACCGCCGCGGACGCCCGGCGTGCCCAGGGGGCGCGAATGAAACGCCCGATCCGATGGGCTTTGACGAGCAGACCGACGCCCGCCGCCAGACAAGAAACGACCGCGAAGATCGAGGCCTCGGCGCCGAAGGCGCCGCCCGACAGGATCGCGGGACCCGAGAGGCTCGACTTGAGGATCCCGTCGAACGGGATGCCGGAGACGGCGACGCCGAAGATCGCCCCCTGCGCGAAGTTCCACCCGACATGCAGGCCGATCGGCAGCCATAGCCTCCGGGTGAGGACGAAGGCGGCGGCGAGGAGGATACCGGCCTCGAGGGCGATCGCCAGCCCGCTCAGAACGGTGGCGTGCGGGTTGGCGGCGTGCGCCAGGCCGAACAGGAGCGACGAGACCGCCAGCGCGATCCAGGTTCCCAGCCACTCCTCGACAATCCGGAAGACCACACCTCGCATCAGGATCTCCTCGGCCACCCCCGAAGCGAGAAACAGGAGGATCCAGGGCAGGGCGACGCGCAGGCTGCGGATCTCCGTCACGTGGTAGCCGCCCGCCAGGCCGATCGCCCCGATGCTGAGGGCGAACAGACCGGCGCCGGCGAGGATCCCGACGCCCGTTTCCAGCGGGGCCCGCGCGGCACGCAGCTCGCTGACCGGACGGCGCTCGACGAGCCGGACGTAGGCCAGATAGGCGGCCAGAAAGGAGACGAGCATGGAGACGGCGTACGAATCAGGCGATCCGGCGACGTCAAAAATCCGCGGGACCACGCCCAGGGCCTGGAGCAGGCGCTGCGTCCCGTACGAGGCTCCCCCGACGCAGCACGAGGCGATCACGATGCGGGTGAGAGGGAAGCGGATGATGCGCGTCAGGATCACGCGCGGGCGGCCGTCGTGCCGTTCTCCGCCACCGCCACGACGGGGCCGACGGCGGAGCGGGCGCGTCTCGCGCGGGCGAACAGTCGCTTCAGGAACGCGCCGGTGTGCGAGCGCGGATGGTCGGCGACCGCCTCGGGAGGGCCCTCCGCCACGATGAAGCCGCCCTCGTCGCCCCCTTCGGGGCCGAGGTCGATGATCCAGTCGGCGGTTTTCACCACGTCGAGATTATGCTCGATGACGATCACGGTGTTCCCCTGATCGACAAGCTGGTTGAGGACCTCGAGGAGGCGCCGTCCGTCCTCGAAGTGCAGGCCGGTCGTCGGCTCGTCGAGGATGTAGACCGTGCGACCGGTCGAGCGGCGGCTCAGCTCCTTCGACAGCTTGATGCGCTGTGCCTCTCCGCCCGAGAGCGTCGTGGCCGACTGACCGAGCTTGATGTACGACAGCCCGACGGCGTCGAGCGTCTCGAGCTTGCGCCGGATCATCGGCACGTTCACGAAGAACTCCAGCGCCTCCTTCACGGCCATCTCCAGGACGTCGGCGATGCTCCGGCCCTTGTACAGGATCTCCAGCGTCTCGCGGTTGTAGCGCCTCCCCTTGCAAGCCTCGCACGTCACGTAGACGTCCGGCAGGAAATGCATCTCGATCTTGATGATGCCGTCGCCTTCGCAGGACTCGCACCGCCCGCCCTTGACGTTGAACGAGAACCGTCCGGGACGATAGCCGCGCATGCGCGCCTCGGGGACGGAGGCGAACAGCTCGCGGATCGGCGTGAACAGGCCGGTGTAGGTCGCCGGGTTGCTGCGCGGCGTCCGGCCGATCGGCGACTGGTCGATGTCGATCACCTTGTCGACCTCCTTGACCCCCTGCAGAGCGCGGTGCCGGCCCGGCTTGATCGGCATCCTGTAGAGCGCTCGCGCCAGCGCCTTGTACAGCGTCTCGTTCACCAGAGTGCTCTTGCCCGAGCCGCTGACACCGCACACGCAGGTCAGCAGGCCGAGAGGGAAGCGCACGTCGATCGATTTCAGGTTGTTCTCTTCGGCCCCCACGACCTGGAGCCAGCCGCGGTCACCCGTGGCGTCCGCGGGCTCGCGCCGGCGCTCCGGGATCGGAATCGTCCGCCGCCCCGACAGGTACTGCCCGGTCAGCGACGCGGGATCCGCCGCGATCTGCTCGGGTGTCCCCTGCGCCACGATGCGGCCGCCGTCCTCGCCGGCGCCCGGGCCCAGATCCACCACGTGGTCCGCGGCCCGGATGGTCTCCTCGTCGTGCTCCACGACGATGACGGTGTTGCCGAGATCGCGCATGGCGCACAGCGTGTCGAGCAGTTTCCGGTTGTCGCGCTGGTGCAGGCCGATCGAGGGCTCGTCGAGGACGTACAGCACGCCGGTCAGACGCGACCCGATCTGCGTCGCCAGACGGATCCGCTGGCCCTCGCCCCCCGACAGGGTGGCGGCGGTGCGCGACAGCGTGAGGTAGCCGAGACCGACGTTGAGGAGGAACCCGAGGCGCTCGCGGATCTCCTTCAGCACCTGATGGGCGATCTGACGATCCTTCTCCGACAGCTTCAGATCCTCGAACTCTTTCACGGCGCGCCCGATGGTCAGACCGGTGTACCAGGCAATGTGGCGGCCCGCGACGCGCACCGCCAGAGACTCCGGCTTCAGTCGGGCGCCCTCGCAGGCGCCGCACGGCTCGAGGGACATGTACCGCTCGATCTCCTCCCGCAACCCCGATGACTCGGTGCCCCGGTAGCGCCGCATCATCGCCGGGATGACGCCCTCGAACGCCTTGCGGAAGTAATAGCGGTTGCGCCCCTCGACGTACTCGAAATCGAACTCCTGATCGCCGCTGCCGTACAGGAGGATGCGCTGCGCCTCCTTCGGCAGGCGGTTGAACGGCAGGTCGGGGTCGAAGCGCATCCGGCGGGCGATCGCGGCCGCGGCCATGTGCAGCATCGCCCGGCCGTATCCCCAGGTCCCCTCGATCGCGCCCTCCCGAACCGCCGCGGTCGGGTTCGTCACGATCTTGGCCGGGTCGATCTCCTGATGCGCGCCCAGCCCGTCGCAGGAGGGGCAGGCGCCGTACGGAGAGTTGAACGAAAACATCCGGGGCGCTAGCTCGGGCACGGAGATGCCGCAGTTGATGCACGCCATCTGATCGGAGAACAACAGGTCGCGTCCTCCCTTCTCCCCGAGCACGTTGATCGTCACCAGGCCCTCGGCGATCTTCAGCGACGTCTCGATCGAGTCGGTGAGGCGGTTCTTGATGTCGGACTTGAGCACCAGCCGATCCACGACGATCTCGACGGTGTGCTTCTTCTTCTTGTCCATCGGGATGCCGTCGGCGATCTCCATCACGTGGCCGTCGACCCGCGCCCTCACGAATCCCTTCTTCATCGCCTCCGCCAGCTGCTTGCGGTACTCGCCCTTGCGGCCGCGCACGATCGGCGCCAGCACCTGGATGCGGCCGCCCTCCGGCAGGGCCAGGATCTTGTCCACGATCTGCTGCACGGTCTGGCGGGTGATCGGCCGGTCGCACTTGTGGCAGTAGGGAACGCCGACCCGGGCGAACAGCAGGCGCAGATAGTCGTAGATCTCGGTCACGGTGCCGACGGTCGACCGGGGATTGCGCGAGGTCGTCTTCTGCTCGATCGAGATGGCGGGGGACAGGCCTTCGATCGACTCGACCTCGGGCTTCTCCATCATCTCCAGGAACTGCCGGGCGTAGGCCGAGAGCGATTCGACGTAGCGCCGCTGACCCTCGGCGTAGATCGTGTCGAACGCGAGCGATGACTTGCCGGAGCCGGACAGACCGGTCAGCACGATCAGCCGGTTGCGCGGCAGCGCCAGGTCGACGTGCTTGAGATTGTGCTCGGCCGCGCCTTTGATGACGATGGAGTCGACGGACATCAGGAGATACGCGCCTTTCCCGCGACGGTCGCGCTCAGCGGTGAACGACGATCTTACGGTGAGGGCTCGATCGTGTCAACGCGCGTGCGACGTGACGAGTCACCCGCGTGCGGATGGGATCCAACGGCTGATCATGGTCATCGGTGCGTGGAGTGACGCAGGCCGGGCTGTGCCGCGCCGATTTCGAGCCGCGCCACCGGCGCCGGATGGTCACGCCCGATCCTGCGCGAGCGAGCATGAGGCGAGGCGCAGCCCGGTCTGCGTCACGGCCCCGCGGCGTTGGCGTAGAATGGCGGCCGTTTGCCCGAGGACGCCGGAGCCCCGGACGTCTGAAGGGACGTGGGGTCGGAGTGACCACGAAAGCGCGCCGCCGTCTCATCGTCTACCTGCCGCATCGTCAGCCGATCTGGATGCTCCCGGGATCCAGCCTGGAGAGCATCCGCCGCCGGGCCAAGAGGCACTTCGACGTCGAGGTCCCGATGAGCGAGGAGACGTTCGCGCGGGCGCTCCCCGGGGCGGAGGTGTTGTTCGCCTGGGGGCTGGCGCGCCGTCTCTCCGACCGGGCGGATGCGTTGCGCTGGCTGCACACGCCGCTCTCCGGGGTCGACCGCGTCCTCAGTCCGGAGCTGCTGAGAAGCGTCATCCGCATCACCTCGTCCCGCGGCGTGAACTCGGTCGCGGTCGCCGAGCACACCCTCGGTCTCATCCTGGCGATGACGCGCGGCGTGGCCGACGCGGTGCGCGCCCAGACGGAGCGGCGCTGGGCCCGGCAGGACCTCTTCGGCCGCAAGCCGCATCTCGCGGAGCTGAAGGGGAAGCTGCTCGGCATCCTCGGCCTGGGTGACATCGGCCGCGAGCTCGCCGTGCGCGCGCGCGCCCTGGGGATGACGGTCTGGGGCCTGGTGCGCACGCCCCGCTCCCGGCCGGATTTCGTCGACCGCCTCCTGGCCGCCGGAAAGGAGGAGACGCTCCTGCGCGAGTGCGACATCGTGGTCCTGGCGGTGCCGCTGACCCGCGACACGCGCGGAATGATCGGCGAGCGGCAGCTGAAGCGGATGAAGCACTCGGCGCTGCTCGTCAACATCGGTCGCGGTGAGCTCATCCAGGAATCGGCTCTGGTCCGGGCCCTGCGCGAGGGCTGGATCGCCGGCGCCGGCCTCGACGTGTTCGCGAACGAGCCGCTGCCGCCGACGAGCCCGCTCTGGACCATGCCTCAGGTCGTCATGACGCCGCACGTCGCCGGCTCGCACCCGGACTACATGGCGCGCTCCGCCGATCTGTTCGTGCAGAACCTCAAGCGCTATGTGGCGGGCGAGGCACTCCTCAACGAGGTCGACAAGCAGGCCGGCTACTGAAGCGGCCCGCAGTGGCGGCGCACCGTGCTCAGGACCTCCTCGAAATCGGCGAGCGAGTCGAGCACGAGCCTCCGTCCGTTGCGCAGCACCAGGAACAGCGCGCTGGCGCGCGGCTCCAGACGGCCGAAGCTCAGCCGGTGGTGCTCGTGCACCTGCACGACGTCCTCCCAGGGCACATGGCGCGGGCGCGCTCCGATGATCGCGAGAAGCGCGTTGCGGTGGACGATCCCGGTCTCCCCCAGCGTGTAGCGGTCGGCCCAGGCCCCGGCGGCGTTCGCGACGCACAGGAGCGACAGTCCCGCCAGGAGGATGAGCCCGGGAGTGATGCCGGAGGTCGCCCCGACCGAGGCGGTGCCGGCGACGAAGAGCAGGACGCAGGCGGAGCTCGCGGCGCGGGTACCCGCGGCCCGGCGGAAGGTGCGCGTCCCGATCGGGGCGGCCGGCGCGGCAATCGCAGGTGGCGGTCCCGCGCTCATCCGGGCGGCCAGGCGAACCGACGGCCGCCGAGGAGGTGCAGATGGACGTGAAACACCGACTGACCGGCGCCCTCGAGACAATTGGCGACCAGACGGTAGCCCGTCGCGTGCAGTCCCTTGTCCTTGGCGATGCGCGTCGCGACCAGTGCCATATGGCCCAGCAGGCCCTCCTCCTCGGCGCCCACGTCGTTGAGGGTAGGGAAGTGGCTCTTCGGGATCACCAGGGTATGCGTCGGGGCCTGGGGATGGATGTCTTCGAAGGCCACCACCTGGCGGTCCTCGTAGGCGATATTCGCGGGAATCTCCTTGCGCGCGATCTTGCAGAAGAGGCAATCGGCCATGCGACCTCCTATCCTCCGACGCGCTCGATGCGCGCGCCGAGCGCCTGGAACTTGATCTCCACCCTTTCGTAGCCTCGATCGATATGGTAAGCGCGGTTGATCACCGTCTCTCCCTCGGCCGACAGCCCGGCGACGATGAGGCAGGCCGAGGCGCGCAGGTCGCTGGCCATCACCGGCGCGCCTGACAGCGGCGCGGGGCCGGCGACGATGGCGGTCTGGCCGTCGACCACGATGCGCCCTCCCATGCGCCGCAGCTCGCCCACGTGCAGGAAGCGGTTCTCGAACACCGTCTCCGTGACGATCGAGACGCCGTCGGCCCGCGTCATCAGCGCCATGAACTGCGCCTGCAGGTCGGTGGGAAAATCAGGGTAGGGACGGGTGGTGATATTCACACCCCGCAGCGGCCCGTTCGGCTCGAGGCGAATCGTGTCGCCGTCCACCCTTAGGACCACGCCGCACTCCTGCAGCTTGTCCAGCACCGTCTCGAGGTGGGTCGGGTCGCAGCGCTCCACGGTGATGCCGCCGCGCGTCGCGGCGGCGGCGATCAGGAAGGTGGCGGTCTCGATCCGATCCGGTATGACCCGGTGCTCCGTCCCGCGCAGGCGATCCACTCCGTCGATGACGATGCGTCCGGTCCCCTCGGCCTCGATGCGGGCTCCGCAGGCATTCAGGAACCGCGCCAGATCGGCGACCTCCGGCTCCAGCGCGCAATTCTTCAGGATGGTGCGGCCCTCAGCCAGGACAGCGGCCATCATGAGATTTTCCGTTCCGGTGACCGTCCGCTCCGCGAAGACGATCTCCGCGCCCTTCAGCCGGCTCGCGGTCGCCACCACGTCGCCGTGCTCGATCGCGATGGTGGCGCCCATCCGTCGCAGCGCGTCGATGTGATAATCGATCGGCCGGGCCCCGATGGCGCAACCGCCCGGCAACGACACACGGGCACGGCCGAGGCGGGCGAGAAGCGGCCCCAGGACCAGGATCGACGCGCGCATGGTGCGCACCAGGTCGTAGGGCGCTTCCGGCTCGCCTGCGGCGCCACCCTCGAGGCGCAGGACATCGCCCTCGAACGTCACCTGGCGGCGCCCGAGATGGCCCAGGACCTTGACCATGGTCTGGACGTCGCGCACGACCGGGACGTTGCGCAGCGTCACGGGGCCGTCCACCAGGAGCGTCGCCGCCATCTCCGGGAGGACGGCGTTCTTCGCGCCGCTGGCGCGCACGCGGCCCTCCAGCCGGCACGGTCCGTGAATCCGGATCTTGTCCATCGGCAGGAATTATACGCGCGTCACGATCGGCCCGAGGGCGGGCGCTCGGCGGCGATCGCCTGGCGCACCCTCGCCAGGAGCTTCCGGGCGCTGTCCGCCAGCCTCGGGTCGCGGACGACCTTGAGCAGATCCTCGAGAATCACGGCCGCCCTGCGGTAATCGCGGCCGTTCGCCAGGGCCACGGCCTGGTTGTAGAGGCCAATCTGGCGGTTGGACTCGCGCGTCCGCTCCAGATCGGTGACTTGCCGCGCGAGAGTCGCGCGCAGAGCCGCGTCGCGAGTGGCGGCGAGGACCTCCTTGAGGATCGCCAGGGCGGCGTCCGTGTCACCCTTGTCCGCGAGCGTCTGGGCCGTCCTCAGCTGCGATTCGAGGATGAGCTCCCGGGCTGTCTCGAGCTCCTCTTTGCGGCCCGACGGTTCCAGGACTCGATCCACGAGATCGCGGGCCTTGGAGACCGCGCCGCTGCGGGCATAGAGACCCACGAGATTCATGACGATGTCCATGCGCGACGGCAGCATCAGGCGCGCCTTCTCCAGAGCCTCGATCCCGGCGCCCACGTCTCCCTCGTCGAAGACGTAGGTCAATCCGAGACCGGCATACGCCTCGGCGATGTCGGGCCGGAGTCGGATGCTGCGCCGGTAGAGCTCGCGGGCGCGGGCCATCTCGGGGGGCGTGGCGCCCGGGGCGCGCCGGACGATCCTCCCGGAAGGGGTGAAGCGCTCGACGATGTTTTCGGCGAGCAGGAACAGGGTGAGCGGGTCGTCCGGCTGCAGGGAGACGGCCTTCTCGTAATAGCGGGCCGCTTCGTCGTACCGCTTCTTCGCGCCGCGCAGCGACCCCAGCCCCGCGTACGCTGCGGCGTGATCGGGATCGGCCCGGATCGCCGCCTGGTAGTGTGCCTCGGCGTCCGCGCCGCGATCCGACTGGCCGTGCGCCAGGTAGTCGCCCAGCCGGGACAGCACCTCGGCCCGCGGCATCGGCCGCGTCTTCGCACGCGTCTCGACCCGGAGATCCGCGAGGTCGACGAGGCTGTCGTTGAACCGGCCCCGGCGGACGTACTCAGCCACCCGGGTCTCCAACTCCGCCCAGTTCGGCCCGAGCAGCGGCTTCAAGGCGTCCGTCAGACCGGCGCGCGCGGGAAACTGCGCCAGAAAGTCGACGCCGCGCGCCTTGCTTCCAGGCAGGCCCCAGGCCAGGTAGTGGACCAGCGCCCAGGATTCGGCATAGAAGGTCCCCTGGCGCTCGCCCTCGTTGTAGTCCGCGCTCGTCTCGTCGATCCGGAACAGATCCGCGAGCGGGATCCACTTGCCGGAGCGCAGCCAGCGGACGTGCGCTTCGATGGGCTGGCCGATGGTCGCCTGTCGGGATTCCGCCGTGAACGTGCTGAAGCACTCCGCCATCCCTTCGTTGAACCAGAGAGGGATGACGCTGAAGTTGTTGTTGAGGACATAGTGGACGTATTCGTGGTAGACGACGGCCCACGGGTCGGTCGGCGGGCTGGCGTCGATGCCGACGTAGTTGCCGTCGCGATCGGAGAGGAACTCCCCCGAGACGTTGGCCGGCCCGAGCCCGACGCGCTTCTTGTAGGGTTGAAAGGACGCGTCGTTCTTGAACACGTAGATCCAGGTCGGCAGCGGCGAGTTCACCTGGAGCCCGGCGATCAGCCGGGCGAGCGTGGCGCGGAAGCGCTCGAGGTTCAAGCCGATCTCGACCGTCCGGCTCTCCGAGGCGTCGCTGAACATCACGAAGTGGGCGGTGTCGACGCGGATCCAGGTGTCGTTCTCCGGGGGCAGCGGGGCGGCGGCCCAGCCCGCCGCCCGTCCCGGCGCGATGAGGAGCCCGATGACCAGGAGCCGGCGGAGCAGAAGTCGGCGCATGGCCGCAACGCCTCCGTACGCCGTGATTATAGCGAAAGGACTTCTCGGCTTATAATCCAGCAGCGCCGGGAGCACCCCGCCGTCCACGCCCGGAGACGGGACAGGAGGAACCGAGTGCCGCTTTACGAATATGAGTGCGAGGCCTGCCACCACCGTTTCGAGCAGATTCAGAAATTCAGCGATCCTCTCGTCAAGAAGTGCCCGGCCTGCGGCAAAAAGAAGGTCAAGAAGCTTCTGTCGTCCCCGGCCATCCAGTTCAAGGGAACCGGGTGGTACATCACGGACTACCAGCGCAAAGGGTCGAGCGCTTCGCTCCCCGATCATACGGACTCCGACAAGGACAAGAAGAAGCCGGAGAAGGACGCGGAGAAGAAGCCGGCCAAGGCCGACAAGCCCAAGGGCACGAAAGACTAGAGCACGCGCTCGAGCCGGCGCGCCCCGCGGTAGAGCCCCGCCCAGTACTCGTCGTCCAGATGATCGATGCGCACGACCGGCGAACGATACGTCGTGGCGCTCACGAACCCGCCGGCGTCGAGGGCGATACCGACGTGCGTGATGCTGCGCTCCGCCGGTCCGAAGAACACCAGATCGCCGGATCGGAGGCCGGCCCGTGGCACCGCCGCGAGCGCCGGGGCGGCATACTGCAGATCGGCGTCGCGCGGCAACAGGTGTCCGTGCAGGCGGTAGACGAGCTGGACCAGCCCGGAGCAGTCGAGACCCAGCGGCGTGGTGCCGCCCCACAGGTACGGGACTCCCAGGAACCGCAGGGCAGTGGACGCGACATCGTCGTGCTCGAGGAGGGTGGTGCCGGCCGGCGCCAGGTCTCCGCCCTGCGCCCAGCCGGTCCGTCCGTCGGGCAGTCTCACCCGCTTCCATTCGTCGGACTCCTGCGTCACTTCCACCAGAGCCAGGAGCGGGGCCCCGGCGATCGGCGACGATGAAGTCACGTCGCGCTCCCGGTAGATCTGG
This sequence comes from uncultured Acidobacteriota bacterium, assembly GCA_964384905.1. GTDB lineage: Bacteria > Acidobacteriota > Polarisedimenticolia > Gp22-AA2 > Gp22-AA2 > Gp22-AA3. The sequence continues at coordinate 17,665 of CAYLND010000068.1, forward strand.
CACATGAAATTGCATACGGCGTAGGCGCGCTCCGGATGGGGATAAACCGCGTCGCGTCCCGACAGGGGGCGCAGAGCCGCGGTGCGCATCCAGCCCCGATAGCGGTCGGGGGTCTCGACGAGCACGAACTCTCGTGACGATTCGAGCATCGTGACGCTGGTGCCGAGCGTCGCCTGGCTCGCCACCGGCGCGCCGGCGTGCGGCCCCTCGAACAGGTTCACGATGGGAGCCAGGACCACGGCGAGCCGACGGCTCTTCGCGCCGCGGCGCCGCAAGGCGGCGCGACGCGC
>CAYLND010000069.1:0-17633 GCA_964384905.1 uncultured Acidobacteriota bacterium
CGGCCAGTCCGGCTACAAGGGACGCCTGGCGATCCACGAGCTGCTGCTGGTCGGGGACGAGAGCCGCGACCTGATTTCGCGGCGCGCCGCCGATCACCAGGTGCGCGAAGCGTCGCGACGATCGGGCATGCGCTCGCTGACCGAGGACGGTGTCGCCAAGGCGGCGCAGGGTCTGACGACCCTGGACGAGGTGCTGCGCGTCGCCCCGCCGGAGGAGGAGCGCGTCGGGCTCGGGCCTCCCAGGCCGCTCGACGCCGTGCCGGCGGCGGGTCCCCGCCGCATCGAGGAGCCCGCGCCCTCGAGCGCGACCCCTCCTTCCGGGCGGAACGGCGGCCAGGCGCGCGTCCTGATCGTGGAGGACAGCCCGACGGTCGTCACGGTCGTCAAGTATTTCCTCGAGCTCGAGGGCTTCGAGGTCCTGGTCGCCGAGGACGGGCTCGCCGGTCTGGAGATGGCGCGCCGCGCCGCTCCCGACGTCGTCGTCAGCGACCTGAACATGCCCGGCATGGACGGTCTGTCCCTGACCAGGACGCTGCGCGACGACCCGCGGACGCGCGGCATGGCGATCCTTCTGCTGACGTCGGAGGGCAGTCCCGACAGCGAGGCGCGCGGTCTCGAGGTGGGCGCCGACGATTATCTCGTCAAGCCGGTCGAGCCGAAGCGGCTGGCCGCCCGCGTGAAAGCGATCCTCGGCCGCACCCGGACCCGCAAGGCGGCCGGCGCGTGATCGGCCCCTCCACGGTTCGCTCCCGGCTGCTGGCCGGCTGCGCCTGTCTCTGGCTGGCGGCGATCGCCCTCGGGATGAGGACGATCATGGAGTACGCCTCCACGCCGGGCGATCCCGGCGGACCGCCGCCGCTCTGGCCCGTCGACAGCGCGATGTGCCCGCCCGCCGGCCGGCCGGTCCTGGTCATGATGGCCCACCCGCGCTGCCCGTGCACCCGCGCCAGTCTCGAGGAGCTGTCACGTCTTCTGGCGCGCGTCGACGGCCGGCTGGACACGCGCGTCCTGTTCTACGCGCCGGCGGGCGCCGACGAAGAGTGGTGGAAGACGGATCTCTGGAGGAACGCCGCGTCGATCCCCGGGGTCGAGACGATCCTGGACGAGGACGCCGTCGAGTCGCGGCGGTTCGGAACGGAGACCTCCGGTCACGCGCTCCTGTACGACGGCCGCGGTCGGCTTCTCTACAGCGGCGGGATCACTGTGGCGCGCGGTCACGTCGGCGACAACGCCGGCCGCGACGCCGTCGAGGCGATTCTCAAGGGCGACCCGACCGCCCGGCGGCGGTCGCCGGTCTTCGGCTGCGCCCTGCACGAGCGGCCGGCGGGCGCGGCCGCCTCCGGGGACCCATGAAGACGCTGGAGCAGTTCCGCCCCCCCGATGCGCACGTCCGCGAGCGCGCGGATCAGCTCTTCGAGAAGCACCGCGACAAGATTCTCCGGCGCACCGATCGCCTGTTCGCCTCCCTCCTCGGCGTCGAGTGGCTCGGCGGGATCGCGGTGGCCCTCCTGGTCTCCCCCAGGACGTGGGCGGGCCAGTCCAGCCAGGTCCACCTGCACCTCTGGGCGGCCCTGGTGCTGGGGGGGATCATCGTCTCCTTCCCGATCGTCCTCGCCCTCAGGCGCCCCGGCGACCTGCTGACGCGCCACACGATCGCCGTCGCGCAGATGCTGTACGCGGCGCTTCTGATCCATCTGACCGGCGGCCGGATCGAGACCCACTTCATCGTCTTCGGATCGCTCGCCTTCCTCGCCTTCTATCGCGACTGGCCGGTGCTGATCTCCGCCACGGTGGTCGTCGCCGTGGACCACCTGCTGCGCGGGATCTACTGGCCGCAGTCGGTGTACGGCGTGCTCGTGGCGAGCGACTGGCGCACCGTGGAGCACGCCTGGTGGGTGCTGTTCGAGGACGTCTTCCTGATCGCCTCCTGCCGGCAGGGCATCCGCGAGATGCGCGGCATCGCGGCGCGGCAGGCGGAGCTCGAGGCGACCAACACCGCCATCGAGCAGCAGGTCCTGGCGCGGACGTCCGATCTGACCCGGAGCGAGGAGCGCTTCCGAACGCTCAGCGAGTCCTCCCCGGTCGGCATCGTCCAGACCGACGCCGCCGGCCTGTGCCTCTACACCAACGCGCGCTGGCAGGCCCTCGCCGGTCTGTCTCTGGAGGAGAGCCTGGGCGAAGGCTGGAGCCGGTGCATCCACCCCGACGACCGCGAGCGGGTGGTCCAGGCCTGGCGGGGCTGCGCCCGGAGCGGCCAGGAGTTCGACGGCGAGCTGCGCTTCGTGACCCCCGCCGGCAGGGTCCGCTGGGTGCACGCTCGCACCGCCGTGGTGCGCGACTCGAAAGGAGAGGTCACCGAGCACGTCGGCACCGTCGAGGACGTCACGCAGCGCCGGCAGGCCGAGGAGGCCCTGCGCCAGGCGAAGGACGCGGCCGAAGTCGCCACGCGATCCAAATCGGAGTTCCTGGCGAACATGAGCCACGAGATCCGTACGCCGATGAACGGCGTGATCGGCATGACGGGGCTCTTGCTCGACACCACGCTGAGCCGCGAGCAGAGGCAGTTCGTCGACATGCTGCGCGCCTCGGGCGAGGCGCTCCTGACGCTCATCAACGATCTCCTCGATTTCTCGAAGATCGAGGCGGGCAAGCTCGAGCTCGAGACGCTCGATTTCGACCTGCACGCGGTCGTCGAGGAGGTCGCGTCGCTGCTGGCGGCGAAGGCCCACGGCAAGAAGCTCGAGCTGGCCTGCCTCGTGCACCACGAAGTCCCCGCCGCCCTGCGCGGCGACCCCGGCCGCCTGCGCCAGATCCTTCTGAACCTCCTGGGGAACGCGATCAAGTTCACCGAGACGGGCGAGGTCGTGCTGCGGGCCCGGCTCGAGGACAGGAACGATCGATCGGCGGTGGTGCGCTTCGAGGTGACCGACACCGGCGTCGGCATCGAGAAGGAGGCCCAGGAGCGTCTGTTCCGGCCGTTCACCCAGGCGGACGGCTCGACAGCCAGGAAATTCGGCGGCACCGGTCTGGGTCTCGCGATCTCGCGCCAGCTCGTTGAATTGATGCGCGGCCGGATCGGGCTCGAGAGCCAGCCCGGCCGGGGGAGCACGTTCTGGTTCAACGCCCGACTGGACATCCAGCCCGAGGGAGCCCGCGCCCAGACCAGGCCGCGCGAGAGCCTCCGCGGACTGCGGGTGCTGGTGGTCGACGACAACCTCACGAACCGCGCCATCCTGACCGAGCAGACGCGCTCCTGGAAGATGGAGGTGCAGGACGTGGCGGGCGGCACGCAGGCTCTCGTGCGCTTGCGGGCGGCGGTCTCTCGCGGCAAGCGCTACGACCTGGCGATCATCGACATGCAGATGCCCGGGATGGACGGTCTGGAGCTGGGTCGCGCGATTCGCCGCGATCGGCTCCTCGCCGACACGCGGCTGATCATGCTGACTTCGGCCGGCCTGCGCGGCACGGCCGAGGAGTCCCGGCGGGCCGGGTTCGCCGGTTTCCTGACCAAGCCGGTCGGCCAGTCGCAGCTCTACGACTGCCTCGCCACCGTCATGGGCTCTCCGGCCTCGGCGTCCGCGGCCTCGGATGCGCCGCCCCTCGTCACCCGCCACACGATCCGGGAGTCCAAGTCGCGCTCACGGACCCGCATCCTGGTCGCCGACGACAATGAGACCAACCTGATGGTGGCGGTGCAGATGCTGCGGCGTCTCGGCTGCCACGCCGAGGTGGCCGCCAACGGTCTCGAGGTGATCGAAGCACTGAAGAAGATTCCGTTCGACGCCGTCCTGATGGACTGCCAGATGCCGGAGATGGACGGTTACACGGCCACCCGCGCCATCCGCGCCGGGGAGCAGGCGTCGGGGCGGCACGTCCCGATCATCGCCATGACCGCCAACGCCATGCGCGGCGACCGGGAGACCTGCCTGAGCGCGGGCATGGACGACTACCTGCCCAAGCCGGTGAAGATCCAGGATCTGGATCGGGTCCTGAAGCGCTGGGTCACGAGCGTCTCCGCGGTCCCCGCCCCGCGCCGGAAGGGCGCGGGCCGCAAGCGCCCGGCGCTCGCCGCGCACGCGCAGGAGCCGCCGGCCACTCCCCTCGCACCGCCGGCCGACGCCCCGCCGCCGGACGACCTGCTCGATCGGGACGTCCTCGGCCAGCTTCGCGAGGCCGACCGCGCCGGCGGCAACGGTTTCCTCGCCAACCTGATCGCCCGGTTCATGCAGGAAGTGCCGGAGCGCATCGCCGCGTTGCGCGATGCGGTAACCGCCGCCGACCGTGACACGACCGTGAAAGCGGCGCACGCCCTCAAGGGCAGCGCCGGCGCCCTCGGCGCCCGAACGCTGGCCGCCGCGTGCCGCGCGCTCGAGGAGCTGGGCCGCACCGGCCCCGTCTCCGGCGCCACCCCCCACCTCGAGCGGATCGAGACCGAATTCGCCCGCGTCCGCTCCGCCCTCCAGAACGAGCTCGCAGGAAAGCCACGCCACCGCAAGGCCGGTTGATCGACGCGGTGTCCCCTGCGCCCGCCGGGTCCGCGACCGATCTCAGCGCTGGCACTTCGGGCAGTAGAAGGTGCTCCTTCCGGCCTGGACGACGCGGCGGATGAGAGAGCCGCAGCGCCCGCACGGCTTCCCCTTGCGGTCATAGACGCGCAGCGAGATCGCGAAATACCCCGCGTCGCCTTCGGCGTTCAGGAAGTCGCGCAGCGTCGTCCCGCCCGCCTCGATCGCCTCGTTGAGGACCTCCCGGAGAGCGCCGACCAGACGCTCCCAGCCCGGCCTGGCGACCCGCCCCACGCGGCGCCTCGGATGGATCCCGGCGCGATACAGCGCCTCACAGGCGTAGATGTTCCCGACTCCGGCGATCGCCCGGGTATCCATGAGAAAGTTCTTGATCGGCTTCTTGAGCCGGCGCGTGGCGCGGAACAGGGTCTCCCCGGTGACCCCGCCGTCGAGCGGCTCGGGCCCAAGACCCTTGAGGCGGGGATGGCGATCGAGCCTGTCGCTGCGGACCAGATGCATCAGCCCGAACCGCCGGGTGTCGGCGTAGCGCAGATCGCGTCCGTCGTCGAGAGAGATGACGACGTGCTCGTGCGGTCGCCGCGGCCGGTCGCGCTCGGCGACCCAGAGCTGCCCCGTCATGCCGAGATGAATCAGGAGCGTCAGACCGGCGTCGGTGTCGACCAGCAGATACTTGCTGCGCCGCCGGATGCCGGTGACGGTCGTGCCGCGCAGCCGCGCCAGGCGGCGCGACGCGATCGGCTCGCGCAGCCGCCGCTCGCGCACCTCGACCCCGAGAACGCGGCGCCCGATGAGAAGCGGCCCCAGCCCGCGGCGGATCGTCTCGATCTCAGGCAGCTCGGGCACGAGGAGCCGACGCGGTCAGACCGGCGGCGGGGCGGGTGTCTCCTCGGCCCCCCCGTCCTGCCGGCGCAGCAGGTTCAGGGCCGAGCCGGCGCGGAACCAGGCGATCTGCTCGTTGTTGAGGCTGTGGCGCAGCGTGACGGTGTCGACGCTGCCGTCCTCATGGCGCAGGATGGCGGTCACCGGAACGGACGGGGCGAGGTCGCGCAGGTTCGACAGCGTGACCCGGTCGGTCTCGCGCACCTTGTCGTAATCGGCCGGGTCGGCCAGGACCAGCGGCAGGACGCCCTGCTTCTTGAGATTGCTCTCGTGGATGCGCGCGAACGAGCGCGCGATCACCGCGGCGCACCCCAGGTAGCGCGGCGACATGGCGGCGTGCTCCCGGCTCGAGCCCTCGCCGTAGTTCTCGTCGCCCACGACCACCCATTTCTTTCCCGCCGCCTTGTAGGCCCGCGCCACCTTCGGGACGTCGACCTCCCGCTCGCCGGTGAGCAGGTCGACCGTCTTGCCTCGTGCGCCGGTGAACGCGTTGATCGCGCCGGTGAACATGTTGTCGCTGATCCGGTCGAGATGGCCGCGGAAGCGCAGCCAGAACCCGGCGGGTGAGATGTGGTCGGTGGTCGTCTTCCCCTTGGTCTTGAGCAGAAGCGGCATGTCGACGAAATCGGCGTCCACCATCGGGTCGAACGCCTGCAGGAGCTGGAGACGCTCGCTGTTCCGGGCGACCTTCAGCTCGACCCGGGCCGGGTCGTCGGCCGGCGGCACGAACCCTGCGCTTGAGCGCACGAACCCGTTCTCCGGGATCTCCGGCGCCTTCTGGGGCGGGCGCAGCCTCCATGGACCGTCCCTTCCGGGCAGCATGTCTCTCAGCGGGTTGAACGACAGATGACCCGACAGACCGTACGCCAGGGTGATCTCCGGGCTCCCCATGAAGGCGAGGGTCTCGGGGTTGGCGTCGTTGCGGCCGGGGAAGTTGCGGTTGAACGAGGTCACGATCGTGTTGCGCTGGCCCTTCTTGATCTCGTCCCGGCGCCACTGGCCGATGCACGGGCCGCAGGCGTTCGCCAGGACGGTGGCGCCGACCGCCTCGAGCGCCTCCATCTGGCGGTCCCTCCTGATCGTTTCGAAGATCTGGTTGCTGCCGGGCGTCACCAGGAACGGCACCGCCATCTTCGCCCCGTGCTCGCGCGCCTGCCGCGCCACGTCGGCGGCGCGGCTGATGTCCTCGTACGACGAGTTGGTGCACGAGCCGACCAGCGCCACCGAGATCGCGTCAGGGTAGTCGTGCTCCTTCACCGCGCCGGCCATCTCCGAGACCGGACGGGCGAGGTCGGGGGTGTGCGGTCCGACCAGGTGCGGCTCGAGCCTCGACAGGTCGATCTCGATCACCTTCTCGTAGAAGCGCTTCGGGTCGGCCTCGACCTCCGGGTCCGACGCCACCAGATGGGGCCGCGCCTTCGCCAGGTCGGCCAGCGCCGCCCGGCCGGTGGCGCGCAGATACAGGTCCATCCTGTCGTCGAGCGGGAAGATCGACGTCGTCGCCCCCAGCTCCGCGCCCATGTTGGTGATCGTTCCCTTGCCGGTGCACGAGATCGCCCGCGCCCCGGGGCCAAAATACTCGATGATCCGGTTCGTCCCGCCCTTGACGGTCAGGATGCCGAGCACCTTGAGGATGACGTCCTTCGGCGCCGTCCACCCCGACATCTCGCCCATCAGCCGGACCCCGACGGTCGTCGGGTACAGCACCTCCCAGGCGAAGCCGGCCATGACGTCGACCGCGTCCGCCCCACCGACGCCGATCGCCGCCATCGCCAGACCGCCCGCGTTGGGCGTGTGCGAGTCGGTGCCGATCATCAGCCCGCCGGGGAACGCGTAGTTTTCCAGCACGACCTGGTGGATGATCCCCGCCCCCGGCTGCCAGAACCCGATGCCGAACTTGGCGCTGGCCGAGCGCAGGAACTCGAACACCTCGCGGTTCTCGACCAGGGCCGCCTGCATGTCGACCGTGGCGCCGACCCGCGCCTGGATCAGATGGTCGCAGTGCACCGTGGTCGGCACCGCCACCCGCGCCCGCCCCGCCTGCACGAACTGCAGGAGCGCCATCTGCGCGGTGGCGTCCTGCATCGCGACGCGGTCCGGCCGGAGCATCAGGTAGCTCTTCCCCGGCTCGAGCTCCTGCGTCTCGGGGTCGTCGAGGTGTCCCATGAGGACCTTCTCGGAGAGAGTCAGCGGCCGGCCCAGCCGGCGCCGGACGCTCTGCAGGCGCTCCTCCATCCGGTCGTAGACGGAACGGACGTACTCGGGCGTGCTGTCAATCAGATGCATCGTCTCTCTCCCGTATCCTCATTATAGTGCGCCCGGCCCGGGCTGCGCCTCCCCCGGGGCTTCCGCCGACTAGAAAAGACGCATCTGTCGCGCCTCCCCCGCCGCCTCGTCGAACGACAGCGCGAGGTGCGGGAAGACCTGCTCGGCGATCGGGCGGAGCTGTTTCTCGACGTAATGGGCGTAGTCGATCGGCGCGCCGCGCCCGCGGGCCGGCTGCGGTCCCGACGTCGTCACGATGTACTCGACCAGCCGGTCGACCGGACCCTCGACGAGACGCGCCGCCTTGACGTGCGGCGGCGTCGTCGCGGTGTACTCCTCCAGCCCCTTGCGCAAGGCCTTGCGGTACACCAGGTGCTCGTCGTGCCGGCCCTCCTTCAGGTCGCGCACGAAGTCGCGCGTGTACGCCAGGATGTCGTCGCGGCCGACGCCGCGGAACAACCGCTCGAACAGGCCGCGCTGGTAGATCTTGCTCAGCCCGGTCCAGTCGCGCCGCACCACCTCCATCCCGACGAACACCACGCGGTCGCCCGCCGCCTCTCCGCTCGATTCGGCGCGGACGAGACCGGCGTAGCGCTTGCGCGCGCCGCCCGTGCCGTGACGCACCGACGGCAGGAAGAACTTCAGGAACAGCGTCTCGAACTCCAGCTCGAGATGGCTCTCGACGCGCCAGATCCGGGCGATCTCGTCGCGCACTTCGGTGTTGATCCGGTCGCGCAGCCGCACGCCGAGACGCGCCGCCTCGGCCTCCGAGCCGGGGCCCGCGAGACCTGAGGCGACGAACAGCGAGTCGGTGTCGCCGTACAGGACCCTGTGACCGAGCGTCTCGACCCGGTCGCGGGCCCAGCGCAGGACCCACTGCCCGAAGTGTGTGATGGCGTTCGCCACCGGCAGGGAGTAGAAGCGGCAGGCCGGTGTCGCGAGGACGCCGTAGAATGAGTTCATCAGGATCTTGATGGCGTGCGACCCGATCGCGTCGCGGCGGCGCTTCGCCTCCTCCCGCTGCGGGAACAGCCGGGCCAGGAGCTCCGGCAGGATTCCCGGCTCGCGCCGGAAGCAGGCGCCGTTCGGGGCGCGGATCACCGTCGCGTCGTCGGGCGGCGACTCGTGCACCAGCCCGAGCGGGTCGATGTTGAAGGTCCGGATCAGGCTCGGGTACAGGCTCTTGAAGTCGAACACCAGGACGTTGTCGTAAAGACCCGGCTGCGGATCGAGGACGGCTCCACCCGTGACCTCTTCCGACGCGCCCCCCGCCGCGGCGGCGTCGGCGCCGACCGAAGGCGCCACGCGACCGCGGCGGCGCAGCTCGTGCAGGTACAGGAAATCGAAGGAGGCGATGCTGGCCCCGACCCGGTCGAGCGGCATGCCGGTCAAGAGGCTGCGCCTGATCGCCAGGTCGAGGAGCTGCGCCTTGTCCAGGATCGCCAGCGCCAGACGCGCGTCGGCCAGGTTGTAGCGCACGAAGCCCGGCAGGTCGTCGCGGAATGCGCGTGTGATCGCCTCGGCCCGCTCGCGCGCCATGTCGGGGGCGCCGCCGGCGTCCCCGCCGCTCCCGAGAACGACCTTTCCCTCGCCCAGGATGGCGCGCGCCGCCGTGTCCAGCCGGTAGTCCTCCAGGCGAACGAACGAGCTGCGCAGCAGATCGATGCCGTCCAGGACGACGCGTCCGGTGATGTCGGCGCGCGAGCGGCCCCAGAAGGCGCGCTCGCGGATCACCCGCGCCGCTCCCGGCGCGCGCCCCACCTCGAACGGCAGGTTGAAGCGCCGCGCCCGGGCGACCAGGACATCGAGATCGAAATCAATGACGTTCCATCCCGTCAGGACGTCGAAATCGATCTCCCGCATGCGCGCGAACAGGGCCCGCAGGAGACCCTTTTCGTCGTCGCAGGCGATGACCCGCCCCGGCGCCGGCGCCGCGCCGCGCAGCGCCGCCGTCACCTTCTCCTGAGGGAGGGCGAGCAGGACCTCGTCCAGGCCCGCTCCGGCCAGGGCCGCCGAGTAGATCTCCTCCCCGCGCGGATCGGTCTCGAGGTCGATCGACAGGATCCGCAGGAGATCAGGTCCCGGACGGTGCTCGGCCGGCCTGACGACGGGATCGTCGAACAGGACGTCCACCCGGAACGGAGGATGGGGGCCACCCGCCGCCGCGTGTCCCGGCGGTCCCGCGCCCGCGGCGTCGATCTCGAGCGCGCCCCGGATGCCGCGATCGATCAGATACCGCATCGCGAAGCGGACGTCGTCCTCGAAGACGGGAAGCCCGGCGCGCTGCAGCGCGTCGCGCAGCGGCGGCGTCTGATCGGGCGTGTCGAGCTCGACGCGCGCGACCGCGTCGCCGCGCATCGTCGAGAGCGGCACCGGCCTCCGGCGGATGGCGCCGAGAGCGCCCGCCGCCTCAGAGTCGCTGGCGCGGACGAAGAAGTACGGGACGAGCCGGCGGTCGCGCACCAGGAACGACCGGCCGTCCTCGAGACGGCCGAACAGGTGGACGACGGGCCGTCCCGCCTCGAGGCGGTAGGTGGGATGGAGGATGAAGCCCCTCACCGACACCGATCACCTCCGGAGACTGCGCGCCAAGCCGGGTTCCGCCGGCATGATACCTGTTCCCCGGTTGTGAGGCCGCACGGGACGCGTTATAGTGCCCGCGGCATGCACAATCCGCAGGTTCCGGAAACCCTCGAAGGCTGGAGCGTCCTGCACCAGATGTTCCGCGTCCGCCGCGAGGCGCTCAAGGCGATCCCCGCGCCGCGGCGCAAGCAGATCGCCGAGGAGGCGTCGTCCCTTCTCGCGTCGCTCGAGGCGCGCCAGGAGGGTCCGTCCGCCGCGGTGAATCTCATCGGGCACAAGGGCGACCTGATGCTGATCCACTTCCGTAAGACGTTCGAGGAGCTGAGCCAGATCGAGCTGCGTGTCGCCCGTCTCGGCCTGCACGAGCACCTCGCGCCGACCTTCTCGTACGTCTCGATCGTCGAGCTCGGGCTGTACGACATGACCGGCAAGATCCACGCCGACCTCAAAGCACGCGGTCTCGAGGGCGGCACGGACGAGTTCGGGCGCGCTTTCGACGAGGAGATGGCGCGGCAGCGCGAGCGCGTCGCCGGCCGGCTGTTCTCGGAGATCCCGCGGCGCCGGCATGTCTGCTTCTATCCGATGAACAAGCGGCGGGGCGAGACGAAGAACTGGTACACCGTGCCGTTCGAGAGGCGCGCCGCCATGATGCGCGAGCACGGCCTCATCGGCCGCGCCTACGGCTCCAGGGTGACCCAGATCATCTCCGGCTCGATCGGTCTCGACGACTGGGAGTGGGGCGTCGATCTGTTCGCCGACGATCCGGTGGTCTTCAAGAAGCTGATCTACGAGATGCGCTTCGACGAGGCGAGCGCGGAGTATGCCGAGTTCGGCCCGTTCTACGTCGGGCTGCAGTTCGCCGCCGCCCACCTGCCCGCCTTTCTGGAAGGCGAGACGCCCGCCCTGTAGCGATCGGTCCGCGCGCACGGCGCCGCGGCCCCGGCGCTAGCTCCTGCGGGCCGCCGCGTCCTTCTTGACCAGGTCGGACGCGACCCGGCGACCGTCCTTCATGATCGGATCGCCGTGGCCGAAGCAGAGCACGTCGAAGTCGACCTCCAGGAGCCGCCGCGCCGAGTCGCGCGCCCGGGCGGCGTCGCTCATGTATTTGTCGGGCAGGAACTCCAGGCCCCTGCCGGTGACGTGCCACAGATCGGTGACCAGGAGCACGCCCCGCTTCCCGCCCAGGTGGAGCGCGTGGTGCGCGCTCCCCGGGCCGGGCGCATGCACCGCCCTGATCCCGCCCGGCAGCACGTCGCCGTCCTTGTAGGTCGCGTCCGGCTTCTCGTCCAGGTCGCCATGTCCCGCCGGCGCATGCACCCTGACGCCGTGCTCCCGGCGATACCTCCAGGCGGAGCGCTGGTGGCCCGGCGAGGCGATCACCACCGCCTCGACCCGGCCCAGTCGAGCGAGCACGTCCGGATCGAGCGTCACCGGGTCGATCAGGACGATCCGGCCGCCGTCCACCAGCGCGTAGGCGTCGCTCTGCGTCTTGATCCTCTCGTCCTGTATCTTGAAATGATGCAGCCCCGGCACAATCTCTTCGATCGATCGCGCAACCGTCTTCGGCTCGGACATGGCTCCCCTCCTGAGGCATCGGTTTTGGACACCGGATCATATCGCGGTCGACTCGGCGTTTCATCGGCCGCCTGCGCTGCGAGGCGCACCGGCGGTGCGGGCCTGTTGACAGCGCGCAATGAGTTGACTACTGTGGATGGCCTTGCGAACGCCGGACGCGTCGGACAGGCCGCTGCCATGCGGCGGGCGAGGCGATTGCGCGGCGCGCACCGCCACCGTTCGGGCCACTCTCCTCCTCGTCGTTGTCGTGGCCGTGGCGGGTTGCGCTCCGGAGCCGGCAGGACCGCCGCCACCTCCGGTCGGCGCGATTCCCGCGGGGCAGTCGATCGGCGGCGCCGCGATCGAAGGACGCGTCGTCTTCGCGGGCAAGCCGCCTGAAAGGCGCCCGATCCGGATGTCGAGCGAGGCGGTCTGCCACCGCCCTGGCGCCGAGACGTTGAGCGAGGACGTCATCGTGTCTCCCGACGGAGGGCTCCGGAATGTCTACGTGCACGTCACCTCCGGTCTCGGCGATCGCGTCTTCGCGCCGCCCGCGACCGCGGCGATCATGGACCAGGCCGGCTGCCTGTTCGCTCCGCACGTCCTCGACGCACAGGCCGACCAGATGATCGAGTTCGCCAACGGCGATCCCGTCGTGCACAACGTGCGCGCGGTCACCGAGAAGAACCGCTCGTTCAACGTCTCGATGCCCGGAAAAAGCGGGAAGAGGGTGCGCCGCTTCTTCTCGACGCCCGAGATCGTGAAGATTCGCTGCGACATCCACGCCTGGATGGGCGGTTTCATCGCGATCGATTCGCACCCGTTCCACCAGGTCACCGGCGACGACGGCTCGTTCGCGCTCAAGGGGCTCCCCGCCGGCGAGTATGTCGTCGAGGCCTGGCAGGAGAAGCTCGGCGCGCAGAAGCAGACCATCCAGGTGGCCGAGGGCGTGACGAAGACGATCGTCTTTACCTTCCGGGGCGCGCCGTGAGCGGGAGGGCCTCATGACCGCCGCACCGGCCGCGCGCACCCTGACCGTCGTCCTGGTCAAGCCGTCGCGCTACGACGACGACGGCTACGTCGTGAGGCACTGGCGCGGAGTCCTGCCGAGCAACACGCTGGCCGCGATGCACTCGCTCACCGAGCAGGTGGCGGCCTCGGGCGTCCTGGGACCGGATGTCGCGGTGCGCCTCCAGGCGTACGACGAGACCGTCCACTCGGTCGATCCGGCCGCGATCGTCCGCCGGCACGGTCCGCGCCGTCCCGGCGACGTCACCGTGATGGCCCTGGTCGCCGTGCAGACGAACCAGTGGCCGCGCGCGGCCGACCTCGTCCTGGAGTTCCGCCGGCGCGGGCTGCCGGTCCTGGTCGGCGGCTTCCACGTCAGCGGCATCCTCGAGCTGTTCCCCGACCCGACACCCGAGCTCCGGGAGCTGCTCGATGCCGGGGCCACGCTGGTGCACGGCGAGATCGAGGAGGCCTGGGGCCCGATCCTGCAGGACGCGCTGGCCGGCCGGCTGCCGTCGCGCTACGACATCCACGAACGGCCCGGTCTCGAGGCGGCGCCCCTGCCGCACATCCCGCCGCGCTACATGCGGCGCTTCGCCTACCCGCACATGGCGACGGTCGACGTAGGGCGCGGCTGTCCGTTCAACTGCTCGTTCTGCTCGATCATCAACGTGCAGGGGAAGACGATGCGTCACCGCGACCCGGCCGCCATCGAGCGCTCGGTGCGCGACCACTGGAGGCGCGGCATCGACTACTACTTCTTCACCGACGACAACTTCTCGCGTAATCCCTGCTGGGAAGCGGTGTTTGACTCCCTGATCCGCCTGCGCGAGGAGGAGGGCGTGCGCATCGACTTCATGATGCAGGTCGACGCGCTCGCCTGGAAGATCCCGCGTTTCATCGACAAGGCCGCCCGCGCCGGGAGCAGCCAGGTGTTCATCGGCATGGAGTCGATCCGGCCGGCTAATCTCAAGGCGGCCGGCAAGACGCAGAACAAGGCGCGCGAGTACCGCGACATGATCGACACCTGGCACCGGGCCGGCATCGCCTGCCACGTCGGCTACATCCTCGGCTTCCCCGACGACACGCCGGAGACCATCGCCGAGGACGTGCGCGACCTCGTCGAGGTCCTCGAGGTCGACCAGGCGTCGTTCTTCATGCTCACCCCGATCCCCGGCTCGCACGACCACCTCGAGATGGTCCGGAAGAAGATCCCGCTCGACGCCGACCCGGGCGACTACGACTCGTTCCATCCGGTGATGCGCCACCCGCGCATGACCGGCGAGCAGTGGCTGGCCGCCTATCGCCGGGCCTGGCGCGATTTCTATTCGTTCGACGCCATGCGGCGCGCCCTGCTGCGCGCCAACCACAGGACCTACTGGGGCCTGTTCAAGAACTATCTCTGGTACCGGGCGGCGATGATCGAGGACGCCCACCCGATGATCACAGGCTTCGTGCGTCTCAAGGATCGAACGCAGCGCCGCCGCGGCCATGCCATCGAGGGGCGTCTGGCCCATCTGCGCCGCCGCCTGCCCGAGGTGTGCGGTCAGCTGCGCGCCTACGCCCGCCTGTTCGTCGAGATGCAGGATCTGTGGCTGCAGACCCGGCACATCGCGCCGCCGTCGCTGATGTCCCGCCTGCGGCTTCCCGCCCTGCCGGCGCGGGCGCGACGCCACGTGGAGCCGTCGCCGCCGCCGATCGCCGCGCTCGCCTGCACCGCCGCCTTCAGCCTGGCGCTGGTGGGCGGCCGGACGAAGTGACCCTCGTCGATCGCCCGGCGGCCGCGGGTGCGGCCGCCGGAACCGCGTGCTAGGATCGCGCCCCGTGAAGGAGGTCCCGCATGGATGACATCAACGCCTGTCTCGAGATGCTCTTCCGCTGGGTCCACGTCGTCGCCGGCATCGCGTGGATCGGCCACCTGTACTACTTCAATTTCGTCAACAGCCAGGTCGCCAAGACGTACGACGCCGACTCGAAGCGGAAGGTCATCCCCGAGGTCATGCCGCGGGCCCTGTACTGGTTCCGCTGGGGCGCCGCCTACACCTGGGTCACCGGTTTCCTGCTGGCGGGGATGGTCTACTACAACTCCGATCAGCTGGTGACCGAGATGGACAGGAAGGGCACGGCGATCGGCGTGTCCCTCCTCCTGATCGCGGTCGTGTTCTTCATCTACGACGCGTTGTGGAAGGCAATGGCCAAGAACGAGCAGGCCGGCGTCGTCGTGTCGTTCATCCTGGTCGGCGTGCTGCTGTGCGGGATGACGCGCGTGTTCGCGCCGCGCGCGGTCTTCATCCACCTCGGCATGCTGTTCGGCACCATCATGGCGATGAACGTCTGGATGCGGATCTGGCCGGCGCAGAAGAAGATCATCGCGGCCGTCAAGGCGGGCCAGGCGCCCGACGCGGCGATCGTGGCGCTGGCCGGGCTGCGCTCGAAGCACAACACCTACATGTCGGTGCCGCTCGTCCTGTCGATGGTGAGCAACCACTACCCGACCGTGTACGGCAGCCCGCACGGCTGGCTGATCCTGCTGGTTCTGGTGGCGGTCGGCTGGGGGCTGACCAAGCTCCTCTACATGAACGCGGCCCGGCCCGCCCCCGCGAAGTTCTAGGAGGGGGGAAGCGCCCGGGACCGCCACGGCGCCGCGGCCGGGCTACGCCTGGTCCCCGTAGACCGTGAAGTGCCAGGACTTGCGCGCCTCGCCGCTCAGGTCGGCCATGACGTGCTTGATGTTCGTGTACTCCTCGAAGGAGTAGCGCGACAGGTCCGAGCCGAACCCCGACTTCTTGACGCCGCCGTGCGGCATCTCCGACGCGAGCGGCAGGTGGTCGTTGATCCAGACCTCCCCGAACTCCAGCTCGCGCGACACGCGCAGGGCGCGCGTGACGTCGCGCGTCCAGATCGACGAGGCCAGGCCGTACTCGACGCCGTTCGCCTTCTCGATGATCTCCTCTTCCTTGTCGAACGGCATGACCACGACGACCGGTCCGAAGATCTCTCGCTGCACCACCTCGTCCTCGTGCTTCGCCTTCGCGACCACGGTCGGCTGGTAGAAGAACCCCGGGCCGTCCAGGGCGCGGCCGCCGGTCACGATCTCGAGACCGGCCTTGCGCGCGCGCTCGACGAACGCCGCCACGCGCTCGCGCTGCTCCTTCGAGATCAGCGGCCCGATATCGGTGGTCGCCTTGAGCGGGTCGCCGACGCGCACCTTCTTGACGTGCCCCACGAACTGGTCGACGAAGTCGCTGTAGCGCGACTTCTGCACGTACAGCCGGGTCGCCGCGGTGCAGTCCTGGCCGGTGTTGACGAAGCCGGCGACCACCGCGCCCTGCACCGCCGCGTCGAGATCGGCGTCCTCGAATACGATGAACGGCGCCTTCCCCCCCAGCTCGAGGTGCAGGCGCTTCACGGTCGACGACGCCTGCTCCATGATCTTCTTGCCGGTCGCCGTGTCGCCGGTGAGCGAGATCATGTTCACGTCCTCGTGACGGCAGAGCGCCCCGCCGACCTCGGCCCCCGGGCCGGTCACGACGTTCAGGACGCCCTCGGGCAGCCCGGCGGCGAGGGCCGCCCGGCCGATCTCGATCGAGGTGAACGGCGTGTTCGACGCCGGCTTCAGGACGACGGTGTTGCCAGCCGCCAGGGCCGGGCCGATCTTCCACGCCGCCATCAGATACGGGTAGTTCCACGGCGCGATCGAGCCCACCACGCCGATCGGCTCGCGCCGGATGAAGCTGGTGTAGCCGGGCGAATACTCGCCGGCCGCCGTCCCTTCCAGGACGCGCGCCTGCGCCGCCATGAACCGGATGTTGTCGTTGGCGAACGGCAGGTCCGAGTTGAGCGACAGCTTCATCGGCTTGCCGGTCATGCTGGTCTCCATCTCGGCCAGCCGCTGCACGTCCTTGTCGAGCACGTCCGCCAGTTTCAGGAGCAGCGCGCTGCGCTCGCCCGGCGTGGCGCGCGACCATTTCTTGAACGCCGCGCGCGCCGCTTTGACCGCCTTGTCCACGTCCTCGGCGCCTCCCCTGGGCACGCTGCCGACCACCTTTTCGGTGGCGGGATTGATGACGTCCATGCGCTGCCTGGAAGCGGCTTCGACCTCCTTGCCGTCGATGATCATCTTCAGATCGGTCATTGCGGGTCTCCTGACGCGACGTCCGGACGGGAACGCCGCGCCGTCGGGACGGGGGCTCCGTCCGGCGCGCCTGTCCGAGTCATGAGGGCCGGTCGCGATGGGCCCAGTCTAGCAAAGAACGCGCGAGCGGGCTATCCCGCCGGAGCCACACGACGTCGCGCAGGAAATCGAGCCGGTACTCGGGTGGGTGCATGATGACGACCGGCCGGTACGGTCCCAGGAGGTCGGGCGTCTCGGCAAATCCGACCCGGGTCGAGGCCAGGGCGACGTCGCCGCTCTCGACCAGGAGCAGGTCGCGTCCGGGATAGATCACCTCCGCCCCCGCGGTCACGGCGTCCTCGAGACCCCACAGCCGGTGACCCGCCTCCCCCTCCCTCGACTGCGTCACCACCGAGCACAGGCCGTAGAGATCGAAGGTGCGCAGGCGGGCCGCATAGGGCAGCGCGCCGGACGGACCGGTGGCGAGGTAGACCGTGGGCGGCACGGTCCGCCGCACCCAGGTCCCGAGCGCCTCCCACCACCGCGATTGCGCCCGGTGCTCCGCCATCTCGCGCCACTGCCAGCCGACCGGCAGGCGCCACGCCAGGCCGCCCGGCAGGCGCGCGAAAGGCTCGAGCGGCCGGGCGCCCGGAACGATCAGGAGAAGACCCCAGACGACCGGCGCGAGCGCCGCGCCGGAGGCG
>CAYLND010000070.1:0-17608 GCA_964384905.1 uncultured Acidobacteriota bacterium
TCCGGCGCGGCGTCTTCATGCGCGACCTGACGGCGGACGAGTTCCTGGCGCAGGTTTACAACAACCTGGGAGTCGTCTATTCCGAGAAGAAGAACTACGCGGCGGCGGCTGTGGAGTACGAGCGGGCGCTGGACCTGGACCTGCGGCTGGCGGCTGCGCTTTACAACTACGGGAGCGATCTCCTGCGGCAGGGCAACTACCGTCGCGCCAGGAGGCTGTTCTCGAAGTCTCTCAGGCTCTACCCCACCGACGTCTGGGCGCTCAACAACCGGGGCCTGGCCTACATGAAAATGGGGAGGCTTGAGAAGGCTCGCCAGGACTTCGAGACGGCGCTACGGATCGACCCAGCGTTCGAGCAGGCGCGGCAAAATATCGACGGGATATGGTTACCGCCTTAGGTTCGAAGAGACTTCCCTTTGACTCCCCAAACGACAGTCTCCTCGAAATCGGAGACCGGCGGGTTAACAGACGGAGAGCTGTCTGCCCCGATCCTCCTCTCCGAACCCACTGCCTGAGGTCTCCATGCACGCCATCGGGATCGCGGCGAAATCCCCCACCAACTCTCGATCGTCCACGTAGGATCCGCTATCTCCCCGCAGCTCTGAGCTTGTCGCTGTAGATAAGCTTCAACTCCTTGATGTACGGGACTCCTACACTCCGCCTGATCGAACCTCCACACACGATCTCCCCACGAAAGCTACCTCCCAAATCCTCCGGACAACCTTTCCCCTGCGCGAGGTCGATGATCCAGATGGTGCGCAGCGGATCGCCCAGCGCCACGGCGAGCTTCCTCCCGTCGGGGGAGACGCTCGGGTCGCGGTAGGAATCGCGCGGCAGTCGCTCTCCGATCTCCTTGCCGGCGCGATCGAACCAAGCCAACTCGGCGCCTAGGACCGCCCATTTACTCGACCTCCTGGGACATTGCACTACGGGCACATTGCGACCCCCTGCGTCATGCACGCAGGCGACCCCTGGACGATCTCTGCAGTCACTGTACCCCTCTTGCTATGACCGTAGGAGCCCTCGAACGTGTTGTTCTTTGGAACCACGAGATAATAGGTGCTCGTCGCGGGAGCCGCGAAGGTCGCTGATGTCGTACCACCTGTTGAACAAAGCTTCTCTGCATGGCTGTAGTAGGAACCGATCGCACCCTCATAGACTTCGTAGTCGGTATCGCCAGTCTTACAGGATGACCCCCAGGACAGAGTCATATTACTGCCCGTAGCTGGTGTCGCTGTCAAGGGCGTTCCAACGTGAGGATCTTCCGGAATCATACCGGCCCCTTGAGGCAGGATGCTGAACGACGCGATCCGAGTATGCCAAAAAGCCGGTGTCACACCGTTCGAACACGTGGCGCCGGCCGCCTGGTAGTACTCGTTCGTGTACACGAAGGTAGCATCATCTGCCGGGTCGATCGCCATGCTCGTATAGTCGCCCCATCGTGCCGCGCAATTAGGATCCGCGTCGCAGGAAAATCCGAACTGCGATCCCTGCCCGGTAAGGATGGTACTCTCCGCTTGCATCTGACCTGGAGCGTCACGGACCGCGCGTCCGGTGAACCGAATGGATGGGTATAGGCTCATGCCGGACACGCTATATCCCAGCGCCACGTTGCCTGACCCATCCATGGCGACACTACCCATCCACCGGTAATTCCCGTCAGTCGGGAGGGTCCCCTGCTGAAACACGTACGGAACTCCGCCGGGGCACCCGGTGGTAATGGTCCCATTGCCGTTTGGACACCTAATCTCGTACCATCGGACACTCGCCACACCTCCAGCCGCCACGGAGTGGCTCGCAACCAGCGACTCATGATCGCCAAAGTTGCGATACGCCAGACGATGCATGAGACGGTCGCCAAGCGAGTCTAGACTCTGCGAAGTTCCATTCTGCGGAATGCACGCGCCCCCCCCACATGCCTCACTAAACGACGCAACGCCGATCGCATACGGCACCGAGACTCCGGAATTAAATGGAAACGCGAAGTCCACGTGAAACCGGTACAGGTTCAGCGCGCTCGGAGAGGCAATGCCAGCTAGAAAGTTTGGCTCCCCGGCGTCCGGTGCTCTCGAACCGTCTAGATCCGCCGGGAGAAGAGACTCGACCGTCGCCGGCATCTGAAAGCAAACAGATTGAGCACGGCCGCCCGAGAGAAAAGCGCCGCGGTCGAATGCGCACACTTGCGCGCCTAGAAGCGTGTTGGGCTTCGTCGAGATGTCAATCATATTGTAGGTGCCGTAATACGCGTCGGGCCACACCCCAAGCTTCGGATAATCCGGCACAATCGTGTCCAATGTTACAGTTCCGTTGTGATTGACGTTTTGCGGGGGGTACGCGAACGCCATCGTGTTCCATGCGCCGGTCGCATCCGGCGTCATGGATACACCTTGACAGAGGTACCACGTTTGAGACGGTGGAAGATTAGCGAGGTATGATGCTATCCACCGGTCGGCCCCCTTATCATACAAAACCACTGGATCACCCCATCTGCGTCCGGAACTCTGCTGATCGCTAGGGTCACATGGCCCCTTGATTCCCACAGCGATCTTCCCGAGCCCGTTCAGGAGGAGTTGCGTTCCATCCTTACTGTATACCCCGAGCCACTCGTTAACGTTTTCGACGATCTGAGTTCTTCCAACTGCTGCGTTAGAATCAGGTGGGACATCGCAACTTAGATTCGGAATGCCGTCAAACTGAAACACGTTTGTCGTGCTGACCAAGGGCGTGGCACTTGTGATAACCTGCAGCACTGAATCGGGTTCCAAGCTGACCAACGGCGGTCGTGTCCGGCGCCAGGGTATATTTCGGACAAATTCCCCCTGCAAGCTAGGGGTTCCAGGAAAAGCGTCCGTTTCCCATAGTGGAGGCGAAATACCTTGATACGAGGGGTATCGGACGATTGGCCTATTCTGCGCTTGGAGGTCGCCATCCGGTCGTTGCTTTGCGTTCAGGCCCTGCGAAGAAAGCTGCACCGTGGCAACAAGTACCAATACTAACTGGCGCCCTACGCGGATGTTTCTCATGGGCTCCTCCGTTGAAGAGGGCATGTACGATCGCACAAATCGATCAGAGGTCCTTTAGGACTTCATTGCTATCGTGTCAGTGCGCGGCGTCACTGTATGCTTCCATTGCTAGAAGTGATCCGGTATGAATGTCTTAGGACCTACGGGCTCCGAGATCTGAACCATTTCACCAAGAACCAGGTGGAAATTGCTGATACTAGATGGTCCCGTTCCACAGCTGTAGGTGTAATAGTTTCCAGCCGACCCATCTAGTCGAGTTACCTGTGCCCTCGACAGCCCGCTCGAAGTCAGGCCGGCCTCACGACAAAGGTCGTCCGCCGTTACAGCGGTCGTATGGTACGGGACGCTATACCAGAACAGTCTGCCAGCCTGCAATGTTATGGCCACGGTCGGATCGTGGGCGCCGTAGATAACAATACTCGTGGGGGCGCCTGCTCCGGGCGGCTGTCGAATCTGGATCCCCTTGCCAGGAATCAGCGGAGTGTCTTGATTTGGTGCGCCACATGCATAGCTAACGTAGCCTTCGGTCGGGTTGTTGTAATTTAAGGTAGTAATCGTGGTTCTAAACAGTCCGGTCGAAACGAGGCCGGTTTTCCTGCAGAAATCCTGGATGCCGGTGTAGGGATTTAGGTAAGGAATCGAAGTCCAGTTTTTCCCAGAGTTCGTAGGTGTGCCGACGAGTGCGATCGGTTTGATCAGATGAAACGCCATGTTTCCCGCTACGGATATTCCCCCGGTGGTCGCAATCAGGATTGTTGCTAGAACCGGAAGGATCCAGTGCCTCTGGGCCGTGAGGAACCTATTCATGGGTTACCACCTTTCTGACGGGTGACTACCAGGTGAAGGGCGGCTGCGGGGAGGTACTGCCACCAGATGCTCTGATTGAAAGCCGGAACCTCACCGTCTCACCCTCGTACTGGGCAAGGGTGAGACCGAAGAAACATGAAAGCAAGCAGAGCAGGAGAGCAGCGCGCCGGTATGAGGGCCTCACCGTGTCCGCGTTCCACATGCTCGTTTCGCTAGTGCGCGGCGCCGGTTGCTCCACGCCGTTTGATGAATTCATTCACTGAATGGCATTAAGAGCGTACAGGATCCCGCGTCTTTCCGACCCCGGTGGGTTCGGCAGAAGGATTTTCGCGTTCACGAGTGAACACTCGCCAAAAGGGTCCCTGTCCGGATCTTAGTTGGCCAAGGCTGATACTGTTCAGGAGACTTCAAGCTTCAATATTGAGGGGCAGGCAGAGTCGGGTGAAACCTGCGAGAACCTCAACTACGTACGTTGTTACTCCATCCTTCACCACTTGTCAACTAATTTAGATTCTGGTGAAGTGGTCCAGCGAATCTTGTGGTCCGCTCTCCTCCCTCGAGGTGTCCATACATTAAGAGGTTAAGCTGTCTCCCGTCCCAGTATCCGTGGAAGGGCGGATGTGTCTCCCGTCCCACTACCTGTGGATCTTTTCGGGAGGCCGCTCATGGCCGGTCTCGCTCCTTCCCCCTTCGCTTTGGCTCCCCCGAGATTGCCCCGGAGGGCGTGGTTCACCTCGATCCGGTAGTCGTCCCGGATGGCCAAGCCGATCTGCTCCAGTTCGGTGCGGTCCAGGGAGATAGGCTCCAGACCGGGCTCGATGGTCAAGGAGTCAACGTCGGCGCGGAAGGTATAGCCGGCCTTGGTGAGGTGCAGGGACACGGAGGGCCTCCTCGGGCGAATCTTACTACCGTACCGTTCACACGGAGGCGTCGCGGCACCTGGTAATCAAAGCCAGTGGCGAGGGACAGCGCGGCAGATTCATCCGATCACTAACCAGGAGGGTATGCCGACCTCCTTGGACGTGGCACAGGACAACCGAGGTTAGGAAGCTACGGCGAGGAGCTGGTAGTGCTCAGTCGTCCAGATGCGCGAAAGCGGAACCCTGGACTGATACCCCCTAAGCGAGGGACGAAGTCGACCGGGTAAACGAGCCATTCAGAATCTCGCCGCGCCGCTTCCAGGGAGTCAACTCGTTTCATATCCCCGGCGTGGGAACTGAGGTAACTGACGACGTCAACCAACACGAGGCGGTGAGCCCTCTTGCCCGTCGAGCAGTACTCGCACGACACGCATTTGGCCGTATCCTCCTCACCCGGAGCCATTGAGATTGGTTTGGCGAGACGATAGTCACATCCGTAATGAAGGTCGAACAGGCCAGGCTCCGGGAGAGGGCTCCTTGGACCTATACTCATCCTGAACACGACGGCGTCTTCCTCGCACTCCGGGCAAGAAACAGGTCGTCTCTTGGACCGTCCCGCTGCATAGCCCCGCGCGACCTCCTCGGATGCCGAGAAAGAAAGGAAGGAACTGGTCTCTCGAAACCTCTTCTCCGCTCCATTCTCTCCGGACACATGCGCGTGGATCGCATTAAGGAGGCCTGTTCTCATCACGTAGGCAGGGTCACCACCGTTCATTTGCTTGGTCGTGATCCCCTCGGTGCGAAAGAGGCCCCTCGGTTCAACCTTGTCGCCCCTCCAAACGAACTCAGGAACCCGGTGCACTTTGCCATTCCGTTAAAGGTTGACTCATTCGACTTGACTTGTCAGCCCATCCAAGCATGAATTGTTGCTGAGGATCGCGCCCATGCCCCACCTCAGCCCTCAGACCCTGACGCAAGCCGAGCAGCGAGCGCTTCTCCGCGCCACGCGCCGCAATCCCCGGGACCACGTAATCTACTCCCTCGCCCTGGGGACTGGCCTGCGCTTGGCCGAGATCGTAGGACTGAACGTCGGTGATGTCTATACCCCGGACGGAAAGCCGAGGGCGCGGGTCCGCCTCCGGCCCGAGATTGCCAAGAACGGCCGAGCCGGCGACGTGTTCCTCCCGGACGCCCTGCTCACTAAGGTCCGAAGGTTCTGGAGCCACAAGGCAACGAGGCGCGAAGGGCTACGGCCCGAGGACCCGCTCCTCTGCTCGCAGAGCAGGACGCGCATCTCGCCACGCCGCGTCCAGTTCGCCTTCCGGACGTGGCAGGTGAAGGCCGCGTTCGACCGGCTCTATCCCTTCCACGCGCTCCGGCACACGGCGGTTACGAACGTCTACAGGCGATCGAGGGATCTGTTCCTGGCGCAGCGGTTCGCGAGGCACGTGAGCCCGCTGACGACGACCGTCTATACCCATCCGAGCGACGACGAGCTCTTCACGCAGATTCGCGACCTTCACTGCTGAGATTTCCCACGCAGGGAGCCGCAGGATCAACGGTCGAGTTGGGCCACCGCTCCATAGTTACTGGGTGGTGTCTACAGTCTCCCAGTGTTGGATAGCTGCTTGGGCATCGCTGAGGCTCATTTCCCCATCGCGAACCTTGCGGGCTAGATAGTTCTCAACCTTGTCCTTCCTGTGGCCGGTGGCCTTATCCTGGATTTGCAGGTTCGACAGGTCGTTCGAGCCTCCGAGCTCCAGGGGGATCTTGTGGTCCACAACATATTTGTGCCACTCGCTCTTGGGGATGCCCGCTTGGTCGAACAGCGCTTTCTTCTCCTCGTACGTCACGTGGCGTTTCTGATGCGGGATCTTCGTCTTCTTGTGGTGACCGGAACGCGGCGAGGATGAAGTATGGGAGTGCGTGCCGTGCGAACTCGAATGGGAGCTTCCGTGCGTCGTGGCAAACGCTAGAGGTACCACGAGGCATAAGACTGCCACAGGCAGGAAGGGTCTCTTCATGGCTACGCCCTTTCGCTGAAACGTCAGAAGGTGGCTCTTATCACACTCCACCCCGGAGCGAAGAGGTCAGTCCGCCTCGCGCGACTGTTCGTCAGGGACGTCGTTGCTGACGACGACGGTGTGCACGCATCCGAGCGATCAGGAACTCTTCGATGAAATCCGCTCGTTGAAGTGCTGATAGGTTCCAAGCTCGCACCCACTCAGATGGGTATCAAACCCCCATGACACGACTCTCGGGTGTAGAATCCTTGCAGCACACGGCGAACGGGTTGGAGCGTGCCGTTGCAAGGAGCTCTATATGGCCACGGCCTCTTGGTGCCCGCTGCTTGGACATCCCGCACGGTCCGTCACCAGGATAGGCGGCTTCGACGCCTTCACCGTCGACTGTCCGGTATGCGGACGCTATACATTCACCGGCAGCCTGGGCGTCTCACTCCCTAGCTTCCCCGAAAATATCCGCCGAGCCGTGTCCTGGCTTACACGCGAGCGTGCAGAGCATAACGAGCCGGTGCCCGAATTGACGACGGCCAACCTTGAAGAGATCGCTAGCAGTGCGCCTGAACTGCCTGTTCTTGAAAAAGCTGACCGCCTCCTTCGCGCATACGCGAAGCGATCCCCCCATCCCGGCAGTTCAATCACACTCGGGGACTTAGATGAATTCACCTCCCTCGTCCGGGCCAGATCCAAGGAGGAGGTGAAGTACCTGACCAATTACCTCACTGACGCGAAGCTCGTTGACAGACATCCCGATGGCAAGCTTACCGTTTCGGTTACCGGTTGGCTGCAGTTGCAACGGGATCGTGAGCGACGGTCAGCATCCCGGAGGGCGTTCGTTGCTATGTGGTTTGACAAGACTCTCGATGCGGCATTCGAATCTGGCATCCGACGCGCCCTTGAGGACGTGCACCTGGAGGCAATTCGCATCGACCTGATCCATCACAACGAAAAGATCTGCGACAAGATCCTCGCCGAGATCCGGGATTGTGGTGTTGTTGTAGCAGATTTCTCCGGACATCGGCAAGGAGTGTATTTCGAGGCGGGGTTCGCCCTGGGTCTTGGGAAGTCTGTCATATGGTGCTGTCGGGAAGCGGACCTTAGCGAAGCACACTTCGACACCAGGCAGTACAACCATCTGGTCTGGTCAACGCCCGAAGAACTACGTGAAAAACTCCGTGAGAGGCTTCGGGCCACGGTATTGCCCCACTTGCCGGGAGTCGACGCATCTTCATAGGGCGAGGACGTACACGTGGCCGAGCGAAAAGGAGATGTGGAAGTGCAGGACTTGACTGCGCTCACGTCACCTTGGTGGTGCGAACTGCCCGTCTGCATCAAAGTAGGGGGCGGCCTCGTATCCGAACGCCTGCCACACTCGATCCATTACGCGTTTTGCTAGTCGGTCGGGATCAGTGACGTCAGGCACCTGGATCTCGGGGATCACCAGATTCATCCCTTCCGTGAAAGGCCGAGGACCGTAGTAGCCGCCCTCTGGTCTTGGCAGCGAAGTGTGGGAGGGGTGTCTCGTAATTCCGATATCGCCCGCATTCCTCACCTCCCAGCTCAGAACAAGAGGGCCCGTCAGTGGAGTGAGTTTCGCGAGCTCCTGCGAAAACCGAACAAGGCTAACCGTATATTCCACCAGAGCTATTGGCGCCAGCACCTTCAGTGTTCTCCCCCCCTCAATCTCAGATTCACGGACAAGCGGGGCCCTGTTGAACCCGACACGGAACTCGACATTCCCATTGCGGAACACTTCGAGAGCATGGAGGTCTGATGCACTGATCTGAAGTCCGTTAAGCGTGGGCTCAACAACGAATACTCCAACGGGCCACTCGATCACGAATCCCCCGGATCGCATCCCTGACGGCTCGTTCATTAGCTTCCTGATATCGGCCCTTGCGATATCCACCCGCTCTTCCCTGACAGGGAGCGGGGTAATTGATACCCGGAGGATTGGCACGCCTACATTCCGCCTGGCCCGGGCTCCGGCCCGGTCTTTCTGTCGTCTCAGGAAGGCTTCGAGGTCCTCGAAAATGGTCTCTACACGACTGCAGGCTTCCCGTATCTCCTCGACATTCATCCTCATCTTCTGCCGACCGTGCCGAATCCAACACCGGTCTTCACCTTGGAAGGTGACCATGTGGGGTGTTCGGAGACTGGGGGGAATGAAGACCGCCAGGACCGCCTTCCCGTTCCCCAACGGGATAGGACGAGCGTCGAGGCCGTTAATGCGTTCATGGATGCCACTCAGACACGAACTTAGCAATCTCTGCGCGGCCGAGTCCCCGTCTGCGATGCCGATTAGCTCAGCAGCAACGTCATCCTTCTCTCGAATCCCAATGAACAAGTACCCGCCGCGGGCGTTGGCCATTGAGGACACATCCCGAAGCATCTCCTTCTTGCTCTTGTCATTCTCGGCATACATCTCCGCCTTATAGTCGAGAGTATCGCTCTCAGAGACGCTCTCCTTCACGAGTGTCTGGAGGTCGGCTTCAGTTAGCGCCCCGATGAGCTTCTGGAATGTCATGCCAGCAACCTGTTGCCGCTGGAGCGGCTAGGCGTGAGCCATTTTCCTCGCCCTGGCGATCGCCGCCCTCACTCCCTTTGACTCCCGGATCTTCCTGACCTGCGCCTTCTGCCTTGGCTTCAGCTGCCGCATGTAGCCCATGTAGCGGCCCTGGAGGATCCTGGCGGCCCGCGTCTTCGCGGATACACGCCGCTTCACTATACCGTTCGAGCGATTCATCACATCGGCCTTAAGAGCAGGCGTGAGACGCTGCAGCGCGTTGTCAAGAGCACGCAGCGAGATACGAACTCGAGACAACTCTCTAGCAAGGTTGTTGTGAATCAGGTTCATCCGAGCCCTCCGGGGTCTGCGGCCCCATGCCACCGGAGAAGTGTAATGCAACACACGCTAGTTCGGTCGACCGGTGTATGGAGCTCCCTTCGTGAGCGGCATCCACGCTCCTGAGGCGAAGCCTCATTCGTGGATATGGCAGCGGCCTGAGAATCAGGTGGAGGGCGGCTTATCTCGGTAACAGAACTTCTTGGGTAGCAGGATCTGCATATCGTCTGGTCGGAAATCCTTGATCAAATAATAGAGATTCTTCGCCGCAAGCACAGCATCGTAGATCGCGAAAAATAGAAGGACGCGGACACCCTGAACACTGAGCCACCGGTTCAGATCTGCAAGCTCTTTCCGCCGCCCGCGGTCTGAATGGAATACCCTCCCGTTAAGCCAAGTATCGACTAGCGTCCGCGCGGACAGAACGAGCCCGTCATTGTGAAAAGACCCATTCTCGACCATGGAGCTTCGAGATTGCCTTTTCAGATCCTTCATGCATTCGATGACACCGGGGTGTCCTGCTCGTCGCGAGATGATATTGGTAACGCGCAAGAAGTTTCCTGGCTCCCTTTCGGCGTACAGATGACGAAACTCGAAATAGAGGACGCGCAGATCATCATCGGGAGGAATCTCGCCAGTCACGTCATAGGTCCCATTCGGCCTTCTGGAGCAATGAAACGACATCTCTCCGAGGTGGAGTCGTTGCAACTGACGGATTACTTCTTCAGTTCACTCCTTGAAGACGCTGATGCTGTACCACTCGTCCTCCGTGAGGGCGCTCTGCATGGGAACAGGGGAAAGCGTCACCATCGAGGGGAGCTTTGATTGAATGTCCTCTTCATCCGTTCCCGTTTAGGGCCGTAATCGCCCGTCCGTCAACAGATGGTTGAGCCCGTAGGCGATCAGAATCTCGAAGGAGTCGCTGAACTCACTGATGATGCCAGCCAGGCGCCAGGACATCACCCCGTCTTGAACGAGAGCGAACACCGGCCCTCCGCTCGCACCGCCCCAGGGCGCGTTCGGAGGCGGCCCCGGCATAATGTCCGTGCATACCCAATGTTCACGTTGAAACTGAACTGTGATGCGATCTCCAGCAACTGTTGTAGCGGTGCCGACGCCCCCAGAGAACCCGAAACCGAGGCGATCATCAATCTGCTCTCGATCTAACCCCCTAAATCCTCCGAAGAACACTCCCTTGCCTTGATGCGGCGGGGCGGGAGGCCATGCGCCTGGGTTCCTATGAACCCCGCGATCGAATGCCCGCAACTGCGCCTCCGAAATCGAAAGTGTCACGAGGTCGCGGCTTGGGTCCTCAGCGATGATGTGCTGAAGAGGATTGTAGGCTGTGCCCGAGACATAACACACCAACCCTGGGTCTCTTGCCACGTCTTGGCGATAGCCCTCGATGACATGATGGGCAGACACGGCGAACGGACCCTCGCCACCGTCTATGAAGACGACCGTTCCGCTATTCCGAATGCGCGGCGTCGAGCCCGCGACCGGCTCCCCCCAATAGATCGCAGTGGACACACGCATCGCCTCGCGCAGTAACTCCCTGCCAAAGCCCCTCCGGAAGATCTCCGTTGCCTCCTCACGCGTTACGTCGGGCATATCCTGTCCTCGACACCCCACATCGTCCTTTTCACAAGGCGAGTCGTGGGCCGGAGTAGTCCGATGCCGGCCCCCCTTGACCTACTACGGCATCGATGCGCTGAGCGATCCGGAAGTGGCGTGCTGCCGATGCTGGGGCCCCCAGGCGCCTGAACCTGCTGAGAATCTGGTCTGGAGATGTGTTCCCATCGAACGTAGCCTCGACAGGGCCTCGTACTGTCCCCTGTCTGACTTGCACGGAACGCGTCTGGTGGTCGTACCTAAGGGCGAATCTCCTTCCTCCCATCATCACGAAGAGCACGTTGGCTGTTTCACCGCGATAGGTCCGCGCGGCGATGCGCGTTCCAGGGTCCTTGAAGAACACGACGGCCCCGGCCAGGGCGGGCAGGAGCGACTCCAGAGTCTTTGCGTGGTGCGCCGCCTTCTTCATCACTCCGCTAAGATACTGCTGGAACTCGTTCACGGTCTCGATTCGCTGAGGCATTGCTCTGTCCCTCCCGAATTGATGCTCACCCCGAGCAAGGCTCCTCGGGGGATTGAATATACAGGTTTCGATGAGAAAGTTTCCCAGACTACTATCCTATGTCGCATGTCGTCTTCCGCTGGAACCACGACATGCGGCGAACATCCACCGGCAGGGAAGCGGCGGAGCCGGCCGGTTCCGGACGCGGGACCGGCAGGGATGCGGCATTCAAGCGGCAGTTTTCAGGGCCTGGAATCGCCCCCGCTGCCCTTGAGCAGGCAGACGGACCGCTGCCTTCACGATGCGGAATCAAAACTTACGGGCCGCAGCCGTCTCCTCGACGACCGTCGCATGTCCCCGATTTGCCCAAATCGATGCCGCATGGGAGCCCATTTTCGGGGAGTCGATGCCGCATAAATCGACCCGGAGGGCCCTCTCGCGTCGCATAAAGTGACTCTTCGGGGAGGGCGATGCCGCATAAACGTACCTTTCCCAGACCCCGATGCCGCATCCCGGAGCTCCTCTGGCGTGCCAGAGCAGGGGGGATCTGGGATGGTCAACCTCGGGAAGCGAGAGGTCTCCGAGAGACCGGGCGTCTCAGATGGAGCTGCCGTGTGGGAGATCTCGATTCTCGCGATCGTCTCCCAGAGACCAGCCGTCTCGGCCGGAGCGTCTCTCCTGGCTGTCGCACCTTCCGGGTCTCTCCGCGGAGATCGCGCGTCTGAGACGGGAGTGCTGTCCAGGGGAGATCGATTCTCGCAATCGTCTCCGGGAGACCTGAGGTCTCTGCGGGAGCGTCTGACCTCGCCATCACAGCTTGAGCGTCTGTCTCCGTAAGACGGGGCATCTGGGCCCTGGCTGGATGCAGGGAGTTTCGCCAGATCTCATCCCGCAAATCCGCGGATTAGCGAGATTAAGATCGGTCAAACTTGGTCGTGAGCGGACCCCTGCTTCCTGGCCTCGATCATCTCCCGCATCACCCTGAGGAAGTGCCGGGCACCGGTCCCGTCGGACACCATCATCCAGGCGTAGGTGAAGGCCAGCGAGAAGTGGTCCTCGCCCGTGCGGACGTAGCGGTATTTCTTCGCCCCGGTCTCCTCGTCCTCCTCGAGGACCTTGGCGTCGCTCGCCATGTGCCGGGCGAACAGGTCGACCAGGGGAGTGCACCGCGGCAGAAGCACCTTCTTGTCACGGACGGCCGCCCGGGAGGCGTCAAGCGCCTCGGTCCGGTTCACCACGACCACCTGGCTGTCGTGGTCCCACCGTGCCGAGCCGCGTTGGTTGTCGTTGAAGAAGTTCATGAACACGACGCCCTGGTGGTGCTTCGCGAACGCTCGCGTGGCGTGCGTCTCCGGGAGGCCGTCGATGACGCACCGCTCGACATTGAACTTCTCCATGAGCCCGTCGAGCTCGGCGAAGTCCTGGCAGACGGCCAGGTGGACCAGGCGATTCCGGTCCTCGTAGCGGGGATCCTCCTGCAGGACGACGACGTGCAGGTCCTTGCCGGTGTCGACGCCCATGAGGCAGGGACCGTCGCTCTTCTCCAGCATCGGGACGTCGGTGCAGAGGGCCAGGACGGAGGCGACGTCCAGCCGGCGCTCGAGGTCGGCCCAGGGGACGCCGATCTTCAGGTTGAAGAATCTTTCCGGGAAGCGGGTGGTCCGGTATTCCTTGAGGATCTCACCCGGGTCCACTTTCGAGGAGAACAGCTGCGAGATCCGGTAGCCGTGCACCGTGCGGTCGGGATAGTCCGCCACCCACTCGCCCTGGTCGACGTCGAGCTCCGCCTGGCACTTCGGGCAGGCGCGGTAGAACCTCCCGTCCTCCCGCGGCAGGATGACCCGGACCTCCTGGCCCAGCTTCCTGGGAAACTCCTTCTCGAGCGACGTCCACACTCCGCACCCCGGGCACCTGAGGGTCCAGTGCCTCTGGTCCGAGGCCTGATACGACTCATCGATGCCGTAGTCGGGCAAACTCGGGTTCGACAGCTCGATGATCCGCTTGTAGTCGCTGTGGGCGAGCCTCTCCTTGGCGAGGTTCTTCGCCTGCGGCTCCGTCTCGTCCAGCTCGTCGAACACGATCATGTCCGCCGGCACCGACTTCATCCCCACGGTTGACTGCATGCCGCGGAGATAAAGGTGAGCCTCCCCGATCCGTTTCAACCCGGCCGTGTCGGTGTCCCGCATCTGGCTCGCGAGGAACTCGTTGTCGGCCAGGAGTGGGCTCACGCGACTCTTGCTGAACTCCAGAACGTCCGTCCTCGTCGGGAAGAAGTAGATGACGTTCAGCCCGGTCAGGCAGGCGTGCAGGCTCCGCAGGATGGCGAACGTTGTGCCCCCCACCTGGGCGGCCTTCGTGATGACGACGTGCAGGGAGGTGTCGTCGTAGATGGCGCGGAGGTACTGGTGGCCCTCGAAAGAAAAGGGTCGGCCCTCGAGCCGGATCCTCCGAAGCGCCCATGCCGCCAGGGGCTCGCTCGTGGCCCGGGTCTCGGCCCGGGCGATCTCCGACACCCGGCCCCTGAGATAGCCCTGGAGCTTCACGGAGACGTTAGACCTCGACACCGGCGGGGTTCCCTTCGACAGGGTCTCTCGGGAGCCGCTCCAGGATAGCCCGGGCGATGCGATCGCGCGCGTCGGGGTCAGGGACCTCGGCTTTCACCACGTCGATGAACAGGTCGACGAGCTTCCTGTTCTCGGCCGCTGCTTCGGCACGGATCTGCTCCTCGGTCTGCCCGTCCAGGGCGAGCCCCCGCGCCAGCCGCTGCCCCTTCTGCGCCCGGTCGATGACGGCCGACACCTTCTCGAGGGTCTTGACCTTCTCGTCGGACCCCGGGCTCTTCAGGGCCTCCAGGAGCTGCGACACCACGACACTCCAGAGTTTGTAGTGGTTGGCGTTGAGGTTCACGCGTTCCGTCGCCAGCTTCTCCACGAACATCTCGGCCGCCCGGCGATCGATCTTCAAACGGAGGTCGTCCCAGCCCTCCTGCTTGCGCCAGAGGCCCACGGTGTGGGGCTTCAGCTTCAGACGCGCGGCGATCTCGACGTTGCTCGTCACCTCGCCGGTCAGGAACAGCCGGCGGGCCGCCTCGCGTGTCTTACTCGGGGCTCGGGCCATCGGCCCTCTCCTTCAGGAAGCGCTGCGCCAAGTTAGCGAGACCGCGAGCCTTCCGGTCACGGCCCGGGGTGCCGTCACTTGCGAGTTCGACGGCCTGATCGATGACCGCTTCCTGGTCAGGCGTCACGACGAACGTCATCACCCGCGGCAGGACCTTCTCGGCTTCCTCGGCCTGCTCCTCGAGGAGCGCAGCAACCTCCTCGGCGGGGAACTCCAGCAAGGCGTGCAGCTCTTCCAATTGCTTCTCGGTCTCCGGCAGTAGGCCTCCGAGATCCGCAACGTTCATCTCGGCGAGGAGCTCATGGATCAGCTCAGCACGCTTTCTCGGTTGGTCCTGGCCCTGGAGGCGGTTCAAGGTGGCGAGAAGTAGCTTCGCCTCCCGATCGTCCACCTGCCAGATATCGCACCGCGCCTCCGTGTGTCCGAGGTCACGGAGGACGGCGACACGATGATGGCCGTCGAGGACCTGGAACTTTCCCGGCTCGGCAGGATGAGGGCGAACCACGAGGAAGGGATACCTACCCGTCCGCTTGATGTGGGCCCGGAGCTTCGCCTGCAGGTCGGGCGACATGACGTTGCTATTAAGAGGATGCGGGACGAGGTCGTCCAGCGGGACCATCCGCGGGCCGATGCGCTGGCCCCGGCGCGCATCCCTTTGCCGCTGATCGTCCGTGAGAGTGTCGGTGGTCGAGTTCACCCTTGACTTCCTCCCCGCGTTCGAGCGACTGTTGGCGCATGACGGACGCGCCGTTCACGATCTCGGTTCGCAGCCTGCCCTCTGACGAAGGCGGCTGGAGCCTCGAGGCGGAGGTTGTCTTCCGCGATGACAGTCCCGGAAGCGAGGTTCTTCACCAAGCCCACCTCGCCCTCGAGGACGCGTTCAAGGCCGAGGTCAATCGCAGGACGCGCGGCCGCGACCGGTAGGCCATCGCGCTCGGCCAATTTGAGCCCCCGGGAGTCCTCGCGAAGCAGTCGCGCTCTCTCGTCCCACCCCACCACCACGAACTCCCTGTTGATGGCTTTCTTCTCCTCGCTCGCGACGCTCTCCTTGTGGACGTAGCGCACGGCCGTCGCGCGGGTCTCACGCCCCAGCGATCGCATCTTCGCCTCCAGTTCCTGGAGCTCCGCGACCGCATTCCCGAACGACAGCACCCAGACCGGAATGTGGGTCGCACGCTTCAGCAGCTCGTCCAGTTTGCCGGCTCCATCCTTCCGGCTGAAGGAACTGACCGGGCGTGTTGCGTCACCCAGGATCTGGTCCAGGGTCTTGTACTCCTGCTCGTAGCTCCGCGTGCTCGCGTAGGGCGGATCGAAGTAGGCGATGTCGGCCTGGACCGTGGGGAGCACATCGATGATGTCGCCCTTGATGACTTGCCCCTCGCCCTCGAAGACACCGGCGTTGATGCGCTGCGCCAGGTCCCACAGCCTGTCGGGACGCAACAGCCGTGGGCCATCGACATAGTGCCGCACGCACTTCTGGCTCACTGATTCCCAGCCTCCTGACGTGACCCGTTCGATCGTGCCCGGCCTCACCTGGCTCAGCGGGTGCGCGAGCAGGGCCACACGGATCGCCAGGAGGCGGTACAGACCGCCCCTGGCCCGGTCGCGTGCCTGCAGCGCGGCCTCGAAGGCGCTGTCGAGGAACCGGGCCTGGTCCACCGTGAACACCGACGGCGCGTAAGCCGACTCGATCCGGCCCGGCGCCCCTTGTCTCGGGGCCAGGAGCCTGAGGATGTCCTCGCGGGTCAAGCGCGTCCGCGAGTTAGCGATCAAAGCCTCCCCGACGACATGGGCCCGCTCCGCAATGTCGACGGCGATGACCCGGAACCCCAAAGCCTTGCCGTAGAGCGCCACCGCCCCGCCCCCCGAGAAGGCGTCGAAGAGCGTCAGCCCTGGCCACAGCCGCCTCGGTATGGCGCTATCGATCTCTCTAAAGATGATGGGGCACAGCCGCCGCTTGCCCCCGAGGTATGGGTACAGGGCCGACCAAAGGGCCAGCTTTCGCCGGGACCTACCACGCTTCACGCGATCTCCAGAAAGGACTGGACTTCCCTCCGGAACCAAGCGTTCATGTGGTCGCCCGGGCATGCAGCCCGGTCAAGGAGGCAACGATGAGCAAGCCGAAGGGTGAGAAGAAGAGCAAGGAGCCCAAGAAGGAGAAGGCGCCGAAGCCCGACCGCTGCGTCTTCGCCTTCCGCCTGCCGATCGCGGATCGGGACACCATCCACAAGGCCGCGGACAGCAAGCAGATGAGCGCCACGAAGTTCGTGGTCGACGCGATCCTGGAGGCGAGCCGCAAGGTCCTGGATCGCACCTAGCTCCTTCGTCCCACCACCGCCCCGGTCTTCATTCACGGGGCGGTCCTCTTGCTGCTGATCACTTCGCCCGTCACGCCGTCCACCACTGGAATCCCGAGACGTCTCGCCTCGGCGATCTCGAGGCGCATGCCCTCGGTCGGCTGGCCGTACACGCGGACCTCATCAGAAAGCGCCACGAGGGCGAGACACAGACGCAGAGCCAGGTCGCGCTCCGTCGCTTCATCGATGAACCGTGGCAGGTAGATCTGCGGCGCGATGGGGAGAAGTCCTTCAAGCGCCAACCGCCGAGCGATGTCCACCACGCGCGCGATGTTCCTGTCCGGGTCGTCGCGATACGGGTGCGAGATGAATGCCACCGACATCTCACATCCCCTCTCGGGCCGTGGTTGAGTCAGATTCCGCCTGGCCTCTCGGGACGTCAATCGACTCGAGCTCGGCGTCGAAGTCTAACTTGACCCGGGCGATGGTCCTCGTAGCTTCGCTCATACCCGTCCCGATCTTGGTCAGGTCGTCTCGCGGCGCGGTTCCAGCCGGCTTGAGCGA
>CAYLND010000071.1:0-17603 GCA_964384905.1 uncultured Acidobacteriota bacterium
GGAAAGAGGCGCGCCGCGAGTGGGGCGGCGGCCGGGGGGCGCGCGCGCCGCCTTCCCCGTCGGCGACGACCCGGCCGCGGCCGGCCTCGTCCTCCGCGGCCCGGGGCAGGGCCGATCGGCCGGCCCGGCGGCGCAGCTCGTCGACGCAGACGTTCGTGGCGATGCGGTAGAGCCAGGTGGAGACCGCCCAGTCGGGCCGGTAGCTCCGGGCGGACGAATAGGAGCGCATCAGCGCCCGCTGCACCGCGTCCTCCGCATCGGCGCGGTTGCCCAGGAGCCGCCAGGCGAGCGTCAGAAGACGGGCGCCGTAACGATCCACCAGCGCGGTGAACGCCTCGGCGTCACCTGCGGCCACCCGTTGCATCAGCGCGCGTTCGTTCGTCGTCATCGTCACGCCAGGTTATACGGAAGCCGCCGCCCGTCCGGGTGGAAGCTCCGTCGCGGGGCATCGGCATTATAGGGCGCTCCGTCGGCCGCTCCCCGTGGAGCGGACGCCTTCCGCCCCATGACCCGAGCGGATACAATGGACGGCTCGGGAGGAAGACTTCGCGATGCAGCCCGCAAGACGCCGCTCGGCGGCGCTTCTCCAGGGGGCCGACCGGGCGCCGGCGCGCGCCATGCTCAAGGCGGTCGGCTTCAGCGACGACGATCTGTCGCGTCCGCTGGTGGGCGTCGCCAACACCTGGATCGAGGTGATGCCGTGCAACGTGCACCTGCGCCAGATGGCGGAGCACGTGAAGGAAGGGATCCGCGCGGCGGGCGGGACGCCGATCGAGTTCAACACCATCGCGGTCTCGGACGGCATCAGCATGGGCACGGAGGGGATGAAGGCCTCGCTGATCAGCCGCGAGATCGTGGCCGACTCGATCGAGCTGGTGGTCCAGGGCCACCTGTTCGACGCCGTGGTGGCCCTGGCCGGGTGCGACAAGACGATTCCGGGCGCGGCGATGGCGCTGGTGCGGCTCGATCGTCCCTCGCTGGTGCTGTACGGCGGGTCGATCGCCCCCGGGTCGTTCCGGGGCCGCGACGTCACCATCCAGGACGTGTTCGAGGCGGTCGGTGCGCACGCCTCGGGACGCATGACGCTCGAAGATCTGCGCGAGCTGGAGGATCACGCCTGTCCCGGCCCGGGCGCCTGCGGCGGCCAGTTCACCGCCAACACGATGGCGACCGCCCTCGAGTTCCTCGGTCTCTCGCCGATGGGCAGCGCCGGCGTTCCCGCCGCCGACGCGGCGCGCCGGGAGGTGGCGCGCGATGCGGGACGGCTGGTGATGCGGGCGCTCCAGGAGGACCGGCGGCCCCGCGGGTTCCTCACGCCCGGGGCGTTCGAGAACGCCATCGCCTCGGTCGCCTCGACCGGCGGCTCCACCAACGGAGTGCTGCACCTCCTGGCGCTGGCGCGCGAGAGCGGCGTGCCCCTCCGGATCGAAGATTTCGACCGCATCAGCGCCCGCACGCCGATCCTCGCCGACCTGAAGCCGGGAGGGCGCTTCGTCGCCACCGACATGCAGCGGGCCGGCGGCACGCGGCTTCTCGCCCTGCGCCTGCTCGAGGCGGGGCGGCTGCGCGGCGACGAGCTGACGGTCACCGGCCGGACGATCGGCGAGGAAGCGCGCGAGGCGCGCGAATCGTCCGGCCAGCAGGTCATCCGTCCGCTGTCGAGCCCGATCCAGGCGACGGGAGGGCTGGTGATCCTGAAGGGGAACCTGGCGCCCGAAGGATGCGTGGTGAAGATGGCGGGGCACACGCGCCCGGGCCACCGTGGCCCGGCCCGCGTGTTCGACCGCGAGGAGGACGCCTTCGCCGCCGTCCGGGCGGGGCGGATCGCGCCCGGCGACGTCGTGGTGATCCGCTACGAAGGGCCGCGCGGCGGACCCGGCATGCGCGAGATGCTCGCGGTCACGGCCGCGATCGTCGGGCAGGGCCTGGGCGAGCGGGTCGCGCTGCTCACCGACGGACGCTTCTCGGGCGCCACGCACGGATTGATGGCGGGCCACGTCGCCCCGGAGGCGGCGCGCGGCGGCCCGATCGCCGCCCTGCGCGAAGGCGACACGATCGTGTTCGACGTTCCGGCGCGACGTCTCGACGTCGAGGCGTCCGACGCCGAGATCGCGTCCCGCCTGAAGGCCTGGAGCCCACCCCCGCCGCGCTACGCGCGCGGCGTGTTCGGCAAGTACGCCCGCCTGGTCTCCTCCGCCAGCGAGGGCGCCGTCACCGGCTGGGACGCCTGACCGCCCCGGTCCGGTCGCGCGGTGGGATATCATGAAATCGAAGGACCGATGACGACCCCGATCCGACCTGCACGGCTGAAGCCCGGTGCGACCACGGAAGGGATCGCGGCGCGCATGGCGCGAACGGCGGGCTCGACCCGCGAGCCGGGCGCGCAGGCCGCCGGGGTCCCGCGGCTGATCCGTGGGAAGGCGCTGGTCTTCTGGGACCCGGCGCGTCCCGGCGCGAAGCGGGACGCCATCGACACCGATCAGATCACGCCGTCCTCCGACTGCGTCTCGGAGAGCCTCGCGACGCTCGACGAGCGCTGGAAGGCCGGCGCCTTCCGCTACCTGATGCCCGACTTCCGCCAGCGCGTGCACGGCGGAGCCAACATCGTGATCGCCGGCGACCGCTTCGCGATCGGGTCCTCGCGCGAGATGTCGCCGGCGGGCCTGAAGGGGGTCGCCGAAGAGGCGGGGCTGGAGATGGTGATCGTCTGCGGCGCCGACATGGGCGACATCTTTCGCCGCAACGCCATCAACCTGGGGCTGCACGTGGCCCAATCACCCGAGGCCGTGGCCGACGCGCGCGACGGCGACGAGATCACCTTCGACGTGGCGTCCCGCGAGATCGCCAATCGGACGCGGGGGCGGCGCTACCGGCCGGTTCCGCTCACCGAGAAGGAGGAGGAGATACGGCGCTCGGGCGGCATCCTGGAGGTCGGCCGGCGCGACTTCCTCGACTCGCTTCGGAGCGCGCCGCAGGTCGTCTTCCCGGAGCCGGCGGAGGCCCGCGCGCTGACGCTCACCGAGCAGATCGTCTTCGCGCACCGCGTGGACCGGAGCGCGGCGGTCCGTCCGGGGACGACGCTGCGCCTGTACGCCGATCTCCTCCCGGCTTCCGACGGCACGGCGCCGTTCGCCATCCACACGTTCAACCGGATCACCGGCGGCGACACCATCGCGCCGCGCCAGGCGGCGATCGCCAGCGATCATTTCGTGTTCACGGGCAAGGAGGAGGACGACCGGCAGACGTCGATCTCGCGCGATTTCGCGCGCCTGCACGGCATCGGGGCCCCGCACTATGCCGCGCCCGGAGACGGTATCTTTCATTTCTATTTTCCCGAGCAGGGCCTCATCGTGCCGGGCGGGTTCTACCCCGGGGCGGACTCCCACAGCCGCGCGTACGGAGCGTACGGCGCCGTCGGCGTGGGGATCGGCTCGACCACGCTCGGATTCGGCTGGGCCACCGGCACGGTGTACTTCACGCTGGCGCGCCAGCGCCGCGTCGTCTTCACCGGCCGGCTGCAGCCCTGGGTGACCGGCAAGGACATCGTCCTGGATCTCCTGCGGCGCTGGGGGACGGCCCAGTCGTCGGGCATGTCGGTCGAGTTCGTCGACGCCGGGCGCCAGCTCCCGATGCCGCACCGCAACACGATCGCGAACATGATGGCCGAGGGCGAGGCGCAGAACGGTCTGTTCGCGCAGGACGAGATCACCGAGGCGTGGTTCCGCGACCGCGGCATCGCCCTGCCGTATCCGCGTCTCGCGTCGGGCGCGGACGCGCGTTTCACGATCGACGAGTCGCTCGATCTCACGTCGATCGTGCCGATGATCGCCCGGCCGTTCAGCCCGGGAAACGCCGTGCCGGCCGCGGAGATCGCGAAGGAGCGGCTCCGGTTCGACAAGGCCCTGATCGGCTCGTGCACCAACGGCTCGTACGACGACCTGCTCGGCGCGGCGCTGGTCCTCCGGGCCGCCCGCGCCGCGGGTCTGCGTCGCGTGGCGCGGGAGGTGCGCTTCGTGATCTTTCCGGGCAGCGGCAGCGTGGGGCGGCAGATCGAGCGGCCCGAGCCGCGTCTCGGTGGCGAATCGATCGCCGGCGTGTTCCGCGACGCCGGGGGCACGATCCGCCCGTCGTGGTGCGGACCGTGCTTCGGGCAGGGCGAGGACGCGCTGAAGCCGGGCGAGCGCGCGGTCACCTCCTTCAATCGCAACTGGCAGAACCGGATGGGTGTCGGCGGCGAGGGCTACCTCGCCAGCCCGACCGTGGTGGCCGCCTCGGCGCTCGCCGGCTACATGGCGCCCCCGTCCGAGATCGGCCTCGCGTGGTCGCCGGAGCAGTTCGCGGTGTGAGGCGTCGCGGCACGGGACGGGCCGCGGCGCGGTGGCGGTGGGATCCGCGGTCTCTTTACGGCCTCGTTCCTGGCCCCCTTCGAGCTGGAGAATTCCTACCGGCGCGTCTCCAAGGACGATGATGACCGAGGCGCGAATTGCGCACGGGATCACGCGACGGCTGCTGGACCCGGATCAGTACACTCGCGTGAGCATCCCGCTCGAGCGGCCGTGTGATCTCGATGATTATGCGGCCGCGAAAAACCTCATCGAACCGGGCGCGCAGGCGGCGCGCGTGCGCCATTCCGATCCGATCCGGAGGTTTTTTCGAGCGCCGCCGTGATCGGACGGGCTCGGAAAGCCTCCTTCGAGGCGTTGCCGCGAAGCGAAAGTCCCCGACGCAATTCCTGATGATTTTCGCCGAAATCGTGTGGACTCCCGCAACGAGCGGTGATAGGCTTCGCGCGCCTTAATCCGCACCGCTGGAGGTGCGGACACATGAGGGAGGAACATGGCTCGAACTCCTGATGTCGCTGGTGCGCTGGAAGCGGTCATCGCGAGAACGCTGAAATCCACGGTGGGGCCGCGCCTGCGCAAGGTGGACAGCCAGCTGCGGAAGCTGGAGCGCAGGCTCCGGAAGATGGCGACGCTGCGCGGCCGTCGAGCCGGGGCGGGCCGGCGGGCCGCCGCCGGGAGACGACGCGGTCGCAGGGGGCGCCCGCCGATGCGGGGCCGCAGGAGAGGTCGCCGATCCCGACGCTAGGATCCGCGTCGTCCGGCACCCGGGGTGGCGGATGGCCCGGCAGCGCGGAAGGCGTCGATGCGCTGCCGCCGGACCCCGGTGACGGACGGGGGCGCGGGAGCCGCAGGGACTTCCTCCGATCGTGCGGGACCTCCGCGCTGGCACTCGCCGCGATCGAGATGATCCCGGGGAGCTTCGTGACGCGGCGTGCCGACGGCGCGGTTCCCGCGCCCGATCGGCTCGAATCGCTCGGCGCCGTCGCGCTCGACGCGGCACGAGCGCAGGGCGCGTCGTACGCCGACATCCGCATCAATCGCTACCGCACGCAGAGCGTTTTGCTGCGTTCCGTTCCGGATTGGACGACGGGCGCCGTCCACAACGTTCCGGCGGTCACCGACGAGGAGAGCTTCGGCTTCGGCGTCCGCGTCCTGCACGACGGGGCCTGGGGCTTCGCCGCGGCCTCGACCGTCGACACCGACACCATCGCCCGCATGGCGACCGAGGCCGTGGGCATCGCCCGGGCGCACGCGAGGCTGCGCGCCGAGCCGGTGCGGCTCGCCAGGGTCGCGCCGGTGAAGGACACCTACCGCACGCCGCTCGAGACGGATCCGTTCGAAGTCGGCGTCCGCGAAAAGATCGCCCTCCTGCAGGAGGTCTGCGACGAGGCGCGCAAGGTGCCGGGTCTGTTTTCGCTCACGGCGTACCTGGAGCAGCGTCTCGAGGAACGCTTCTTCGCCTCGACCGAAGGGAGCATCCTGCGCCAGCGCATCGTGCAGGTGGCGCCCGAGTACACGGCGACCGCCCGGGATCGGGCGGCCCGCCGGACGAGGACGCGCACCTTCCGTCCGAACGCCGTGTGCGCCGGTTACGAGGCGGTGCTCCAGTCGGGCCTGGTCGAAAGCGCCCGCCGCGTCGCCGAGGAGTCCGTGGCCCACCTGATGGCCCCCTCGGTCGCGCCCGGCGTCAAGGACCTGGTCCTCCTCCCGACGCATCTCGGCCTGACGATCCACGAATCGATCGGCCACTCCACCGAGCTCGACCGGGCGATGGGATACGAGGCGAACTACGCCGGCACCTCGTTCCTGACCCCCGACAGGCTCGGCGCCTTCCACGTCGGATCCGACATCGTCAACGTGTTCGGCGACCGGGTCATGCCGCAGGGGTTGTCGACCTGCGGCTACGACGACGACGGGGTCAAGACGAAGCGCTTCCCGATCCTGAAGAACGGCGTGTTCGTCGGCTACCAGACGACCCGCGAGCAGGCGCACTGGATCGGGCAGGAGGAGTCGATGGGCTGTTGTTACGCCGACTCGTACGCCTCGGTGCCCTTCCAGAGGATGCCGAACGTCTGGCTCGCCGCGTCCGAGACGCCGCGCACGATCGACGATCTGGTCTCGGGTGTGGACGATGGCGTGCTGATCGAAGGACGCGGGTCCTACTCGATCGACCACCAGCGCTACAACTTCCAGTTCGGGGGAGACGCGTTCTGGGAGATTCGGCATGGCAAGGTGGGGGCGATGATCGCCGACGTCGCGTATCAGAGCCGGACGCCCGATTTCTGGCGGGCGTGCGACGCGCTCGGCGACCAGTCGACCTGGCGCAACGTCGGGCTCAACCGAGATGGCAAGGGGGAGCCGGGGCAGATCAACGCCATGAGCCACGGCTGCCCCGCGGCGCGGTTCCGCGGCATCACGGTCCTCCGCACCGGGTAAGGACGTCGTGCGGGGCTGGGACCACGACCGCGCGCAGCGGACGATCGAGCGGGTCCTGGCGCTCGCCGGAAAGGGCGAGTGGCAGGTCGAGCTCACGGCGCGCGCCACGTCGCACACGCGCTTCGCGCGCAACGAGATCACGACCTCGGGGCTCGTCGAGGACGCCGGTGTCGTGCTGACGGCCACGCGCGAGGGTCGCAGCGGCACAGTCAGCACCAACGATCTCTCCGACGACGGCCTGAAGGCCGCGATCGCGCGCGCCGCCGGGCTGCGCGATCGGATGCCGGTCGACACGGAGTGGGTCGAGCAGCTCCCTCCACAGAGCTATCCGGTCCTCGCCAGATTCGACGCGGCGTGTGCCGCCGCACGCGCCGCGGACCGCGCGCCGGGCGTGAAGAGCGTCCTGTCGCTCGCCCGCCGCAAGGAGCTCGTCGCCGCCGGGTTCTACGAAACCGGCGCGACCCATCGCGCCGTCGGCAACAGCCGGGGGAACTTCGCGTATCATCCGGCGACCGACGCCGAGATGTCCGTCACCCTGCGCACCACCGGAGGGACCGGCTCGGGCTGGGCCTCGGGATACTCGCCCCGATTCGCCGAGATCGACGCCAAGTCCCTGGCCCGCCGCGCCGCCGAGAAGGGGATTGCCTCGTCGTCGCCGCGCGACCTGCCGCCCGGCGACTACACCGTGATCCTCGAGCCGGCCGCGGTCGCCGCGCTCGTGCTGACCCTGCAGTCGGGCGTGCTGTCGCGGCGGGCGGCCGACGAGGGGCGGAGCGTCTTCTCCAGGGCCGGCGGAGGCAGCCGGGTCGGCGAGAAGGCGGCCCACGAGTCGGTGACCCTGCGCAGCGATCCCTTCGACGCGCGGGTGCCCGCAACGCCCTGGAGCCCGGGGGGCGGCCCCGGCGGCGGCACCGATGGTCTGCCGAATCGCAAAGTGACCTGGATCGAGAAGGGTGTCCTGAAGACCCTGCATGCGGATCGCTACTGGGGTCGCACGACCGGAAGCGAGCCGACGCCGGCCCCGGGCAGCCTGGTCCTGGACGGCAGCACGGAGACCTTCGACGATCTCGTCGCCTCCACGCCACGCGGTCTTCTGGTGACCCGCTTCTGGTATATCCGCACCGTCAACCCGCAGACCTGGCAGCTCACCGGTCTCACCCGCGACGGGCTGTTCCTGATCGAGAAGGGCCGGATCGCCGGACCGGTCACGAACCTGCGCTTCAACGAGAGCCCGATGGTGATGCTGCAGAACGTGGAGGGGATGACGGCCGCCGAGCCGGCCGGTCGCATGGTGGTGCCGGCGGTCAAGGCGCGGGAGTTCACCTTCACCAGCACATCGGACGCCGTTTGATACGGAGGTTACGAATCTGGCAGCGTAGTCCGGCTGGCCCCACTCGAGGCGCGACCTATATTGGATGAAGACGCGATGAGGTTCATGCACGTGGTGCGCTTCACGATCGCGCTCGCCGTGGTCTGCGGGCTCTTTCGCGCGCCGGCGCCCGCCTGGGCGGCGGACGACCAGCCGGCTGCGGAGACGACGGCCGGTGAGGATCTCGCCACCGGGACCGACCAGCCGTCCGTGGTGTCGCCGGGATACCTCGAGTGGTACTCGCGGCCGTTCCGGATCGACCCGCGCGAGTTCGCGTTCACCCAGAGGTACTACTGGCACCGCCTCGTCCACCCCACGCCGCGCGACAAGGCGATCGGTCTGGGCGTGCTGGCCGGCGCGTTCTCGTTCTGGACGCACAAG
The DNA here is from genome assembly GCA_964384905.1 of uncultured Acidobacteriota bacterium. GTDB lineage: Bacteria > Acidobacteriota > Polarisedimenticolia > Gp22-AA2 > Gp22-AA2 > Gp22-AA3. Next base: position 8,530 of record CAYLND010000071.1, read on the forward strand.
GATCAGCTCCAGAACGACATGGCAGGCCGCGAAACGCCGATCGAGCACGAGAAGACCCTGAAGAGAATCCAGAAGCTGGGGGGCGGGCTGTTCGTGCCGGCCACGGCCCTGCTGATGTACGTGGGCGGCTCGACCTTCCACGACTACCGGTCCAAGGAGACCGGCTTCATGCTGGCGGAGTCCCTGCTGCTCACCGATCTGGTGACGCTGGGGGGCCGCTGGGTCCTCGCCGAGGACCGCCCGAAATACGGCGGGAGCCTGCACCCCTTCCGCGGTGTCGGCGGGGGCATCTCGGGGCATAGCGCCACCGCGGCCTCGATCTCGGGCATCCTGTCGCGCATGTACCTTCAGGCCGATCCGGACGACGGGCGCGCGACGCTCGCCTGGAAGAGAGTCGGCCAGGGCTTCGCGTACGGCATGCCGGTCATCGTCGCCTTCGGCCGAATCAACGACCAGCAGCACTATCTCTACAACACGATCCTCGGTCTTTCGATCGGGTTCTGGAGCGGCCACACCGTGGCGGACGCGCACGGACTCTACGTCGAAGGCACGCCGAACCGCTGGAAGCCTTCGGCCATCGTCCCCGTCACGGACGATCGGGGCGAGCCCGGTCTCGGGGCCCGCTGGGTCTTCTAGGACAGCCGCGACAGGGCGAAGAAGGGATCGGGAGCCTTGCCCGAGAGGACGAGGTCGGCGACGCGCTCCCCGACGGCGGGACCGTGCTTGAAGCCGTGACCCGACCCGCCGCCGGCGATGAAGGCGTTGGCCGCCTGCGGGTGGCGATCGATGATGAAGCGCAGGTCCGGCGAGTTCTCGTACTGGCACACTCGGGACTCGAGGAGCGGGGCGCCCTTGAGAGCCGGAAATCGGAGCTCCAGATACGCGCGCGCCGTGCGCAGGGCCTCGGCGGACGGCGTCCGGTCTCCCGCGGTGGGATCGAACACCGCGCCGCGCGTGTCGTCGCCGACTTTCAGCCCGCGCCACTCGTTCCCCGGGATGCCGTAGAAGAGGCGCTCCCCCTTGTCGATCCAGACCGGCATCCGGTCCTCCGAAAATCGTGGATCGCCGGCCGGCGTTCCGAAGAAGAACACCTCCTGGCGGGTCGGCCGGATCCGCTCGCCGATCCGATCGGGAAACAGCCCGCCGAGCCAGGGCCCGCAGGCGAAGACATACGCATCGGCCGCCAAAGAGCCGCCGTCCGAGAGGCTCAGCGGCCCCATCCCGCCCGCGCCGATCGGTCCGGGGGTCGCGGCAGCGACGCGGTACTCGCCGCCCTCCTCCTGGAACGTCTCCAGGACCGCCTGGCAGGCGCGGCGCGCCAGCAGGTACCCGGCGTCCTTCTCGAAGATCGCCCAGGCGACGCCCTCGAAGCTGATCTGCGGGTAGCGCGCGGCCGCCTCGGCCCGCGTCAGCTCCTCGATCGCCAGTCCGGCGCCGCGCAGCAGGGGCAGGGCCGCCTTCTCGTACTGGTCGTCCTGACCCGCCATCCACAGCACGCCGGTCCGGCGGTACACCTGTCGCTTCGAACGTTCCTGGAACTCGCGCCAGAGGCGCAGCGACCGCGCCACCATCTCGACATAGACCGGATCGGGTCCGTACGTGGCGCGGATGATGCGGGTCTCGCCGCCCGAGCTGGCCCGCGAGTTCCCCGGCCCCCAGGCATCGATCAGCGTCACCCGCGCGCCGCGGCGCGCCAGGTGGAGCGCCGTCCAGCCGCCGAACGCCCCCGCCCCGACCACGGCGACGCGGGGCTTCGCCTCCCGTCTCACGACGCGTGAATCTCCTGCGGCCGCCGGCGCGGCCGCTCCGAGCCAGCGCAGCGGCTCGAACGCTCTCCATCCGGCGAGAGACACTCCGGTCATGATCACGGTCCTGCGCGTCCGCTTCATCCGAACCCCCGGCGGCCCATTGTAACGCCCGGCGGGCGGCTTCTAACCGACGGCGCGCGCGATGAGGAACGCGGCAGCCGCCGCGAGACCGCCGATGAGCGCCGTCTGGCAGGCGCTGCGCGCCGGCCGCGTGCCGGTGAACCGTCCCTTGAGGTAGCCGAAGCCGAGCAGGGCGGCGACCGTCGAGACGACAGAGAGCGCCAGTCCCGCCCCCGTGTCCGCCGCGAAGAAGTACGGAGCCAGCGGGACGAGCCCTCCCGCCACGTACGCCCCGCCGATCGTCAGTGCGCTCATCCGCGCGCGTCGCGGGTCGGGTTTCTCGAGCCCGAGCTCGAACCTCATCATGAAATCGATCCAGGCCTCCGGCCGGCTCTTCAGCGCCGTGACGACCGGCTCCGACTCCTCGGGGGTGAGACCGTACTTCCGGAAGATCTCGTGGATCTCCGCCTCTTCCTCCAGAGGTTTCTCGCGCACCTCGGCGTGCTCGCGGGCGCGCTCGCGCGCGTAGTGCTCCGCGTCGCTCCGGGCCGCCAGATATCCCCCGAGACCCATGGCGATCGACCCGGCGGCGATCTCGGCCAGGCCGGCGGTGACGATGACGCCGGTGCGGTCGACCGCTCCAGACAGACCGGCGGCCAGAGCGAACGGCACGGTGAGGCCGTCCGACATCCCGATGACGATGTCGCGAACCGTCGCGCCGGAGGTGAAGTGCTTCTCGATGTGGGGCGTTTGTGGCATGCCGCCTCCTGTGTGTTGCCGGCCGATGGAACCGCCGGGGGCGATCTTATCCAGAGTGGCGCGTGGAGTGTGGAGGAATGCGTCCGCGCACTTTGGGCGCGACTCTGGTTAGAATGAGTGCCGCATGATGGCGGGGCCTGCGGGCGGCCGCCGTGAGCGGAAGCGAAGGGGGCGCGGTTGGTGAGACGGCTCTGGATCGACGGCGGGTTCGCCGACGGCTCGACGGGCGCGACGATTCAGGTCATCGATCCGGCGACCGAGGAGCCGGTCGACGTCGTCCCGAAGGGTGGCACAGCCGATCTGGACCGCGCGGTGGCCGCGGCGAAGAGGGCCTTCCCGGCCTGGAAGCGGACGCCGGCCTGGACGCGGGCGGATCTGCTCGTGGAGGTGGCGCGCCGGTTGCGCGGCGCCCGCGAGGAGTTCGCCCTGACGCTGACGCGCGAGACCGGCCGCACTCTCCGGAAGAACCGCGGTTACGTCGACTGGGCGGCGATGTGCTTCGACTATTACGCCGGTCTCATCCGCGACCGCCGCGGGCGGGTCATCCCCTCGGCGGAGCCAGGTCAGCTCAATCTCGTCCTCAAGGAGCCGCTCGGGGTGGTCGGCTGCATCGTCCCGTTCAACTATCCGCTGATGCTTCTCGCCTGGAAGGTGGCGCCGGCTCTGGCGGCGGGGAACACGGCGGTGATCAAGCCGGCAACCCAGACGCCGCTCCTGGCGCTCGATCTGCACCGCGTCTTCGATCACCTGCCGAAGGGCGTGGTGAACATCATCACCGGCTCGGGCGCCGAGGTGGGCGACGCGCTGGTCAGGCACCCGGACGTGCCGTGTATCGCGTTCACCGGCAGCACCGCCGTCGGGCGGCACATCTATCGTCTCGGCGCGGACCGGATCAAGAAGCTGCACCTGGAGCTCGGCGGCAGCGACGCGGCGATCGTCTGCGCCGACGCCGACCTGGACGCCGCCGCCCGCGCCATCGCCTGGACGGCGTTCCTGAACGCCGGCCAGGTGTGCACCAGCGCCGAGAGAATCTACGTCGAGCAGCCGGCCCACGCCGAGTTCCTGGAGCGCTTCTCCGATCTCACCCGGAGGCTGGTGATCGGTCCCGGGGTCGACGAGGCGACGGAGGTGACCCCCCTCATCGGCCGCGCGGAGAGGGATCAGGTCGAGACGCGCGTCGCGCTGGCGCGCCAGGAGGGAGCCCAGGTCGTCGCCGGGGGGCGAAGGCCGTCGCACCTTCCGAGGGGATGGTTCTACGAGCCGACGGTGCTGAGCGGCGTGCGTCACGGCATGAGCCTCCTCAAGGAGGAGATCTTCGGGCCGGTCGCGCCGGTCCTGCCGTGCGGCACGTTCGACGAGGCGCTGGCTCTGGCGAACGACTCGCCCTATGGCCTGGGGGCGACCCTGTTCTCGCGCGACGCCCGCAAGGTCCGCCGGTACTTCGAGGAGATCGAGGCGGGCAACGTCTGGGTGAACGACCCGCTGGTAGACAATCCGGCGGGACCGTTCGGGGGCATGAAGATGTCGGGTCTTGGACGCGAGCTCGGCGAGGAAGGCCTGGAGGAATTCCAGGTCACGAAGCACGTGCACTGGGACATCGAGGGCGCGATCAAGCCGTGGTGGTTCCCGCTCCGGAAGTAGCCCTTGGCCCGCATGCTAGAATGACAAGACTCCGATGAGCCGATGCGTCGCCGCTCCGACGAGGCGCCCGACCCGCCGCTGGCGGGCCGCCGCGCTGTTCCTGATCCTGGCGTTCTACGTCCAGGCGCGCGTCCGGGCGGCCGGCACGACCGTCTCCCTGCCGGTCGGTGGAGAGAAGGTCCGGGCGTACCTGGCGACGCCCACCGTCACGGGGCCGACGGCGTTGAAGCCCGGCGTCGTCGTGATGCACCATTTCTGGGGGCTCGACGAGCACACGCGAAGAGTCGCCGATCGCTTCGCGGACGAGGGATACATGGCGATCGCCCCCGATCTCTACCGCGGCGTGGTCGGGGCCGATCCGGGTCTCGCGGACGATCTGATGCGGAAAGTGGACGAAGGACGGGCGGTCGCGATCGTGAAGGAGGCGATCGCCTATCTCCGCGACATGGACGACGGATCGGCGCGCCGGCAGGTCGCCCTGGTGGGATTCGATCTCGGAGGTCGCGTGGCGCTCGCGGCGGCCCTCCAGGGGGCGGAGGTACAGGGGCTCGTGATCTTCTACGCCCACGTGGAGACCAGCCCGGAGCGCCTCGCACCGCTGAAGACCGATATCCTGGGGATTTTCGCCCGCGACGACTACACCATCGGGGCCGACGAGGTGAAGAAATTCGAGGCGGCTGTCCGGGCGAACGGGCGGGGCGTCACGATCATCACCTATCCGAGCGTCGGGCATTCGTTCTTCGACGACGCGCATCCGGACTACGACCGCCCGCTGGCCCTGGATGCCTGGGTCCGGACAAAGGATTGGCTCGCCGAGACGCTCCGCTCGGCCCGCTTGCCTCAACCGGCGCCACCCAGGCCGGACCGCGCGCCCGCCGCCGGCGCGCCGCCGCATCCCTAGGCTCCTGCTCGATGCCGACGCAACCCGCCCGGGCGCTCGAGACCTTCCCCAACCCCAGACCGGGACGCGACTACGAGATCGCCTTCGAGTGTCCGGAGTTCACCTGTCTCTGCCCGCGGACCGGGCAGCCCGATTTCGCGACCCTGCGGATCCGGTACGTCCCGGACGGCCTCTGCGTCGAGCTCAAGTCGCTGAAGCTTTATATCTGGTCGTTCCGGGACGAGGGGCACTTCCACGAGGACGTCACCAACCGCATCCTCGACGATCTGGTCGCCGTGCTGCAGCCGAAGGAGATCACGGTCGTCGGTGATTTCAACGTCCGCGGCGGCATCCATACCGTCGTCACGGCGACGCACCGCCGGAGCTAGTCGCGCGCTCCTCTGTTACGGCGAGTCCGCACGATCATCGCAAAGTCACGTTGTTAGGCGCCTGTCTTGACCGTATATTTCCGCCCTCGTGGCGGAGTAACCGTTTGAGCCCGTTCAACTTCGCGCCTTCCCGAGCCGCGCGCTCCCTATCTTTATTTATACCTTCGCTCCCTTCCGGGCGCACCGGTCGCTCGTCTCGCGGTGCCAGGGCGATCGGCCTCGCGATCGTCGTGGCGTGGCTGGCCGCGGCCGCGGCGAGCGCGACGGTCCTCCCATGGATGGGCCTGGACGAGGTGACGGCGAAGGCGGATCTGATCGTGCTCGGCAGAGTCGAAACCTCCGAGGCCGGCTGGAGCGAGGACGGCCGGATCATCGTGACGCGCGCCACCGTGTCGGTCGAGCGCGCGCTGAAAGGCGGCCCGCGCGCGCGCGTGGAGGTCGAGGCGCCCGGCGGGCGGATAGGCGATGTCGCGATGATCGCGGCCGGCGCCCCGGTCTTCCGGATCGGAGACCGCGTCGTCCTCTTCCTGGAGCCGGCGGGCGCGCCGGCGGCGGGCGGCGGGCCGGCGCGGCGTCACGCGGTCGTCGGCTGGAATCTGGGCAAGATGGACGTGACCAGCGACCCCCGCACCGGCCGCGACCTCGTTCGTGATCGCACCTCGGGCGCTCTCTATCTGGATCGCCAGGGCAGACCGGTGGCGCCCGAGCGCGCCGGCCAGGGCCCGGCCGAGCTGGGGGAGTTCCTGCGACGGGTCGAGAGCCTCGTGGTGGGCGGCACGGGGAGGAGCAAGCCGTGACTCGATCCGGGGCACGTGGGGGCGAGGCGCGGGCGGCCGGTCGGACGCGCCTCCGGGCCCTGCTGGGGGCACTCCTTCTGGCCGGGGTGGTCGTGTTCGGCGGCAGGACGGCGCTCGGGTACGTGCAGACCAACCTGGTCGACCTCGGATTCGGCGACGTCGGCGTGTTCCAGGCGGGCGGCAGCCTGGTCCTGAGACTCGAGCAGGACGCGTCGTTCCGCATCACCGACGGCTCGGATCTCACGACGCTGCAGGAGAGCATGGCGCGCTGGAACAACGTGACCACCTCGAACGCGACGATCACGGAGGGAGCGCGCTTCAATTTCGCGAGCCCCATCGACGCCAGCACCGGGCTCGGCAACGACGGCATCAATCGCGTCTACTTCGCCGAGACCGACACGAGCAACAAGCTGAGCACGGCGATCGCGATCTCGTTCTTCTTCGTCGGCGGGGACGGCCACATCACCGACTGCGACATCGTCTTCAACGAGCGGCTGTACACGTTCAGCACCGCGACGCCCGCCAACCCGAACCAGAACCTCGGCCCGAACACCTATGACCTGGGGGAGATCGCCACGCACGAGATGGGGCATTGCCTCGGCTTCGACCACAGCGCCGTCGCGGGGCGGTTTGCCGCGAACGGTCTCGAGGTGTCCGGATTCTCGTCCGGCGACTTCACCTACCAGGCGACGATGTACCCGTTCGGCAGCCGCACGATCCAGGGCCGCAGCCTGTCGCAGGACGACATCTCCGGGGTGTCCTTTCTCTATCCCAATGCCGTCCTGACCGCGACCACCGGCACCATCTCCGGCCGCGTGCTGAACGGAGGAACGTTCGCGCCGATCAAGGGGGCGCACGTCGTGGCGGTGTCGACGTCCGCGCCGGACATCCCGGTGGCCGGCGTGATCTCCGACGTGCAGGCGGGCGGTCCGGGAGGGGAGTACAGCATCGTCGGGCTGCCGCCCGGCGCCTACTACCTGAGGATCGAGCCTCTGGTCGGGACGACCAACCCGTTCACCGTCGCCAACACCCACTTCGCCAATTTCGACACCACGTTTCCGTGGGAGTTCTACGACGGGCCGACCGAATCGGGGTTCGATGTCGCCACCGATCGCGTGGCGATCACGGTCAACGCCGGCCAGACCGTCACCGGCATCGACTTCCTGACCAACGTCGCGTCGCCCGATCCGAACGAGCCGAACAACACGCGCGCCCAGGCGACCCCGGTCGCCTGCGAGCAGACGGTGAGCTCTTCGATCGTCCCCCTCGGCGACGTGGACTACTACGCGCTGCCGATCACCGCCGGCACGGAGGTGCAGGTGGACATCAACGCGGCGCGCAGCGGCTCGCCGCTGGACGCGGTCGCCGGCGTGTTCGACGCGGCCGGCAACCGCCTAGCGTTCGCCGACAACACGATCTCCCTCGACCCGATCCTGACGGTCGATCTGTTTGCGCCCGGGACCTACTACGTTGCGGTGGCCTCCTTCAACGACGGCACCTTCACGGGCGCCGACCCGCGCACGGTCGGGAACTACACGATGACCCTGCACTGCTCCGTCCCGCCCGTGGCGCGCGGGACCTGCGGCGGCAAGGTGCTGTACGCCGGCTCCAACAGCACGGGGACGATCTACGCCATCTCCGATACCAACCACGATCTCCAGTTCGAAGGGCAGACGGTGTTCGCGTCCGGGACGGGGAACGCCCAGGGGCTCCTGACGACGCGCCGCGACGGGGGTGTGTGTCTGGGGACAGGCTCGTCGGTCATCGACGTGCTGTGGGACGACTCGGGCGATTTCACGTTCGATCGGACGGCCGTCATCCAGACCTTCAACAACGACACGCGTCCCATCGCCGCGGCCCGCCGGGCGGGCGTCGAGTACCTCTACACCGGCGACGTCTCCGGCACGGGGACGGTGTACGAGATGCGGGACACCACGGGCGACGGGCTGCCGGACCAGACGACGGTGTTCACCGAGGATCCGCAGCTGGTTCTCTCCCTGAGCCCGGACGAGGCGGGAACCCTGTACGTCTTCGACGGCCTGTTCAATTCGTTCGGCGGGATACTGGCCTTCCGCGACAAGGACGGAAACGGGGTCGCCGACACGTCGAGCGTGTTCCTGGCCGACGCGTCCGCCTACGGCAACATCGTCGCCCGCCGTCCGGGCGAGGTGTTCGCGACGAACGTCTTCCTCGGCCAGATCGACCGTCTGGTGGACGTCGACGGGGACGGCGTCGCCGACAGCGTGACGCCGTACGCCACCGGTCTGACGCTCGATGTTCTCCAGGGTCTGGCGTTCGACGATCAGGACGTCCTGTACGTCGTGGACGGGGGCAACCGGGTGCTCGCTCTTCCCGACGACGACGGGGACGGCGTCGCCGATCGGCAGGTGCAGTTCTCCGCTCTGCTGCCCGGTCTTCTCCGGCTCGCCTTCGGCCAGGGGCCGCCGGAGACGGTGTCGCTGCCCGGCTCGCTCCATCCGGTCACCGTCACCCCGAGCGGCCAGGGGCTCCGGCTCACCTGGGAGGACCAGGGCGCGACCGTGCCGGCCTACAACATCTACGAGGGGACTCTGGGGAGCTGGTACTCGCACGCGCCGCTGCTCTGCCACGTGACCGGAACGGCCGACGGCGCCGGCAACCGCTTCCTCGACATCCTGCCGACCGGCGCGGCCAGCCATTACTACCTGGTGTCCGCGAGCGACGCCTGCGGCGAGGGATCGGCCGGCCGCGCCAGCAACGG
>CAYLND010000072.1:0-17339 GCA_964384905.1 uncultured Acidobacteriota bacterium
TCCCGTCGGTGCAGCGCCAACACCCCCAGGTGGCCAAGCAACTCCGCGCTGACACCATGACTGCCGAGTTCCTGGGATAGTGCCAGCCCCTGCCCATAGTGCGAGCGTGCACCCTCCAGGTCGCCCTGGGAGAACGCGATGGCCCCAAGGAACCCATGCGAAGTGGCGATGCTGAGCTTATAGCCCAGCCCCTTTCGAATTGCCAGGCACCCTTCCATCAGCCCCCGTGCCGTCGCGGCGTCCCTCCCCGCGACGCTCGACTTCCACCTGAGCGCCTGCGTGGCCTTCGCCCGGGCCGGTGGGCGGGTCCTGATGGAGCACTGGGGCCGGCGGGGCGGCTACGCGATCCAGGAGAAGGGACGCAATGACTTCGTCACGGTCGTCGACCGGCGGGCGGAGGAGGCGATTGTCCGCCTGATCCGCGGGCGCTTTCCTGACCATGGGGTCATCGCCGAGGAGTCGCCACCGGCCGCCGGAAGCAGCGGGTACAACTGGTACATCGACCCGCTCGACGGGACGACCAACTTCATCCACGGCTATCCTCTGTTCAGCGTCTCGGTCGCCCTGGCCGATCCCCAGGGGATGCGGGCGGCCGTCGTCTTCGATCCACTGCGCAACGAGATGTTCACCGCCACGCGCGGCGGCGGCGCCTTCCTGAACGGAGAGCCGATCCGGGTCTCCCCGGCGGAGAAGCTGTCCGAGGCGCTCCTGGTCACCGGTTTCCCGTTCCGATCGCTGCACCGGCTGGACGCGTATCTCGGCTCGTTCCGCTCCTTCATCCTGGGTTCCTCGGGGATCCGGCGGGACGGCTCGGCGGCGCTCGACCTGGCTTACGTCGCCTGCGGCCGTTACGAGGGCTTCTGGGAGATGTCGCTGTCGTCTTGGGACGTCGCGGCCGGCGGGCTCATCGTCCGCGAGGCGGGCGGCGTGGTGACCGACTTCCAGGGTCGCGACGACTACCTGACGAGCGGCGACATCGTCGCGGCCAACCCGAACATCCACCCGGCGATGCTGCGCGTCGTGCGCGAGCCCCAGGGCAGGGGCTGAGCCGCCGCCGGGTCGCCGCCACCGGTCCTCACGGCCGCGCCGCCAGACGAGCCGCCAGGAGGAGCGCCTCCACCAGGCTGCCGTGGTCGGCCACGCCGCGGCCGGCGATGTCGTAGGCGGTGCCGTGATCGACGGACGTCCGGAGGAACGGCAGCCCCAGCGTCATGTTGGCGGCGCTGCCGAACGAGCGGGCCTTCACCGCGATGGTGGCCTGGTCGTGATACAGCGCCAGGACCACGTCGAACTCTCCCCGGGCGGCGCGCCAGGCCAGCGTGTCGGCCGGGAATGGCCCGGAGGCGTCGACGCCTTCCCCGCGGGCGGCCGCGACGGCGGGAGCCAGGATGTCACGCTCCTCCGAGCCGAACAGGCCCCCCTCGCCGGCGTGCGGATTGAGCCCGCACACGGCGATGCGCGGGTCGCTCCCGAACCAGCGCCGGTGCTCCGAGCGGAGGAGTCGGAGCCTCGCCAGGATTGCCGGCCGTGACAGGCCGTCGATCGCCTCCCGCAGCGGCAGATGGGTGCTCAGAAGCGCCACCTTGAGGTCGCGCGTGACGAACATCATCGCCACCTCGACCGGCTCCAGCCCGCACAGATCGGCGAGCAGCTCGGTGTGTCCAGGGTAGCGGATGTTCGCCAGCCGCAGCGCCTCCTTGCCGATCGGCGCCGTCACCACCGCGGCCGCGGTGCCGGTGCGGGCCAGGGCGACGGCCTGCTTCACGTACATGGCGGAGGATCGGCCACCCGAAGCCGACGGCCCGGGGACCGGCGGGGATTCCGGGCGGTCGCCCATGTCGTGGATGGCGGGGCCGTCGGGCCAGGAACGGATCGCGGCGTCGCTTCCCTGCTTCGAGCCCCACTCCAGCGCGGTCCTCGACACCTCGGGCCAGATGGCCGGGTCGTCGAAGGAGCCCGCCGGCAGGGTTTTCGCCACACTCAGCAGGTGCGCGCGGTCGCCGATCAGGAGAGGACGGCAGGCCTGACGGACGGCGGCCGCGGACGCCGCCTTCAGGCAGACTTCGGGCCCCACCCCGAAGGGGTCGCCGGTCGTGACGGCGATGACAGGCTTCATGGAGCGAGGGGCCGCTGGTGGGCGAGGACCGTCGGTCGGCGTGCGGGGCGCCTCCGGAATCTCTCAGATCCCGTCGGGCCGGGACGATCGGTTCTCGTCCTGCTCCTCGGCCTTGTACATGTACTTGATGCAGTCCTTCATCACCATCAGATTCGGAGCGCCCACGCGGTTGACCTTGATGCAGTTCCGGTCATACCACTCGATGACGCCGCGCAACTCCTCGCCGTCCTTGAGGACGACCACCATGGCGGTCCGGGAGTTCATCTGCTTGAGGTAATAGAACGCCTCGGCATTCGTCTGGTCGGGTGGTACCTGCTTGCGGCGCGGTGGTTTCGGTCCGAGCCTCTCCTTCAGCTCCGAGAGGTTGGGCCGGATCAGCTTGCGGTTCACCTGGTCGTCCGCCCTTCTGGGCTCGTCCGGGGTCTGGTCCTGGTTTCCAAAATCGTATCGGCGCATGTTCGTGGGTCCCTCACGTTCCGCGCGGTCACGCCCGCGCCACGCTCCGGGCTAGGTCCATCTGGCTTCCGACCGGGGACTCCCACCGGGGCCCCGAGCTCCCGGTGAAGACCACGCACCAGAAACGAAGTCGCGTGCCGGCTGGTAGAGATCTGGGGACGTAAGCCTGACCCGATGCTAGCACAGGTTCCTCGCGGTCGCCAGTCCAAAGTTTCCGCCTGCCGCTCTCAGCCCGGCGGGCCCGGACGGGCCGGCGGCGGCGCCTCCTCCTCCGCGCCTCCGATGGGAGCCGGTGTCTCTCCTCCCGCGCCCGGCTTGAGCGGGGTCCGGATCAGGTAGTGCTCGTACTTCGGCAGCACGTCGATCTGATTCTCCTTCCACAGCTTCCTGATGTAGTGGTCGTAGCGGGGACGGAATTTCGCGTCGCGCACCGCTTTCACGATCGTGTCGCGCACTTCCTCCTGGCTCTTGACGGTCCGGTCCGTCTTCGCCACCAGTCGGATGATGTGGTACGAGTGGCCGGTGTCGATCGGGTCGCTGACGTCCCCGGACTGGAGCTTGAAGGCCACCTCGGCGATCGCGGGGTGCAGGTCGGATGCCGCGAGCGGGCCGAGGAAGCCGCCGGTTTCCTTGCTCGGCACCTCCGAGTGCTTCTGCACGAGCTCGCCGAAGTCGGTCCCTCCGCCGCGCGCCTCGCGCACGACCGCCTGCGCGCGCGACAGGACCTCGGGCCGGTTGGCGTCCTCGTAGAGCAGGGCAATCTCGTTGAACGAGACCGTCGCCGCCGTCTCCCAGTCCTTCGCGTGCGCCCCGTAGTACTCCTTGACCTCGGCGTCGCTCACGCTGATCTTCCGGCGCACTTCGTAGTTGATGATCTCTCCGGGAACCGCCAGGCGGATGAGCTGCTCCTCCAGGTCCTTGCGTGTCATGTTCTGCTCCTTCAGGAGCTTCTCCAGGTCGTCGTCGCTGGCGATGTTCTGCTGCTTGCGGAAATCGTCGATCAGGTTCTTGCGCACCTTGGAGAGATCGAGGAGGCTCTCCGCGCGATCGAGCAGCAGGAGCTCCGTGATCATGTTGGACAGCATGCTCTCCTGCGCGTCGCGCAGCTGGCGGTCCAGCTCGTCACCCGAGTATTTCTGGTACACCTGCCGCAGGATGTAGGTGCTGCGCTCCTCGAACTCGCTCTTGCTGATGATCCGGTTGTTCACCTTGGCGACGATCTCCTCGACGATCGCGCCCCGGGCCGGAGCGGTCGCGGACGCGGCGGCGAGCAGCAGTCCGACCAGGGCAGCGCGCGCGGCCGCCGTCACCGGCCGGCGGAACGCGTCGTGAGCGGGGCGACGGGGCGGGGCGAGGGGTTCAGTTGCGGTACTCACCAGCGTAGGCGAACGGGAGGACGGCCCGGTTGACATGGATCTCCGTGTCTTTCTTGAGGTCGGCGACGTAGCGCTCGAGCGCCTGCTCCCCTTTCTTGCGGAACAGCTCCAGCTGGACCCGGTGCCTGACGTCGTCGAGATCCGCGTCCTTCGCTTCCATCTTGCGCACCAGCTGGAAGATCAGAAAGGTCCCGGCGTTCTCCAGGACCGGGCTGACCCGGCCCGGCTCGAGCTTGAACAGCGCCTCCCGCAGCTCGACCGGCAGATCCTCTTCCGTGTAGGTTCGGGCCTGGCCCTTGTCCGGGGCCGCCGAGTTCTCCCTGGCGAGCGCCTCGAACCGAGTGGGATCCTTGGCGAGCTGGGCCGACAGCCTGTCGGCCAGGTTCTTATCATCGATCAGGATCTGGCGCAGGACAACCGAGCGCGGCACCCGGGTCTCCTCCGGCTCCTTCTTCAGGTAGTCGTCGACCTCGCCGGGCGTGACCTCCACCTTGCTGAGGACCGCCTTGTCCTTCACCTTCTGGAGCATGAGGCTCTGGCGCACCTTCTCCCGGAACGCCTCCTTGCCCTCGCCACCCGCGACCTCGGCCTCCCCCTCGGTCACCCCGATCTGGCTGAGGTAGTCGTCGATCTCGGATTCCGAGACGGTGACCGACAACATCTTCGTCTGGCGCAGCAGGAGCTGCTCCTCGATCATCTGGTCGAGAAGGCGGCTCTTGATGGCGTTCGCCTGCTCCGCGTCTTCGTCCTCGGCGTCGCCGGAGTTGTCCGCGAGATATCGCTCGAACGCCTTCATCGCGATCGGGTCCCCGCCGACGCTGGCGATCACCTGGGAGTCGAGCATCCTCTGGGCGCGCGTCGGACCCGCCGGGGCTCCGGTCCCGGGGCCCGGCTCGTCCTTTTTCGAGGAGCACGACAGGATGACGAGGAGACCCAGCGCCAGGGCGCTCGCGGGGATGGTCCAGACCCTTCCTTTCGCTCGCTGTCGATGCGCCTGGATCGTCACCGGTCCCCGTCGGATGGCCCGACCGTGGTGGGCTGGGAAGCAGGGCGCATGCTACCACCCGGCCGGATCGACTTCAAGAGGTCGAGAACCGTCTCGATACGTCGCTTTTCGACGACCGGACGCGCGCCGTCTCCGGTCCCCTCCACCTCGAGGCGCAGGACGGTTCCCGGGGTCAGGCTGGCGCCGGGCCGCTCCGAGGTGAGACGCACCAGTCCCTGGGGGTCGATCGGCGCGTCCGCCCCGAACCGGATCTGCACCCGCCCACCCGCGAAGTCGATGGCGCGAACGCCGAGGCGATCGGCCAGCATCCGGACCCCGGCCAGCGTCAGCAGGTTCCTGGCCTGGCTCGGGATCTCGCCGTACAGGTCGCGGATCTCGTCGCCGATGCGATCCAGCTCCTCCCCGCCGGCGGCGGAGGAGATCCGCTTGTAGAGGACCAGCCGTTCGTTGAAGTCCGGGATGTACTCCTCCGGGATTTTGATGTCGACGCCCAGGTTGATCTGCGCCCTGGCCTCGGGACGCGGCGTCTCCCCCTTCATCTCCTGGATGGTCTGCTCGAGGAGACGGCAGTACATCTCGAATCCGACCGCCGCGATATGCCCGCTCTGCTCCGAGCCGAGGAGGTTCCCCGCGCCGCGGATCTCGAGATCCATCGCCGCGATGCGGAAGCCCGAGCCGAGCTCCGAGAACTCCTGAAGCGCCTTCAGGCGCCGCCGCGCGATCGGGGTGAGCGCCTTGCGCTCCGGCACCAGCAGGTAGGCGTACGCCCTCCGGTCGGAGCGTCCCACGCGTCCGCGCAGCTGATAGAGCTGCGCCAGACCGAAACGGTCGGCGCGATTGACGATGATGGTGTTGACGCGCGGGATGTCGAGCCCGTTCTCGATGATCGTGGTGGCCAGGAGCACGTCGAACTCGCCGTTCAGGAAGCCGATCATGGTGCGCTCGAGCGTCGCCTCGCTCATCCGGCCGTGCGCCACGCCCAGGCGGACCTCGGGGGTCAGCCGGCGGATGAAGTTGGCCATCGAGCCGATCGACTCGACGCGGTTGTGCACGAAGTAGACCTGCCCGCCGCGCTTCAGCTCGTTGCGGATCGCCGTGGCAATCACACCGCTCCGGAATGGCGCGATGGAGGTCTGGATCGCCAGCCGGTTCTCGGGCGGCGTCTCGATCACCGACATGTCGCGGATGCCGGCGAGCGACATCTGCAGCGTCCGTGGAATCGGCGTGGCGGTCAGCGTCAGGACGTCCACGTCCTTCTTCATGGCCTTGATCGCCTCCTTGTGGGCCACTCCGAAGCGCTGCTCCTCGTCGACCACCAGGAGACCGAGGTCGTTGAAGCGCACATCCTTCGACAGGAGACGGTGCGTCCCGATCAGGATGTCGACCTTCCCCGCCGCGACCGCCTTGAGAATCGCCGCCTGCTCGCGCGGCGAGCGGAAGCGCGAGACCATCTCGATGGTCACCGGCCACGACGAGAAGCGGTCGCGGAAGGTGCTGAGGTGCTGGAAGGCGAGGACCGTCGTCGGGCAGAGCACCGCCACCTGCTTGCCGTCGGCCACCGCCTTGAAGGCGGCGCGCATGGCGACCTCGGTCTTCCCGAAGCCGACGTCGCCACAGATCAGGCGGTCCATCGGGACCTCCTTCTCCATGTCCGCCTTCACCTCGCGGATCGATTTCTCCTGGTCGGAGGTCTCCTCGTATGGGAAGGCGTCCTCGAACTCCTTCTGCCAGGCGGTGTCGGCCGAGAAGGCCACGCCGTGCGCCGCGGCGCGCCCGGCGTACAGCCGCAGGAGATCGTGCGCCATCTCCTGCATCGCCTTCTTGACCTTCTTCTGGGTGCGCTCCCACCCCGGCCCGCCCAGCCTGTCGAGACGCGGCTTCTGACCGGCCACGCCGGAGTAGCGCTGCACCAGGTCGAGACGGTCGATCGGCACGTACAGCCTGTCGCCCCCCTCGTAGGTCAGCAGCATGAAATCGCGCGACCCGCCGTTCTCGCCGACCCGCGCGATCCCGGCGTACCGGCCGATGCCGTGCTCGACATGGACGATCAGGTCGCCCGTCTTCAGATCGCGGAACCCGGGGCTGA
Organism: uncultured Acidobacteriota bacterium; assembly: GCA_964384905.1. Taxonomy (GTDB): domain Bacteria; phylum Acidobacteriota; class Polarisedimenticolia; order Gp22-AA2; family Gp22-AA2; genus Gp22-AA3. The sequence goes on from CAYLND010000072.1 coordinate 7,041, forward strand.
ACGCCGCGACCTTGCGGCGGCGCGGCTCCCGCTCCAGGACCGGATCGCCGAACACCTCGCGCTCGGTCAGGACGTGCAGACCGATGCGCGGCAGGGCGAATCCCTGCGACAGCCGGCCGGTGGCGATCAGGAGCCGCGAGGCGGGCGCCGCCGCCTCCCCGGGCTCCTCCAGGCCCGGCGCGGTGTCGTCCGTGACGATCGCCGCCGGCAGGTCGTACGAGCGCAGGACCTCGCGGAGCCTCTCGCTGCGGCCGGCGCTTTCCATCAGGAAGAGCGTGGTCGTCCGCGGCGGCTCCTGCTTCAGATCGGCGGCGAGATCCTGGATACGCCCCTTGTAGGCTCGGGCCGGAGCGCACGGCACGCGCGCGACCGATGTGCGCCCCTCCTCGAGCGCCAGCTCCGACAGCCGGAGACCCGCCCGCTTCGCCTGCGGCTGCAGCTCCTCGCGCGGCAGGAGGAGATCCTCCGGCGGCGGCATGCCGAACTCCTCGGAGAGATCGAACGAGGCGTGCATCTCGACGTAGACCGATTCGAGGTCCGATTCGATCTGGGCCGGCTCCCACGCCACCCGGAGCGCGCCGGCGGCGTAGTCGAACAGCGACGCGGGCCGCTCCTCGACCAGGCGGACGCAGGCCTCGAATCCGTTGAACGTCGCCCCCGCGGCCAGCGCCTCGAGACGGGTGCGCCAATCGTCGCTCCCTCGTGCGAGGGCGCGGGCGGACGGCGGCGTCCGCCCCGGGCGCCGCGTCTCCAGGGCGGACCGCAGACGCTCGAGCGCCCCGGCCGACCAGGGATACTCGCGCACCGGGGGAACGGTCGCCGCGGCGACCCGGCCCGTCGAGCGCTGCGTGGCCGGATCGAACAGCCGCAGGGACTCGACCTCTTCGCCCCAGAACTCGACCCGGATCGGACCGGACCCCTCCGGCGGGAAGAAATCCACGATGCCCCCGCGCCGTGAGAACTCACCCATCGACGAGACCAGGTCGACGCGCACGTAGCCCGCCCCCAGGAGGAACCCCGAGAGCTCGTCCGGTTTCAGGGCCTCGCGCTCGCGCAGGTCGAAGTGGTAGACATCGAAGGCGGCGGGCGGAGCGAGAGGGTAGATGAGGGCGCGCGTCGGCGCGACCACGATCGTCTCGCCCGCCTCGCGCAGGGCGCGCAGCGCCTGCACGCGCTCGCAGGCCACACGCAGGTGCGGCGACAACTCCTGGTACGGGTCGGCCTCCAGCGAAGGGAACAGGTGGACCCGCCGCCCGGGCCCGCGGGCCGCGGCGGCGAACGAGAGATCGGAGCGAAACTGCTCGGCCTCCTTCTCGCCGGGAACGAGGAGGAGGATCTTGCGTCCCGGGAGCGGCCCGTCGCTCGAGGCGATCAGAAGGGCCGCGGCCGCGGGACTCAGACCCGCGACCGTGACCCCGGGCCGCTCGCCGCCGGCTCCTTCCGAGAGACCCGCCAGGAGAGGCCGCTCGTGCGACGCGAGATCCAGGACGGAGCGCAGCAGAGGGCTCAATCCGCCACCCGCAGGGCCCTTCGGATCAGGCCCGACGTCGAGCGGCCGCGGCGGAGCGGCAGCGTGACCACCCGGCCTCCCCGGGCTTCGACCGTGCCGCGGCCGACTATCTCCCTTCGGCGGTAGTCGGCTCCCTTCACCAGGATGTCGGGCCGCAGGAGGGCAATCAGCCGGGCGGGCGTCCGCTCGCCGAACGCCACCACGCAATCGACCGCGCGCAGGGCGGAGAGGATCTCCTGGCGCTCGCGCAGCGGCACGATCGGCCGGCCGCGCCCCTTGAGAAGGCGCACGGAGCGATCCGAATTCACTCCGACCACCAGGAAGTCGCCAAGCCCGCGGGCCCTCTCGAGCAGGGCGGCGTGCCCCGCATGCAGCAGGTCGAAGCAGCCGTTGGTGAAGACCACCTCCAGGCCGCGCGCCTGCAGCCGGCGCACCCGCGCCGCCGCCCGTCGCGGCGTCAGTACCCTGGCCGCCGCCCGGGGCGCCACGCGGGTCACCGGACGTCCGCTCCGGCCGGCGATCGTCCGATCGTCCCGTACCGGCCGAGGCGGTCGCGCAGCCGCACCCGCACGATGTCCTTGAGCATGTCGAAGGGATCGACCAGCGCGTTCACCTTCGAGCCCTCGGCGTTGCGCCAGCGGACCGCCACCTCGGCCACCCGGATCCCCGCCTTCCGCGCCAGATACAGGATCTCCACGTCGTACGCGAAACGCTCGACGCGCGCCGCCCGGAACAGGGGGAGGACCTCCTCCCGGCGCATCAGCTTGAAACCGCACTGCGTGTCGCGGAACGGCAGGCCGGTCAGAAGGCGCACCAGGGCGTTGAAGGTGCGCCCCATCGTCTCCCGCCAGGCCGCCTGACGCTTCTCCACGCGCGAGGCGCCGAGCGCCCGCGACCCGATGGCGATGCCGTTCCCCCCCTCCTCGACGGCCCCCAGCAGGAGCGGCAGGTCCTCGATCGGAGTCGAGAAGTCGGCGTCCGAGACCAGGACCAGATCGCCCCGGGACAGCAGGACGCCATGCTTGACGCTGTACCCCTTGCCGCGGTTCCGCCCGTTGCGCAGGAGACGGACGGCGACCCGGGCGTCACCACCTGCGCCAGCGGCCCGCTCGAGGATCGCGGCGGTCCCGTCGACGCTGCCGTCGTCGACCACCACGATCTCGGCCTCTGTTCCCTGCCGCTTCAGATACTGATGGACGGACTCGAGGCTCGCGCGGATGCGGGCTTCTTCATTGTAGGCGGGAATGACGATCGACAGCCGGGGCCGCGCCTGCATCGGAACCTCGCCGCCCCCCGGTGCGTTCAGGCGGGCGCGCGCGGCCCGACCCCGTCGGCCACCTGCACGCGGATGATCGCCTTTTGCAGGGCCGCCTGGGCACGCCCGAAGTCGGTTCCGGCGTCGCGGCCCCGCAGGCGCTCCAGGGCCCGGTCACGAGCCTTCAGGGCGCGCCTGCGATCGATCGTCTCGGCGCGCTCGGCGATCTCGGCGAGCACGTTGACTCGATCGGGCAGGACCTCCGCGAAGCCCCAGGCGATCGCCAGATAGCGCCGCAGGTCCCCCCGGCGGTACATCAGCCAGCCGATCCCCAGGGTGGTCAGGAGCGGCGTGTGACCCGGCCGCACCCCCAGCGACCCGTCGCTCCCCGGAAGGACCGCCTCGTCGACCACCTCGCTCACCAGACGCTGCTCCGGGGTCACGATCTCCAGGTGCAGGGACGCGGGTAGCGGGCTCACGCGGCGCTCTTCATCCGGGCGGCCTTTTCGACCACCTCGTCGATGGCGCCGACCATGTAGAACGCCTGCTCCGGCAGCTCGTCATGCTTGCCTTCGATGACCTCCTTGAAGGAGCGGACGGTCTGGGCGATCGGCACGTACTTTCCCTTCAAGCCCGTGAACTGCTCCGCCACGAAGAACGGCTGGGACAGGAAACGCTGGATCTTGCGAGCCCGCGCCACGATGATCTTGTCCTCCTCCGGCAGCTCGTCGATCCCGAGGATGGCGATGATGTCCTGCAGGTCCTTGTAGCGCTGCAGGATGCCCTGGACGCCGCGCGCCACGTCGTAGTGCTCCTGCCCGACGACCCGCGGATCGAGGATGCGGGACGTCGAAGCGAGCGGGTCGACCGCCGGATAGATCCCCAGCTCGGAGATCTTGCGCGACAGATTGGTGGACGCGTCCAGGTGCGCGAAGGTGGTCGCCGGCGCCGGGTCGGTGTAGTCGTCGGCCGGGACGTAGATCGCCTGCACCGAGGTGATCGAGCCCTTCACGGTCGAGGTGATGCGCTCCTGCAGCTCGCCCATCTCGGTCGCCAGCGTCGGCTGGTAGCCGACCGCCGAGGGCATCCGGCCCAGGAGCGCCGAGACCTCCGACCCCGCCTGGGTGAACCGGAAGATGTTGTCGATGAACAGGAGCACGTCCTGCCCCTCGAAGTCGCGGAAGTACTCGGCCACCGTCAGGCCGGTGAGACCGACCCGCAGGCGGGCGCCCGGCGGCTCGGTCATCTGGCCGTACACCAGGGCGGTCTTGCCGATGACGCCCGACTCCTTCATCTCGAGCCAGAGATCGTTCCCCTCGCGGGTGCGCTCGCCCACGCCCGCGAACACCGACACGCCGCCGTGTTTCAGGGCGACGTTGTGGATCAGCTCCTGGATGAGCACCGTCTTGCCGACGCCGGCGCCGCCGAACAGGCCGGTCTTCCCGCCCTTCAGGTACGGCTCGAGCAGGTCGATGACCTTGATGCCGGTCTCGAACATCTGCAGCTCCGTGCTCTGCTCCTCGAACGACGGCGCCTCGCGATGGATCGGCAGCGACTTCTTGGCGTTGACCGGCCCCATCTTGTCCACCGGCTTGCCGAGGACGCTGATCACCCGCCCCAGGGCCTCCTTGCCCACCGGGACCTGGATCGGGGCGTCGGTGTCGAAGGCCTTCATGCCACGCACCATCCCGTCGGTCGGCTCCATCGCCACGCACCGGACCCGGCCCTCGCCGAGATGCTGCTCGACCTCGGCGGTCACGTCGATCGGCACCGGGACGTCGAAGCCCTCGCTGGTGATGCGTATGGCGTTGTAGATGGCCGGCTGGTTCTCCTCCGCGAACTGCACGTCCACCACCGGCCCGATGATCTGCACGACCTTCCCCACGTTCATCGACGCTCTCCCCCCGACTCTACGAGACGTTCCGGCCGCAGAAGCGGCACACCCTGGCCCGGACCTTGATGATCTCCGCGCAATACGGACATTCCCTGTCAACCTCGGCGGCGCCGGCGTCCGGGACGTCCGCCGCCCCGGCGCCGCGCCCCGTCCGGCGGAGCGTCCCCCGGGAGCGGCTGCTCTGCTGCCCCAGGATCATCTCCTTCAGCTCCATCGGCCGCGTCACGCACTCGATGGTGGTCGAGCCGACCTCCGCCGCGGTCTGCACGTTCAGCGTGCCGTACCCCATGATCCGCCCCCACAGCGACTGGAGGCAGGTGACGTTCTCGATCCGGTCCAGCGGGCTGTCGATCGTCCGCACCGACAGCACCCCCGACTCGTCGATCACGCGCTGCGACGTGATCGCCCAGAGATCGCAGCGCCAGTCCAGCCAGCGCCACGCCGCCCACCCCAGGCCGATGGCGAGCGCGATGCCGGCCGCCGGCGCGGCCCACGGGCGCCCGACGTACAGCGCCCCGATGAGGCACCCGAGCAGGAGCAGCGTCCCCGCGAGCGGCCCGCCCAGCACGATCCAATGACGCCGCACCACCGCAAGCAGCTCTTCGTCCGGTCTCAGCCGCGTGCGCATGTCGTCCCGACGGGCTCCTATCGCAGCGCCTCCGCGCCGCTCACGACCTCCAGGATCTCCTTGGTGATCGACGCCTGGCGTATCTTGTTCATCTGCAGCGTCAGGGTGTCGATCATCTCGCCGGCGTTCCGCGTGGCGTTGTCCATCGCGGTCATGCGGGCCCCGTGCTCGGCCGCCGCCGACTCCAGCAGGACCCGGTGCGTCTGGATCATGACGTGCTTCGGCAGGAGCGCCTCGAACAGCGCGTCGCGCTCCGGCTCGTACACATACTCCTCGGGCTTCTCCGCGGCGACCGGCCCCGACCCGGGCGTCGCCGCAGGCTCGAACGAAGCCTGCGGGATCGGGAGCAGAGGCTCGATCACGACCCGCTGCTGGATCACCGACTTGAACTCGTTGTACACGAGATAGACGGCGTCGAACTCGCCGCGCGCGAACACGTCGATCAGATCGGCGGCGAGGTCGCGCGCGTGGGCGAGCGTCACCTCCTTGAAGACGTCGACGTGAACGTTGCGCACCGGGTACGAGCGCCGCCGGAACCAGTCGCGCGCCTTGCGCCCGATGACATCCACCTGCACCGTCTGCGCCGGCGCCGGCCCGGCCCCGGCGGCCCGGCCCTCCCGCCCGGGTCCCATCCGCTCGTCGAGGAAGGCGCGCGCCCGATTCAGGATGTTGGTGTTGAACGACCCGCACAGCCCCTTGTCGGCGGTGATCACGATCACCAGCACCTTCTCCTCGGGGCGCCGGCTCAGGAGCGGGTGTCTCTCCGGATGGACGCGCGCCGCCAGGGACGACAGGACCTCGAGCATCTTGCGGGCGTACGGCCGCGCGGCCAGGATGCGATCCTGGGCGCGGCGCAGCTTGGCCGCCGACACCATCTTCATGGCGCGGGTGATCTGCTGCGTGCTCCTCACGCTGCGGATGCGCGTTCGGTAGTCGCGGACGTTGGCCATGCGGGTTCCGCTAGGCGGCCGCCCCCTTCGAGGAATGGTCGCTCTTCACGGCGTCGAGCATCGTCTTCAGCTCCTCCTTCAGGCCGTCGTCGATCGCCTTCTTCTCGACGAGCCGGCGCGCAACCGCGCGGCCGGGTCCGTCCAGGTGCCGGTAGAGCGCCTCCTCGAACGCGCGGATCTGCGGGACGCTCAGGTCGTCCAGGTATCCGCTGACGCCCGCGAAGATGGCGATGACCTGCTTCTCGACCGGCAGCGGCCGGTACTGGAGCTGCTTCAAGAGCTCGGTCAGGCGCTGGCCGCGCGCCAGCTGCGCCTGGGTCGCCTTGTCCAGGTCGGATCCGAACTGCGCGAACGCGGCCAGCTCGCGGTACTGGGCCAGGTCGAGCCGCAGCGTGCCGGCCACCTGCTTCATCGCCTTGATCTGCGCGTTGCCGCCGACGCGGCTGACCGAGAGGCCGACGTTCACCGCCGGCCGGATGCCCGAGAAGAACAGGTCGGACTCCAGGTAGATCTGACCGTCGGTGATCGAGATGACGTTCGTCGGAATATACGCCGAGACGTCGCCGGCCTGCGTCTCGATCACCGGCAGCGCGGTGAGGGAGCCTCCGCCGAGCTCGTCGTTCAGCTTCGCGGCGCGCTCCAGAAGACGCGAGTGCAGGTAGAAGACGTCCCCCGGGTAGGCTTCGCGGCCGGGGGGCCGCCGCAGCAGCAGCGAGATCTCCCGGTAGGCCGCGGCGTGCTTGCTCAGATCGTCGTAGATCAGGAGCGCGTGCCGCCGGCCGTCCCGGAAGAACTCGCCCATGGCGCACCCCGCGTAGGGCGCGATGTACTGCAGCGTGGCCGGCTCGGACGCCGAGGCGGTGACCACGATGGAGTACGACAGCGCGCCGGCGTCCGACAGAGTCTTCACGACCTGGGCCACGGTCGAGCGTTTCTGGCCGATGGCGACGTAGATGCAGATGACGCCGCTGTCCTTCTGGTTGAGGATGGTGTCGATCGCGATGGCGGTCTTGCCGGTCTGGCGGTCCCCGATGATCAGCTCGCGCTGGCCGCGGCCGATCGGGATCATCGCGTCGATCGCCTTGATCCCGGTCTGCAGCGGCTCCTTCACCGGTTGCCGGTCGACGACCCCGGGGGCGATGCGCTCGAGAGGCCCCATCCGGGTGGTGGCGATCGGCCCCTTGCCGTCCTGCGGCTGTCCCAGCGGGTTGACCACCCGGCCGATCAGCTGCTCGCCTATGGGGACCTCGATAATCCGGCCGGTCCGTTTGACCGTGTCCCCTTCCTTGATCTTGAAGAACTCGCCGAACAGCACGACCCCGACCGACTCCTCCTCGAGGTTCAGAGCCATCCCGTAGACATTGTGCGGCAGCTGCAGGAGCTCGCCGGACATGCAGTTCTCCAGGCCGTAGACGCGGGCGATCCCGTCGCCCGCCGAGATGATCGTCCCCTCCTCGGAGACGTCCACGCCGCCCTTGAACCCTTCGATCTGCTGCCTCAGGACGCTGGTGATCTCGTCCGCCTTGATCTCGGCCATTCCATCTCCCCCACGGGCGCCCGACGTACAGCGCCCGCTTTCAAGTCAACGCGCCCCGACCAGCCGCTCGCGCAGCGTCGCGAGCTGGTGTCTCAGCGTCCCGTCGTAGACCCTCGAGCCGATCCGCGTGCGCGCGCCTCCCAGGATGGTGGGGTCGACGCGGTGGGTGATCCTGACCGTTCGTCCCGTCATGCGCTCGAGGGATTCGCGCAGACGTTTCGATTCGGAGGCCGACAGCGGCACCGCCGTCGTCGTCTCGGCCTTCACGATCCCCAGCCGCTCGTCCGCGATCTCCTCGAAGGCATCGCGGATCGCTCCGAGCGCCCCGATGCGCCGGTTGGCGACCAGGACCAGCAGAAAGCCGCGCATCACCTCGCTCAGCTTCGCCCGGCGCGCCAGGACGTCGATCGCCGTCCGTTTGTCCTCCAGGGAGATCGACGGGTCCGCGAAGACGCGGGCGAATTTCGGGTCGGCCCCGAGAACCCTCGCAGCCAGGGACAGCTCGGCCGCGACCGCCTCGAGACGCTTCGCATCCCTCCCTGCCGCGGACTCCGCGAGGGCCCGCGCATACCTCTTCGCGACGGCGATCGGCTGCACTCGTTGCGCTCCCGACTGGGAAGGGCCGGCGGCCGGGGCTTGAAGGACGCCGGAGGGAAACCTGTCCGGAACGCCGGAAAGTAGCATACGCCTCGATGAGGTGTCAACGACGCCCGCTCTCGCTCGCTCCGACCGCGCCATTCCGGCGCCTCGGAGTGGTCGATGCGTACGCTCCCGAGGACACGGGCGGCTGCCCCTGCGGCCCGGAGCGCCCCCGTGGAACCGCCGGCCGGCGCGGATTTGTGGCATGATCGTTGCTGAAAGGAGTGAACGAGTCATGAAGAGAAAGGAGATGAGATCGATGCGATGCGCCGGAAACGTGAAGTGGTCGGCCGTGGCGCTCGCCATGCTGTGCCTGACGGGGGCGGCCCCGGCGACCGCCCGGGGCAGGGTGGGCGTCCGCGGCTCCGTGGTCGTCGGCGGGGGTGTGGTCGTCCGACCGGTCTTCTACGACCCGTTCTTCTGGGATCCCTTCTGGTACCCCCGCTATGGCTGGGGAGTGTACGCTTCGTACGGACCGGCTCCCTACTACGGCTACGCCGCGATCCCCCCGCGCAACGCGGCGCCGGTGGAGCTGCACGTGAAGCCCCGCAAGGCGGCGGTGATCGTGGACGGCTCGGACGTCGGACAGGCCCGCGATTTCAGCTCAGAGGCCTACCCGATGTGGCTGACGCCGGGAACGCACCAGCTGGAGCTCAGCTACAAGGGGTATCAGACGCTGCGCGTGAAGTTCGAGGTGAAGCGGGGACGCGCTTACCGGGTCCACTACGAGCTCAACGAAGGGGAGGGAATCGATCCCCGCTCGTACCACGCCCGCGAGCCTCAGCCGGAGAAGCCGGCCAACCGCTGAGGCCGTCCGGGACGACCCCTGCCGGGGTCCCGGCTCAATTGCTGGTCGTGTGCCGCCGGATCTGCTCGATCTCCGCCTCCTTGTGGGCGGCTTCGCGCGTTTCTTTCTTTTTCGCGGCGTTCATGTCGATGTTACCCTCGAAGACCCCCCCCTCGTGGATGACCAGGTTCGGCTTCTCCAGGGTCAGGTCACCGACGATCCGCCCGGTCGGATGGATCTCCAGCTTCTCTTTGACGTGAATCGTGCCGGTCACCTTGCCGCTGACCGAAAGGATTCCGACGTCGACGTCGGCCTCCACGTCGCCCGACTCGCCGACCACCAGCTCCTTCTCGGAGATCACCTTGCCGGTGATCTTGCCGTCCACGCGCAGGACGTCGCGGAATCTGACTTCCCCGTGAATCTCCGTGCCCTCGGCCAGAAACCCGCTGATGTCGTCATGGGCGACATGATCCCTCAGTAACGTGTCCTTGCTGAACGGCATGACGAATCCCCCCTTCATCCTCTTCCGCCTTCCTGCGGAGGCGGCTCAGTGGCCCTTCTCCGCGGTCATCAGGATCTCGTATAAGCGCTGCAGCTCTTCCTCGGAGTAGAACTCGATCTCGATCTTGCCGCGCTCCCCTCGCTTGGCGATCCGCACCTTCGTCGCCAGCGCCCGCGTCAGGCTCTCGGCTGCCGCCGCGACGTTCGGGTCGATGTCCGGTGCCGTGGCGCGACTCGCTCCGGCGGAGCGTCCGCCGCCTTCCCTGGCGTCCCCGCCCAGGAGGGCGGCGACGCGCTGCTCCGTCTCCCGGACCGAGAGGACACCCCGGGCGACCTCGCCGGCGAGCTTAATTTGCGTCTCGGCGTCGGGAATTGCCATGATCGCCTTGGCATGCCCTACTGAAATGCTTCCTTCCCGGACGAGATTCTGTATCGAGATAGGTAACTTCAATAATCGCAATGAGTTAGATATTGAAGAACGGTCCATGCCTACACGTTTGGCCACCTCGGCATGAGATAGCTTCATCTCGTTGAGCAGAACCTCGTAGGCTCTCGCCTCCTCGATCGGGTTCAGCTCCTTTCTCTGGATGTTCTCGAT
>CAYLND010000073.1:0-17268 GCA_964384905.1 uncultured Acidobacteriota bacterium
GCGACGGCGACCGCCAGCAGGGACGCCAGGATCGTGATGTGACGCCCGTGCGGACCGAGGCGCGCGATCATCCACCGACGCGATCGACGCGCGGCGCCGGCACGGCCGGACCCGGCGTCTGCTCGAACTCGTCCTCGATCTCCCCGAAGATCTCCTCGATGATGTCCTCCATGGTCAGCACCCCGACCGCCTTCCCCATCCGGTCGACCACCGCCGCCATGTGCAGGCGGCGCCGGCGCATCTCCTTCAGGACGGCATCGATGCGCCGCTCCTCCGGCACGCGCAGCAGCTCCTTCACGATCGTCTGGTCCTGCAGCCTCGCGGCCTCGTGGTCGGCGGCGTCCTTCTCGCTGTAGAGGGCGAGCGCCTTCAGGTTGATCACCCCGATGAGGTCGCCCCGCCGCTCGTCGTACACCGGGTAGCGCGTGTGCTTCTCCGCGCGCGCCAGCGCCAGGTTCTCCTCCACCGGCCGGTCGAACCTCCAGGTGACGACGCGCTCGAGAGGCACCATGACGTCGCGCGCCGTGCGGTCGGCGAAGCGGGTGGCCCGCTCCATGATCTCCGCCTCGCTCGGCGTGATCACGCCCTTGCGGATCGACTCGGCGAACAGGAAGCGCAGCTCGTTCTCGGACAGCCCCGGCTCCTCCACGTGGCGCATCCCCAGAAGACGCAGGACGCCGTCGGCGCTGCGCGTCAGGATCCACAGAGCGGGGTAGAAGACCCGGTTGAAGGCCATCAGGATCGGCGCCGCCACGCGCGCGATCCGCCCGGGACGCCGGATGGCGATCCGTTTCGGGACCAGCTCGCCCAGCACGACGTGCAGCACGGTGATGATCGCGAACGCCGCGACCGCGGCCATGGTGCGGGCGGTGAGGACCGCGGCGTCGCCGAGGCCCGGCAGCAGCGGCAGCAGCAGCGCCGTGAACGCTTCCTCGCCCACCCATCCGAGACCGAGGCTGACCATCGTCACGCCGAGCTGGCAGGCCGACAGGTACTGATCGAGGTTCGCCACCACCTCGCGCGCCAGGTGCGAGCCCGGCAGCCCGGACGAGGCCATCTCCTGGATCCGCGTGGCGCGCACCTTGACGATGGCGAACTCGGCGGCGACGAAGAAGGCGTTCCCCGCCACCAGGAGGAACGCGCAGGTCAGGTACAGCGGGACGTACGCCGCCATCGTCGGGCCTCCTTCACAGCTTCACGTACTCGGGGCCGCCGCCTCCCTCGGGAGGCACCCAGGTGATGACCTGGTACGGGTCCATGATGTCGCAGGTCTTGCAGTGCACGCAGTTGCTGGCGTTGATCTGCAGCCGCCGTCCGCCGCCCTCCTTCGGCACCATCTCGTAGACCGCCGCCGGGCAGAAGTGCTGGCAGGGGTTGCCGTACTCGCGCGCGCAGCGGGTCTCGCAGACGCTGGTGTCGGCGACGTGCAGATGCACCGGCTGGTCCTCGTCGTGCTTCGTCCCGGAGTGGAACACGTCGGTCAGCTTGTCGATCATCAGCGGGTCGTCGTAGCGCGGCACCACCTGATCGGGCGGCGGCGTGCCGCTCCCGAACTGCCCCGCCAGCGTGCGCGGTCGCAGGTGCCCTGCCTCGACCGGCAGCGGGTCGCGCAGACCGCGGCCGAAAGTGACCGTCTGCAGCGCCGCGTGGATGAGACCGGGGACGAGACCGTTGCGGAACCCGGCGTGGAAGTTGCGCACCCGCCACAGCTCGCGCCCGGCCCACGAGCGCCGGAAGCGCTCCTCGTAGCGTGCCAGGAAGCCGGCGGACGTGTCGCTCGCCAGGAGCGCCTCGAGCGCCACCTCGGCGGCGAGCATCCCGGCCTTCATCGAGGTGTGAATCCCCTTCAGCCGCATGGCGTTCAGCATCGAGGCCGAATCGCCCGCGATCAGACCGCCCGAGAAATACGGCCGCGGCATGGCGTAGATGCCGCCCTCGGGAATCGCCTTGGCGCCGTACGACAGGATCTTCGCGCCGCGCAGCATCGCCGCGATCGCCGGGTGCGTCTTGAGAGACTGGAACAGCGCGTGCGGGTCGAGACGCGGGTTGCGGTAATCGAGCCCCACCACCAGCCCGATGTCGAGCAGGTCGCCGGCCATGTTGTAGATGAAGGCGCCGCCGAACGTCTCGCGATCGAGCGGGTACCCCATGGTATGGACGACGCCGCCCGGCGGCAGGCTCCCCTTCGGGCACTCCCAGACCTCCTTGATTCCGATGGCGTACACCTGCGGCGCGCGCCCCTGGTCGAGCCGGAGCCGGTTCACCAGCGCCTTGGTCAGCGTCCCGCGCGGCCCCTCCGCCAGGACGGTGATCCTGGCGTGGATGTCGATCCCCGGCTCGTAGTTCGCCTTCCTGTTGCCGCGGCGATCGACCCCCTTGTCGCCCGTGCGCACGCCGATCAGCCGGTCTCCCTCCAGGAGAGGCTCCGCCGCGGCGAACCCCGGGAAGAGGTCGATCCCCTCCTGCTCCGCCTGCCCGGCCATCCAGCGCACCACCCGGCCGAGGGAGGCGACGTAGTTGCCGTGATTGCGCAGAGGCGGCGGCACGATCGGCAGCGCCCATCTGCCGCGGCGGGTCAGGAACCAGACCGCGTCGTCGGTGACCGGACTTTCGAGCGGGCAGCCGCGCGTCTCGAAGTCGGGGAACAGCTCACGCAGAGCCCTGGGGTCGAGGACCGCGCCGGAGATGCCGTGCGAGCCGATCTCGCGCCCCTTCTCGAGGAGCGCGATCGACAGATCGAGCGGCGTCCCGGTGCCGCTGCTCTTGACTCGATCGTTGTGTGCCTCGAGAAGCTGCCGCAGGCGGATGGCGCCGGCGAGCCCCGCCGGTCCGCCGCCCACGAACAGCACGTCGACATCCAGGCTCTCGCGCTCGGTTCCGCTCATCTCCCCTCCGCGCGCCGCCAGCGCCGCGCGCAAGTATACGATAGCAATCTGCTACACTACGCGCGCGGAGGGAAGCGCATCGGGGCTGGTGTCCTGCGCGGACTTCAAATCCGTTGGGAGCCGGGGGAACCCGGCTCCGGTGGGTTCGATTCCCACACGCTTCCGCCAATCCTTCGGCACCGACGCCCTGGGGAGGAGACCACATGAAAAAACTGGTCCTTCTGATCGTCGTGCTCGCGGGTGTCTGGCTGGGCGTGAACTACGTGCGCACCGGCCAGTTCACCTTTCTCCCGGCGTCCCTGAGCGCCGAGGAGCAGCACGTCCACGATCTCGAGCAGGAGCTGGCGGGCGTGGACAACCAGATCTCGCAGGCCGCCCGCACCGCCGGCATGACCGGCCTGGACACGACCGCCGACGTGTCGGCCCTGATGGTGAAGAAGGAGAAGCTGCAGAAGGAGCTGGAGGAGGCCCGCAAGAAGCTGCACTGATTCAGAGCGAGTCGAGCTCCCACAGACGGCACTCGTCCTCGCGCGCGAAGACCGGAGGCGCGGCCGCGGGTTCGAGCGGGCGCAGCATCACCAGATTGGTCTTCCTGGATCTCCGAGACGCCGGATAGAGCGTCCCGAGCGTCAGCGCCTCGGGCATGAACCAGCCCTCGAGACGCTCGAGACGGCGGCGCCTCGCCACCGACAGGGCGCACCAGAAGAGATCGGCCAGGCGATCCCGGGCCTCCTCGAGCGCGCCGTGCTCGCGCCAGCGCAGCGTCGGCGGCTCGGCCTGGAGCAGGACGTAGGCTTCCACCCGCCCCCGCCGCTCGATGACCCAGAACCGATCCGGCTCCTGCGCGCGGCCCCGCGGCATGCGGGCCTTCATGAGATTGAAGTTCCACGCGTCCGGGTCGCGGTCGACGCGCAGGCGCTGGCGCTCCGTCTCCGCCGCGTGGATCACGGCGATCGCGGCCAGGTCGCCCTCCCCTCCCGGCCGCAGGCCAGGGATGCGGCCGAGCGGGTCCTCCCCGGCTCTCGACCACGCCGGCTCGCCGGGCCACGGCGCCGGCATCACGCTGCGGCACGCGATCTCGCTCGCGGGGAGAGGCACGAAGCCGAGCCGGCCGTAGAGCGTCTGCGGAATCTTGGAGACGAGCATCGCCACGGCGTGCCCGGCGCCGCGGGTGCGCTCGATCGCCACCTCGACGAGGGCGGTCGCGTGACCGCGTCCGCGCGCATTCTCCACGGTGAACAGCATCCCCACGTGCGCGATCCGCACCGCGGCGCCGTCGAGACGCCCGGCCTGGGAATCGATTCGGAGGGCTCCGAGCAGGCGTCCGGCCTCGTCCACGCCCGCGAGGTAGCGGCTGTGAGCCCGGCCCCAGGGTGAGTCGTGGAGGGCCCGATGGAAGGCGAGGAAGTCTTCGAGACCGATCCCGCGGCCCCAAACGGCGTGCGCGGGAGTCAGGACGTCTTCGATGGCGTCGCCGCCGACCTCCCTCACCTGCACGGGTCCCGCCCCGACACGCCCGCGGTCTACTGCGGGTAGGTGAACACGACGTCGACCGGAACCTGCTCGGTCTTCTTCATCAGGTCGCGGACCGCCGGGTCCACGGCGCCGTATTTCTTGAGGAGATCGCCGGCCCGGGCGTAATCGCCGGTCCCCTCGATCTGGAGCAGTTCTCTCGCGAGCTTGCCGATCGCCGGGCCGAACTTCTTCGGGTGGACCGAGAACTCGCCTTTCCTGCGGTCGAGCTCGATGCCGCCCTCCTGCATCAGGTAGCCGAGCTGCACGGCGTTCGCCTCGCCGTGCGCGTCCTCGGTCCCGAACCGGATCGAGCGGAAGATCGACGCGAGATAGGTGGCCCGGCTCTCCTCCGCCTCGTCGTCCGAGAAGATCTCCTGCTGGACCATGGACTGGACGCTGAAGATCCCGACCACGTCGGCCTTGGCCTCCTCGATCGCCGAGTAGCGCTCCTGCAGCGCCTTGCGCACGGTCAGGTCCTTCTTGCCGACGACGTAGTCGACGCCCAGCGTGTGCGACAGCTCGTGCAGCAGGACGTTGGTGACGAACGCCTCCCGGGTCACCCGCGGCCAGTCTTTCTTCGGAAGGAACAGCTGGGCGATCGGCTGCAGGATGGTATCGAACTTGGCCTCCAGGACGTTCTTGTAGATCTGCTTCTTGGCGCCTTTGTCCTGGATCACCCGCTCGTCGTTCGGGAGCGAGGCGGCGACGGTCTTGATGCCGGCGTTGAAGTCGCCGGCGAAGCGCACCACGTTGACGATCTCGAGCACGTTGCCGCTGCCGGTGTTGGACTTCTTGAACGCGTCCTCGACCGGCAGCGCCTGCGCCATCCCGGCCAGGTTCTGCCTGTACACCTCCAGCGTGCGGCTCTCCTTCTCGTCCTTCACCATGGCGGCCGCCTCGTACGACGCCTTCAGGCCCAGAAGACCGTCGTCGTACGTCTCGATCGGGCCGATGACCACGTCGAGCAGGTTGTCCTTGACGTCCAGCCAGGCCAGATCCGAGGCGTAGTAGTCGCCGCTCAGGAGCGCCTCCGAGCGCAGCGACAGGTAGCGTCTCAGGCTCGGGCTCTCGACCAGCGCCGCCGCCTCCGCCAGAGCGCGCGACGCGACCGACAGCTCGTCGAGGTACAGGGTCTCGAACGGGATGGCGACGAGCACGCCGTCGACCCGCCGGATCAGCGTGTTCGGCTTCTCGAAGGTCTCCTGCAGCTCGGGATGCGCCCGGATGCGCGCGTCGAACTCGTCCTTGGTCATATCCTCGGGGTAGAAGCCGGCGCCCGCGACACGCGGCCCGGACGAACCGTCGACCGTCACGAAGCGCTCGTTCTCTTTGCGGATGTCGAACGGTCCGTAGTTGATCAGGACGAAGTCCCGGTACAGGACGTCGAGCGGCGCCGACGCCTTCTCGAACGCCTGCCGGGCCAGAAGCGCCTGCCGGCCCATCTGCTTCCAGTAGATCTCGTCCACCATGCCGAGGGCCGTGACCACCTTGCCGAGCGCCTCGTGCTCGCGCGGCGAGAACCGGGACAGGTCGGCCTGCAGGCGCACGGGGGCGTACGCCTTGAGACGCGCCCGGATGTCGCCCTCATCCCGCGCCCCGGTCTCGGCGGCGCCCAGGAGCGCCACGCCGGCCAGAAGCCCGAGCACCATCCCGGTCCATCGCTTCGTCGTCGTCATCGGATTGCCCTTGGGACTCTAGCAGACCTCGGGTCCGGCCGGGAACCCTTCCATAGTGGCGCCGAGAGTGTGGAGCTGATGGGGAGGGATATCGATGCCACCGTCGGTTCACCGAAGCGCGCTCACCGCCGGTCAGATCGCGCATGTGACGTGACCGCGGCGGTCGCCAGCGGACACCGAGGCCGTCCCCGGCACGGCAAAATAACCTCTCGGCATCACTCCACACTCTGGGCACCACAGTGTTTGACAAGCGCGCGAGCGGAACCTATGTTTTCGCGCAGGGACCGGACTGCCGGTCCCGGGAGAATCGATGCCTTCCCACCCGGGCCTGCCGCCCGCAGGCAGCCACCACACGGTCATGGACGGCAGGGCGCACGTGGACGAAGGCGAGCGTCGTCTGCTTCCGCGCCTCCTGGAGCGCGTCCTGGGACGCCGGCGCAGCTACGTCGTCGACCCCGCCTATCAGATCCGCTCCGCCGTCGTCGCGGTCCTCGGAATGGTGTTCCTCCTGATCTTCGCCGCCGCCCTGTTTCACCTTCTGAGCGCGGAGAACGCCCGCATCCTGGCGCGTCACACACCGATCGTTCCGGGCGAGCCCTCGGACCTGCGCTCGCTCATGTACCTCCTGGCGGTCGGCCTGTTCTTCGTCGCGGCCGTCTTTGCCGTCGAGATCTTCGAGACCCACAAGACCGCGGGCGTCGTGTACAAGGTCACACGCGGTCTGCGGGAGCTGGCGGCGGGACGCTGGGCGGCGCGCGTCACGCTCCGCCGGCACGACAACTTCAAGGAGATGGAGGAGGCGTTCAACGCCGCCACCCGGTCGCTGCGCGACCGGCTCGACGAGGATCTGCGCGGTCTGCAGGCGGTCGAGGGGCAGGTGCGGCTGGTCGCGCGCGAGTTCGAGGCGCGCAACCACGAGGGGGCGCTGGTGCTGCTGCGGCGCGTGGCCGCCGACCTGCAGGCGCTGCGCGAGAGCAGGCGCAACCTCCTGGAATCCGCGCCGAGCATCGCTTCGGAGCGAAAAGAAGGTTGACAACACTGGTCCCGTGCGGTACTAGTAGACGGGTCGTGTTGCGGGCATGGACTTTCGGGATCGGACTTTGATCGAGCCGAGCGGACCACAAGAGCCGTCGCTTTTGTGGATTTTTTTTGTGTCGACGCAGACGGCCAAGGCGCGTGCGGTGGCGCCGATCGACGGCACCGCGTCCGTGGAGGAGGGTTTCCGGTGGCCAAGGGCAAGGTGAAGTGGTTCAATAACAGCAAGGGTTACGGATTCATCCAGCAGGAGGATGGCACCGATATCTTCGTGCATTTCTCCGCGATCCAGGGTGAAGGGTACAAGACGCTCGAGGAAGGCCAGGCGGTCGAGTTCGAGGTCGCCCAGGGGCCCAAGGGGCTCCAGGCCTCCAACGTGTCGAAGGCCTGACCGTCCGATCCCCCCGGACACCGCCCCCGAACCGACGCCGCCGTTGACGCTCCGGGCGGACGCCCGTTTCGTGTGGTAGCATTCGCGCCCGATGGTCCGCCGGCGGAAGGCTCCACCGCGACGCCCCTCCCTTCTGCTCTCGGGCCTGTGCGCCGCGCTTCTCGCCGCCGCGCGCTGCGCCGCGCCCGACCCCGCCGCCCTGCTCTCCGAGGCGCGACGTCTGCGCACCGAAGGCCGGCCCGCCGAAGCCGCCGAGATCCTGTCGCGACTGGTGGCCAGGAGCCCGGGTGATTTCGCCGCCTGCTACGAGCTGGGCCTGGCGCTCCACGCCGCCCACAAAGACGATCAGGCGCTGGACGCCACCCGACGCGCCCTGGTGGCGAGCCCGTCCTCGTCCGACGCCCGGCTGCTGCGCGCCGACGTGCTCGCGGCGCTCAAGCGGGACGACGAGGCGCTGGGCGAGCTGCGCCAGATCGTCGCCTCCGCGCCGTCGCGCGCGGGCGTGCACCGGAGGATGGGCGTGATCCACGCCCGCGCCGGCCGGATGCAGCAGGCGCTCAACCAGTTCGAGAAGGAGCTGGCCGTCGATCCGAAGGACGCCGCCACGCTGACGGAGATCGGCGTGTATTACTTCCAGACCGCCCATCTCTCGGAGGCCGCGCCCCGCCTGGAGAAGGCGGTCGCGCTCGACCCGAAGTCGGCCAGGGCGCGTCAGTTCCTCGGCGAGGTGCGCCTCAGGCAGGGACGCTTCAAGGAGGGTCTCGATCTGCAGGAGAGCGCGCTGCGCGACGACCCCTCGAACGTCGATCTGCTGGTGAACCACGCGGCGGCGCTCGAGACCTACGACGATCCGCATCGCGCCGAGGCCCTGCTGAAGGAGGGCGCGCGGCGCGGGCTGAACGACGGACGGATCTACGTGCAGCTCGGCAAGTACTATCGCGACTGGCTGCGGTTCGACGAGGCCGAGGCGGCCCTGAAGCACGCCATCGCGCTCGAGTCGGCCAACAGCGAGGCGCATTTCCACCTCGCCAGGACCTATCTGGCCGAGGGGAGGACCGCGGCGGCGCTGCCGGAGTTCCAGGAGGCCAGCCGCCTGGCGCCCGTCGACCCGTACCCGTACTACTACCTGGGAACGATCGCGGCGGGCGGCGGCAAAATCGAGGAGGCCATCGCGCTGTTCCGCCGCTCGCTCGAGCTCGACCGGCTCAATCCGAAGGCGCACTACTCGCTGGGACAGGCGCTCTTGAGGGCCGGCCGCACCCAGGAGGCGGAGGCCGAGCTCGCCCGGCATGCCGACCTGCTCAAGAGACTCCGTGAGAGCAAGCGTGAAGGCGTCGCCACGGCCGACTGAGCGCCGGCGGGCGCTCGTGGCGCGGGGCCTCGCGGCCGCCCTCGTCCTGGCGGCGGCCGCAGGCCAGGCACTCTCCGGCGCGGAACGGCCATCGCCGCGCTTCGTGAACGTGGCCCGCCAGGCCGGGATCACCCTGGTCAACGTCAGCGGGGAGATCCAGAAAACGACGATCAACGAGACGGTCGGCAACGGCGTCTGCCTGGACGACATCGACGGCGACGGTCGGATCGATCTCTTCCTCCCCAACGGCTCGCGGGCCCGCCCGTTCGCGGCCGGCGAGGAGCCACGCTCGGCCCTGTACCGCAATCGCGGCGACGGCACCTTCGAGGACGTCACCGAAAAAGCCGGCGTCGCCTCGCGCGGCTACTGGGCCCAGGGGTGCGTGTTCGCGGACTACGACGACGACGGCCGCGTCGACCTGCTCCTCACCGGGTTCGGGCGGTACATCCTGTACAGGAACCTCGGCGACGGCCGGTTCCGCGACGTCACCGCCGCGGCGGGATTGCAGGGCCGGGGCTGGAGCACCGGCGCCGCCTTCGGCGACTACGATGGTGACGGCCGCATCGACCTTTACATCTCGCACTACGTCGACTACGACGCCTCCAGCCCTCCCCTGCCCCGCCCCGGATCGCTGAAGAACTGCTTCTACAAGGGGGCGCCGGTCATCTGCGGCCCCGGCGGTCTGAAGCCCTCTGCCGGCCGCCTGTTCCATAACGAGGGGAACGGACGGTTCCGCGACGTCACGGCCGCCGCCGGCCTGGTGACCGAGCCGACGGCATACGGGCTGGGCGCCGTGTGGTCCGACCTCGACCAGGACGGCGACCTCGACCTCTACGTCGCCAACGACACGACCCCGAACTGGCTGTACCGCAACGACGGCCGCGGGCACTTCACCGAGATCGGCGCCGTGTCGGGCGCCGCCTTCAGCGAGGAGGGCCGGGCGCAGTCGGGAATGGGGGTGGACACAGGCGACTACGACAACGACGGGCTCTATGACCTCATCGTCACCAACTTCTCGCACGACTACACCACGCTCCGTCACAACGACGGCCGGCTGATGTTCACCGACGTGTCGATGCTCTCCGGCATCGGCGCCGCGACCCTGCCGACCCTCGGCTGGGGCGTCGGCTTCCTCGACTACGACGACGACGGCCGGCAGGACCTGTTCATCGCCAACGGGCACGTCTTCTCGGACATCGATGCCAGGAACCTGGGGACGACCTGGAAGGAGCGCAGCCAGCTGTTCCATAACGACGGCGGCGGGCGCTTCCACGAATGCGGGCCGGAGGCGGGACCGGCCTTGCAGGAGCTCCACAGCGCCCGCGGCGCCGCCTTCGGCGATCTCGACGACGACGGCGACATCGACATCGTCGTCAACAACATGGACGAGATGCCCAGCCTGCTGCGGAACGACGGCGGCAACTCCCGCCACTGGATCGGCTTCCGCCTGCTCGGGTCGCGGCGCAATCGCGGCGCCGTCGGCGCCCGCCTGACCCTGACCGCCGGCCCGCTGCGCCAGACGAAGGAAGTGCACGCCGGCTCGTCGCACAACTCCTCCAGCGACCCGCGTCTCCTGTTCGGGCTCGGCGACGCGACCCGCGTCGATACGATCGAGATCCGCTGGCCCAGCGGCCGCCTTCAGACGGTCTCTCCCCTCCCGATCGACCGCTATCACGTCGTCCGGGAGCCGGAAGCCACGTCACCCTGAGCTTTTGACTCCGGGCCGCTCAGGGATTGGGCTGGTTCAGGACATCCGCCGGCGGCTTGGCCGGCTTGGGCGTCGGGGTCGCCTGCGCCCTCGGTGGCGGCAGGGTCGACAGGCTGGGCATCGGCGGGCGCACATCGGGCGACGGGTTCTTCATCTCGGGGTGCTTGGAGTAGTAGTAGTCGATCACCCACTGCGGCACGTACCCCTGATCCTTCCCTTCCTTGTCCGGGATGAGCTTGGTCTCGAAGATGCCGTCCCCGTCCGTGTCCATGATGCCGTATTCGAAAGGGAACTTCCCGTCCGTGTCGATCTGGACGCCGTACACGCGTCCCTCGATCTCGTAGGTCATGAAGCGCGTGCCATCGGCCTTGCGGTAGCCCTTCAGGATCGTCTCCTTGCCGGGAATCAGAGGTGTCCGATCCGAGACCTTGATCATCTCCTTGGCCGCCGTGATGATGTTGGGAAACTTCCAGCCCTTCGGATTGATCTGGATCTCCGCGAAGACCACTCCGACGGCGATCGCGGCCACCGTCGTGGCCGCCACGACGGCCGCCGTCCGCTGATGCCATCTGCCGCTCATTCCCGACTCTCCTTCTGTCCCTCGTGCCGCGCCGGATGGGCGACGGGCGGCCGCCCCCTCAGACCTCGACCAGGATATCCTGACCGTCCAGCCGCACGCCGTGGCAGGCGACGCCGAGCGCCGGGTTGGTCAGGCATTTTCCGGTCCCGACTTCGTACTGGAAACCGTGCCACGGGCAGGTGATCACGCCTGCCTCGAGCTCTCCCTCGCCCAGCGGCCCTCCCCGGTGCGGGCAGGTGTTGGCGGTGGCGCGCACGGTCCCGCCGACGTTGTAGAGCGCGAGCGGCGTGCCCCGGGCCTCGACGGTCTTCGCCGTCCCCGGCGGCAGCTCCGACAGGGTGGCCACCTTCACGAATTCGCCCACGCCGCCCCTCCTTGCGTCACGCGCCGACCCTCAGTCCTCCGGCTTCCCGTCCGGCGGGCTGTTCGCGAGGATCGTCTTGTAGTAGGGCAGGAGCTTCTCGGTGTAGACGCCGATGAGGCGGTCGAGGAGCTCCGCCGGCTCGCGGCTGTAGATGATCTGGGCGCCGGTCTCCTTCTCGACCAGCCGGACGATGGTGTCCATCTTGTCCGCGATACCCCCCGTCCCCTGCAGGATGCCGATCACCTTCCCCTCGTCGTAGGCGATGGCGAACTCCCCCAGCGTCCCGGACCGCCCGCCCATGAACACGACCAGGTCGCAGGACCGGATGTTCTCGATCTCGCGTCCCATCAGCCCGCTCCCGGTGTACACCAGGATGTCGTACCCTTCGTAGGGGGAGTGGTACTTGATGCAGTGCTCCTCGAAATTCAGCGCCGGGGAAATCCCGACGACCACCCCGCCCGCCGCCTTGGCGCCCTTGACCGCGTAGTGCGGCAGACCCGGGCAGGCCCCGGTCACCAGCACGCAGCCGCGCGCGGCGATCACCCGCCCCATCTCGGTCGCCATCCCGACCGCCTTGTCGCTGATTTTCCCCCCGGCGGACCCCATCACCCCCACGGTGATCCGCGGCCCGCTGGCCCGCTCCCCGACCGAGTTCCGCACCACCCCCTCCCCGCAGTCCCAATCGACCTTTCGAGTCTAACATCCTTCCCCCACCCCGGCACGCCGAGCGAGTCGCGAAGGCGTATCGAGCGCTCCGGGGGGCCATGAGCCCGGGTGTTGGCGATGAAGCCACCGCAGCGTGCGGCGCGAGGCCTGGCCCGCAGGGCCGTGTGAGACCTCGCGCCCAGGGTCCCGACGCGCGCTTCCCAGCGCGTTGGGCGGGCGCGAGGCGAACCGAGGGGAGCGCCGCGCAGCGTCGCGGACCCGTGCCCGGCGGGCCAGGCCTCGCGCCGCACGCGCCGGTCGCTTCGATCGCCGGCGCGGGCGCGCATTGACCCGCCCCGCGCCAGCGCTTATACTCACGCCCCTTACGGCACGATGCCCGTCCGAGGCCCGCGCGCCCTGACCGATCCCATGAACGCCAACGCGAATCGAGGGGGACTCCGGCGGCTGTTCCGGCGCCGCGGCGCTCCGGCGCTCATCGTCCTGGCGATCCTCCTGCCTCCCGGATGCGGCGGCGGCCCCGGGGGCGACGGCGGCATTCCCCCGGATCAGGGCCCGCATCATCCGATGGTGGGTCGCAGGGCGCCCGCGTTCACCGCGCAGGACCCGACGGGTCTGTGGCTGCCGTCGGCCAACTTGAAGAGCCGGCCGGCCGCGCTGCTGTTCTTCCGCGCCGGCGCGCCGTTCGCCGCCGAGCTGGCGCGCGAACTCGGTCGCTATCGCGACGATCAATCGTACAGCCCGATCGTCTTCCTCGGGTTGTGCAGCGACTCGATCGATCGCATCAACGAGTTCGTCCGGATCAACGGCATCACGCTCCCGGTCCTGCGCGACCCGGGCAACATCTCGAGAGACTACGGTATCGGCAACAACCCGACCATCGTCATGGTCGACAGCGACGGCGTTGTGCGCTTCCAGATGGACGCCTACCTGGGACGGCAGTTCGCGGCGGCGCTCGCCGCCACGCAATCGGCCCTGCGCCAGCTGCACCGCGCGCCGACCGGGCAGGGCGCCGCCCTGGACCTGACGTACACCGAGCATCCGCGCGCCCCCGTGTTCTCCGCCAGGGATCTGGACGGCCGGACGGTCGACCTCGCCTCCCTGAAAGGCCTCGTGGTGGTGCTGAGCTTCTTCGACCAGGATTGCCCGCACTGCCAGAAGGACCTGCCGCTCCTGGTCCCCGTTCTCAAGGAGTTCCGCGCCCGCGGCGTCGCCGCCATCGGGGTGTCCTCGCGGGACGCCGGTGGCGGGATGCGGCGCTTCCTGAAGGACCACGGCATCGACTACCCGGTGGTGATCGATCCGTCCCGCTCCATCTTCGACCAGTACGGGTCGGCGACCACGCCCGACACGTTCCTGATCGACCGCGACGGGTTCGTGCGCTACCGCGAGCGCGGCGACCGCGCCGACCGGGCCGAGCTGACGCGGCTGCAGCTGCGTCTCCTCCTGGGCGAGAAGCCGGAAACTCTGGCGGCGGGCCTGTCGAAGAGCCGCTATTCCGGCGACGGCGTCTGCCGCGCCTGCCACGAGCGCGAGTACCAGGACTGGCTGGTGACGCCGCACAGCATCGCCTGGGACAGCCTGGCGACCGGCGACCGGTGGCGCGACCCGGCGTGTGTCGCCTGTCACGTCACCGGCAAGGACCATCCAGGAGGGTACGCCGACCCCGAGAAGACCCTGCAGATGGTGAACGTCCAGTGCGAGGTCTGCCACGGCATCGGCGGCGGCCACGCCGGCGCGGCGACGGCGCCCGACCCCGACGCCATGAAGACGATCTGCGTCACCTGCCACACCGGCAAGTTCGTCCTCAACTTCGACCCCGACGAGGCGCTGGCGCTGGTCGCCCACCGGGACCACCCCGACCTGAGCCGTCTGTTCAAATACAGCGGCGAGCAGCGCGAGCGGATGGAGGCGATCAACAAGCGCCGGCTGGACAAGTTCAGGTCGGGCGTGGCCTACGTCGGCGCGGACGCCTGCCGCGACTGCCATCAGGAAGAGTACCGACAGTGGAGCGGCACCCCGCACGCCGCCGCCTTCGCGGTGATCCTGCAGGCCAGCCGGGGCTCCGACAGCAGGTGCACGCCCTGTCATACGACCGGGATGGGTCACAAGGGCGGGTTCGGGGATGCGAAGACGACCGCCGCGGCCATGACCAACGTGCAGTGCGAGGTCTGCCACGGTCCCGGCGACGATCACGTCAAGGCACCGGCGGCGCTGAAGAAGGCGACCCTCTACGGCATCACGAACCAGTGCTCGTTCTGCATCATCCAGGGGGTGTGCGCCACCTGCCACGACGCGGCGAACGATCCGCGCTTCGACATCGAGAAGGCTCTGCCGCTGGTGCGGCACCGCCCGGAGACCGCGCCCGCGGAGGCGCGCTCCGGCGTCCGGTGAGCCCTGCCGCGCGCGGCGCCGGTCCCCTTCCCGGCTACTGTGCCGCGGCGGCCTGCACGATCCTCTGGGGGGCCAACTACTCGATCGCCAAGCGCCTGCTGCGCGAGGTCGATCCGCTGGCGGTCGCCTGGACGCGTGCCGCGGCAGGCGTGCTGTTCTTCGGCCTCCTCCTGGTCGTGCGCGGCGGCGGGCGCGATCTGGCCGCCGGAATGCGTCGCGCGGCGCCGCTCGGCGCTCTCGGGATCTTCGCCAACCAGCTCCTGTTCATGACCGGGTTGAAGCGCACCAGCCCGGCCCACTCGGCGATCCTGATCGCGCTCCTCCCGGTGTTCGTCCTCCTGATCTCGGCGCTCGAGCGCGCGGAGCCGATCAGCCTTCCGAAGATCGGCGGCGTCCTGATCGCGTTCGGAGGCGCCACGGTGATCGGTCTCGAGCACGGCGTCGGTCTGGAGGCGGCCTCGGTCCCCGGCGACCTCCTGACCCTGGCCGGGGTGCTGGCGTTCTCGGCGTATACGGTCCTCGGCCGGCCGGTGCTGCGCGATTTCGGCGCCCTGCGGGCCACGGCACTGGCCTTCGTCACCGGCGGGGCCGGCATCCTGGTGGTGACTCTGCCCGCCGCGCTCCGTCAGGACTGGAGCTCGGTCTCGCCGGTCGGGCTCGCGTGCCTCGCGGCGGTGGTGGTGCTGTCGACGATCGTGGCCTACATCCTCTATTACTTCGCGCTGTCGCGGATCGATCCGTCCAAGGTCGCCACCATGATGTATCTCCAGCCGGTGGTCGCGGCGCTGGTGGCCTATGCGATCACCGGCGAGGGGTTCAGCGCTCCATTCCTCTTCGGCGGCGGTCTGATCCTGGGCGGCGTGGTCCTGGCGGAGCGCGGCTGAGCGGAGCGTCCCGCGCCCGCGGTGTGGCGGTCCCGGTCGCGTGCTATCATCCGGCCTCTCATGAACGGGAGCTGCGATGACGCGAGGGTCGTGGCCCTGCCTCCTCTTCGCCACGCCGCTGCTTCTCGGCGCCTGCGTGGCCCGCGGGCCTGAGATGGCGGCCGATCTCGTCCTCCTCGGCGGCACCGTGGTCACCGAGGACCCCGCGCGACCGCAGGCCGAGGCGGTGGCGGTGCGCGGCGACTCCATCCTGGCGGTCGGCGCGGACCACGACATCGCGCGCCTCGCCGGCCCCGCGGCGCGGCGGATCGAGCTGCACGGCGCGATGGTCGTGCCCGGTCTCATCGACGCGCACGGCCACGTGCGCTCCCTCGGCGACGAAATCGCGAACCTCGATCTGCACGGCGCGGCCAGCGTCGAGGAGGTGGCGCGCCAGGTGAAGGAGCGCGCCGCGCGGCTGCCCCCCGGCGCCTGGGTCACCGGCCACGGCTGGGACCAGAATCTCTGGCCCGGTCGGACGTTTCCCGACCACCGGCCGCTGACCGAGGCGTCGCCCGATCGGGCCGTCTGGCTCCGACGCGTGGATGGGCACGCCTCCTGGGCGAATCGCGTGGCGATGCAGGCGGCCGGCGTCACCCGGAGCACGCCCGACCCGCCCGGCGGCCGGATCGTCCGCGACGCGCGGGGCGAGCCGACCGGCGTGTTCGTCGACAACGCCCAGAACCTGGTGGCGGCGGCGCGCCCCCCGGCGACGCGCGACCAGATCAAAGAGTCCCTCCGTCTCGCTCTGGAGCGCTGCGCGGCGGCGGGACTGACCGAGATCCACGACGCCTCGGTCGGGCCCGAGGTGGTCGAGGCGTATCGCGATCTCGCCGACGCCGGGCGCCTGCCGCTGCGCGTCTACCTGATGTGGGACGGCATCGGGGACGCCCGGATCGAGCCGCTCGTCGAGCAGCCACCGTTCGTCAACTACCGGAACCGACTCACCCTGCGCGCCGTGAAGCTGATGATCGACGGCGCCATGGGGTCGCGCGGCGCGGTGTTCGAGGACGACTACGCCGACGATCGCGGGAACCGCGGGCTCCTGGTGACGCCGCCCGAGGAGATCGAGCGCCGGGCCGAGCTGTCGATGCGCAAGGGCTACCAGGTCTGCACCCACGCCATCGGCGACCGCGGCATCCGGCTGACCATCGACGCCTACGAGAAGGCGCTTGCCGCCGCGCGCCCGCGCGACCCGCGGCCGCGCATCGAGCACCTCCAATGCGTGGCCGCCCGGGACGTGCCGCGTCTCAAGACGCTCGGCATCATCGCCTCGATGCAGCCCAGCCACGCGACCAGCGACATGGACTGGGCCGAGGACCGGGTCGGCGCCGAGCGCGGCAAGGGCCTGTACGCCTGGCGCTGGGTCCTCGACGCGGGTGTCGTTCTCGCCGCGGGCTCCGACTTCCCGGTCGACCCGGAGAGACCGCTGGTCGGCATCCACAGCGGCGTCACCCGGCAGGACCTGAAGAACCGGCCCGCGGGGGGCTGGCACCCGGAGCAGAAGATGACCCTCGACGAAGTCCTGCGCGCCTACACCGCCGGCGCCGCCTATGCCGCCTACGAGGAGGATCGGAAGGGCCGCATCGCGCCCGGTCTCTGGGCCGACCTGACGGTCATCTCGAAGGACCTGCGCGCCATCCCGGCGGCCGACATCCCCGGCGCCGGGATCGAGTACACGATCGTCGGGGGGACGGTCGTGTACGAGAAGCGTCAGGAAGCGGCCGTCCCCTGACGCTCCGTCAGGATGTCCTGCATCGCGAGCGCGGCGAGCCGCGGCGCC
>CAYLND010000074.1:0-14799 GCA_964384905.1 uncultured Acidobacteriota bacterium
CCGCCGCCCCGCGGGCCGCTGGTCCCGGCTCCGTTCCGCAGCGTCTCGGTCGTGCAGGAAGGGGAGCGCCGCAAGGCGCGTGCCCCTGCGCCGCCCCCGGCCGAGTCCGCCCCGGTCCCGGCCGCGGAGGGGCGACAGTCCGCACCTGCCTCGGCGAAGTTCGTGGAGCCGCCGGCGGGACCGCCGGCGCCCACCGTCCCGACAGCCGGGGCGGTCCAGGCGCCGGACGAGACCGACCGCCCCGTGGCGAAGGGACCGATCGCGGGCCGCATCCTGGTGGTGGACGACGAGCCGGCCATCCGCGACATGGCGCGCGACATCCTGGAGGCGAACGGGTACGAGGTGGTCCTCGCGACGGACGGCGTCGACGCCCTGGAGGCTTACCGCCGGGAGTGGGGACGGATCGACCTCGTCCTTCTCGACATGGCGATGCCGCGCATGGGAGGGCTGGAGACCTTCCGGCGGATCGCCGGCATGGACCGCAGCGTCCGGGTGCTCCTGTGCTCCGGGGTCGCGGAGAACGACAAGGCGCAGCGGGCCCTCAAGGAGGGGGCCATCGGCCTCCTGCCCAAGCCGTTCACGACCACCGAGCTTCTCAGCCGCATCGACAAGGTGATCGCCAGGAAGTAGGCGCCGGGACCATCCCCGAAGTGCTAGACTCCCGCCGGGATTCCGAGGAGGCGAGACCATGGCGCCGGCCGAGCTGCTGTTCTTCCACAAATCCACCTGAACGTCCTGCCGCAAAGCAAAAGGTCTTTTGCTGAAGAAGGGCGCGCGCCTGGTCGAGCGGGACCTGGGCAAGGAACCGATGAGCGAGGACGAGCTGCACGAGCTGTTCGCCGGGCGCGACCCGCGCGACTTTCTCAACACGCGCAACGAGCTCTATCGCAGGAGGAACATGGCGGAGAAGCCGCCCTCGCCCCTCGAGGCGATCCGTCTGATGGCCAAGAACCCGAACCTGATTCGCAGGCCGATCGTCGCGCGCGGCCGGGAGCGGGTGCTCGGGTTCGACGAAGTAGCGCTGATGCGGCTCTTGCGCTGATCTACTTCCCGGGGCCCACCACCGCGCAGCGGTAGACCTCGCCCGTGGCCGAGAGGGTGATCTCGCCGCTCGCCGCCGCGTCGAGGACGTCGTCGTCGCGGGTGATCTGACGCGGCGTGAAGCCCGGGTTGAAGGTGATCTGCACCTCGAGCCACAGCGGGTTGAAGCCGTCCCCCTGGATGGCGTCCAGGACCGCGTCGAACGGCTGGCCTCCCGGCAGGCCGGGGTCGCTCATGTAGATCACGTTGATCGAGCCGTTGTGCGCCATGAGCGCGGCGGCGGCGCTATCCGGCTCTTTCTTGAAGTTGATCGTGAACAGCTGCCCGTCGTAGTAGGCCGGCATGTCGCCACCCGAGCCGTTCGCGCTCCCCGTGGAGCCGGCAGCGCTGCCGGCGGTCGCGCCGCTCGGCCGGGCCGTGGCGATGGTCGTCGTCGCCGTCGTCGTACCCGCGGGGGTCTTCGCGCCGATGACGGAGCAGCGATAGACCTCGCCGGGGCTCGACAGTGCGATATCGCCCCGCTGCGCGGCAGCGGTCACGTCGTCGTCCCGAGTGATCTGATACGGCGTGACCCCCGGCTTGAAGGTGATGTTCGTCTCCTCCCACAGCGGGTTGAAACCGTCCCTCTGGATGGCGTCGAGGACCGCCACGAACGGCGCGCCGCCGGGGAGAGTCTGCTCGGACATGAAAATCGTGTTGACCGACTGGTTGCCGGCGAGCACCGTCTGCTCCGCCGTGGACGGCAGCTCCTTGAAATTGATCAGGAAGAGCTGGCCATCGTAGTAAGCCGGCATGGCGCCGGCGACGCCGTTGAGGCTGGCCGCCCGGGCGGTGTCCCCGAAGACGGGCAAGCAGGCCAGCACGAAGAGAGTGGCGCGGAGAGGCGACTTCATGGCGGGGTCTCCTTATTACTGGTTCAGGACCAGGTAATAGGTGGCCGCCCCCGCGACCGGCACCGGTGTGAACAGATCAGTGAACGTCGTACCGCCGCCGCCCCCGTCAGGCTGGAAGGTGGCGGTGTTCGGGCCCGTGAAGGCCCGGGTGTCGCTGCGAACGACCTTGTACAGGCCGCTCCCGCCGCTCCAGGACAACATCGAGGTGCCGGCCGAATCCTGGACGGTGAGGCTGATGGGGACGGTGACCGTGACAGAGCCGACCATGCCCAGGCCGCAGTGCGGCGAGCAGAAGTAACGGTAGATCGCCGGCGGGTCATTGAACTGTCGATCGAAAATGGTCCCTAGCGTCGCCAGCGACTGGCTCCAGAGGCCGTCGGCGAGGCAGGGGCTTCCGCTGGTTGTCGTATGGATGGAGGAGACCATCGCCGACCAGCGCACGTAGTCGCCCTGCTCGAGGGTCTGCGCGTTCGGGTGGAACGCGAGCGCCGAATCGACGGTCACGATGAGGACGCGCGGCACGGCGATGTCCACGCCGGGATTGATCGCCAGCGCGGCGCCGCAGCCCGCCGCGAGCGCCAGCAGTGTGCTCAGGAGGAGCGGTGTGGAGCGGCAGCGCATGGTCGAACACCTCTCGGGGGCCGACGGGCCCGGATGATTCGCGGCGTCCCGACGGTAGCATCCCGGCACCGCCGCGGCAAGCGCGTGGCCGCGGCGGCGGCCCTTTCCCCGGGCCGCGCGGCAGGACGGCGGGAACGGTTTGTCCGGACGGGGGCAAGTGTACCACGCGAAATCGGTTCGGGACGGCTACTTCCAGTCGAACTCCTGGAGGATCTCCTCCCGCACCATCTCGCGGATCTTCGGCAGCTCCTCCTCGAACAGTCGCCGGCGCTCCGCCTCGTCGGGGTGGAACTTCCTCTCCAGCTCCCCCCAGACCCTCTGCTCGTCGTCGAGGGCCGCGAAGCCCCGGAGCTGCGCGACGAACACGTGCGTGTAGTCGGCGCACGGAGACGCTCCGTGGTACGGGACGGTCAGGAACGAGTACTTGATCCAGATGCCGCGCGCCACCATCGCGTCGAGCATCGGGTGGAAGACCGTTTTGATGAAGTGGTCGTAGTCGTCCGACTTCCCCGGCAAGGTGCGCAGATACTCGAGGTGATAGATGCGACCGCCCATCCCCGGGGTGCTGCCGTACGCGAAGTCGCCGGGCGACGGGGTGGCCGCTGTCGCGACGGTGCAAAGCGCGATGCCGATCCACGCGAGCGCCGCTGTTCTCATCGTCTGTTCCTCCCGAAGTCGATCCATGTCCTGCACAGGCTGACCGGCGCATCGTAGGAAGCGCGGCCCGATGGCGTCAAGGCGCGCGTTCGAGCAGCGTCCGCCGGGGCGACCTCTTCGTCCGGCGCTCGGGCCGACCACGAGAGATCGTTGCCGGTCGTCAGCCGCGGTGCTATCGTGCCGCAGAGGAGGAGGAGATGCGCTCGGTGGGAATCGTCGTGATCGTCGCGGCGGCGCTGGCGACGCCGACGCGGGCAGCGCTCGCCGCGGGGGCCGGTGAGGCCGGCGAGGCGGTCCAGATCACGATCTACAACCAGGACTTCGCGCTGGTGCGGCAGGTGCGCCTGTTGCGCCTGAAGGAGGGGGAGAACGAAGTGCGCGTCGGCGGCGTGCCCTCCCTCCTCGAGGCGGACTCGGTGGTGCTGCGCGACCGGCAGGACCCGAAGGGATTGCGCGTTCTCGAGCAGCGCTACTCCGGGGACACCCTGAGCCAGGCGTCCCTGCTGCGCCGGAGCGAGGGGAAGACCGTGTCGTTCCAGACGATCAACCCGGCGACAGGACGCAAGGAAATCGTCAGCGGAAAGGTCATCCGGAGCGGGTACGGGCCGCCGGGGAGCGCCGGGCAGGGGGCCGCCTCGCCGATCATCGAGGTGGACGGGAAGATCCAGTTCTCGCTGCCGGGCGAGCCGGTGTTCGAGCCGCCCGGCCCTGACGCCCCGCTCGACCCGCAGCTCTTCTGGAACCTGTGGAGCGATCGGGCCGGCGAGCGCTCGGTCGAGCTGTCGTACCTCACGGGGGGCATGGGGTGGCAGGCGACCTACAACGCGGTGACCACCGGCACCGGCGTGCGCCTCGATCTGACCGGATGGATCACCCTGACCAACGGCAGCGGCGCCGAGTTCGCGGACGCCCGCGTGAAGCTGATGGCGGGCGAGGTCAACCGGGCGCAGCAGGCGCCCCGGGCCCGCGCCTTGATGATGGAAGCGGCGGCGGCCGCGCCCCTTCCCGGGCCGGCCGAAGTCACCGAGAAGACGTTCGATGACTATCATCTTTATACGCTGCCGCGGCCAGTGACCATCGCCGGCCAGGGGACCCAGCAGTTCGAGCTGTGCCGGGGCGGGGATGTGCCGGCGGAGCGGCTGTACGTGTACGACGGTTCGGAGCGCGCCATCTACGCCGGCTGGACCCCGGAGATGGCCCGCACGCGGCCCGATTACGGAACGGAAAGCAATACGCGCGTGACGTCGATGCTGGAATTCACCAACGGCAGGACGTCCGGTCTCGGCATCCCGCTGCCGGCGGGCCTCCTGAGAGTCTATCGCGCGGACGAGGACGGCTCGCGCGAGCTGGTCGGCGAGAGCGCCATCGGCCCCGTCGCCGCGGACGAGAAGGTCCGCGTCTCTCTGGGCGGCGCCTTCGACCTGGCCGGGGAGCGCCGCCAGACGAACTACCGGGTCGACACGACCCGGCAGAACGCCGATGAATCGTTCGAGATCAGGCTGCGCAACCACAAGAAGGAGACGATCGACGTCCGGGTTGTGGAGCATCTGGCGCGCTGGTCGGCCTGGAAGATGGTCGACTCGTCCGACCCGTACCTGGCGACCGATGCCCGGACCATCGAGTTTCGCGCGAAGATCCCGCCCGACGGCGAGAAGGTGATCACGTACCACGTGCGCTATTCGTGGTGAGCGAGCTCAGACGACCGACAGCTCCCGATGGGGCGCTCCCTCGAGCGTGTCGGCCACGGTGCGCAGGGCGCTCTCCAGACGGTCGGTCGTGCGCGCCGCGCCGAGGCAGAGCCGCACGGCGGCCGGCGCCTTGCCGCCGCCCGCCAGGAACACTTCGGCCGGGGTGACCGCCACTCCGCGCTCCCGCAGGCGGCTGGCGAAGCTCTCGCCGCGCCAGGGCTCGGGGAGCGGCAGCCACACGTGGTAGCCGGAGGGATGGGCGCCCGCCCCCGAGGTCTTCAGCAGTCTCGCCGCCAGCCTCTGCCGTTCCGCCGCCAGCGCGCGCTTCTTCCTGAGGATGGCGTCCGCCGTCCCGTCCTCGATCCAGCGGGCGGCGATCTCCGCGGCCAGCGGCGAGGCCATCCAGGTGGTCGAGGCGATCGCCGGGATCATCCGCTCGAACAGAGTCTTCGGTGCCCACAGGTAGCCGATGCGGAGACCGGGCGCCAGGGTCTTCGAGAGACTCGTGACGTAGACCGTAATCTCGGGCGCGTAGCGGGCGAGGGGCAGGGGTCGCTCCGCCGGCAGGAGACCGTAGATGTCGTCCTCGATGATCGCCAGACCGTGCGTCCGGGCGATGGCGGCGATCCGCTTGCGCCTCGCCTCGGGCATGACGCACGCGGTCGGATTCTGGATCGTCGGGATGCAGTAGAGAGCCTTCGCGGCTCCACCGCGGCAGGCCGCCTCCAGACTGTCGGGCACGATCCCGTGCTCGTCCATGGCGATCCCCTGCACCTTGAGGCGCTGCAGGGCGGCGAGCGTCTTGAACACCGGGTAGGTGAGATTCTCGGCGAGGACGAGGTCGCCCGGCGCGGTCAGGGCGTGGAGCGCGATCGCCAATCCGTGCTGGGCGCCGCAGCAGACGACGACCTGCCCCGGCCGGGCCTCCAGGCCGGAGCGTCCGATCCATGCGGCCCCGGCCTCGCGGTGGCGCGGCATCCCGGCGTGCGGCAGGTACTCGAGGAGACGCGCCAGATCGCGCATCCGGCCCAGAGCGACGAGCGTCCTGGACAGCTCCCGGTCCTCGAGGTCGCCGACCGGGAAGTTGAGGCTCAGGTCGACGAGCGGCGCCTCGCCGCGCGCCGGCATCTCGAGATCGAGACCCCGGGAGCGCTCGCGCCGGACGAACGTTCCCCGCCCCACTTCTCCGGTCACCAGACCGCGGCGCTGCGCCTCGGCGTAGCCCCGGCTGACGGTGCCGACGGTGACGCCGAGGGCGGCGGCCAGGTCCCTGTGGGTCGGAAGACGCGCCCCCTCCCGGAGCGCGCCCCGCGCGATGTCGTCGGCCACGGCCTCCGCGATGGCGCGATAGCGGGGCCCGCGGCGCTGTCTCAGGTCGGGCGTCCAGATTGTCATGGTGACAATATATAGATTGACATTTGAATCGAGTCAAGTATTTTATGTAAGGTGACAATCGTCTCACAGTGAAATATTGTATCGATTCAATGTCGGCCGGGCGGGCGTGCCGGCCGGGAGGGACGTCATGGTGGAGCGGGAGATGGAGGGCGCGGAGACCGCGATCCTGAAGGACCTCGATCGGGCGCTGCGGCGGACGGCGGCCCGTCGGGCCATCGATGCCCTGGTCGTCCGTCTGGAGAAGGATCTGGCGGCGCGGCCCCGGGCCGCGATGGTCTGGGACACGCTGCCGCTGTCCTTGTTCGAGCCGGAGCCGCCGGGCGGGATCCGCTCCGCCTGGGTGTTCATCCTGCGCGCCGGCGCCACGACCGGAGCGGAGCGGCACCCCAACAGCCGCCAGCGGACGATGTCCTGGCGCGGCGCCGGCGACCTGCAGGTATCCGCGCCGGGCGGCTGGCGCTCGCACCTCCTGTCGGGCGGGCACGGCGCCCCGGTCGAGCGGCGCTGGGTCTCGATCCCGGAGAACACCTGGCATCAGGTGGTCGTCGGCGATCGCAACTGGGTCGTGGTCTCCTTCCATACGGCGGCGGCCGACCGGCTGGTCGAGGAGCGCCCGCGGCCCGGCGATCCGGGCGCGAGCGTGCGGCGCCGCTATCTGGACGACCGTCCCTCCGGGGCGGCGACCCGGGGCACCCCGTGAGCGCGGAGGAGGTGGAACGTCTGACCGATGCGCAGGTCGGCGACCTGCACGCGCTGTACCAGGGGGAGTGGTGGACGAAGCAGCGCGCGCTCGCCGACCTCCCGGTGATGCTGCGCCGCACGGACCACGTCTTCGGGGTGCGCGAGCCCGAGTCGGGACGCCTGATCGCCTTCGCGCGCGTCCTGACCGATGGCGTCTTCAAGGCCTTCGTCTTCGACGTCATCGTGGCGCGCGAGTTCCGCGGCCGCGCGCTGGGGGCGCGGCTGGTGGGCCGGATACTCCATCATCCGGATCTGCGGGCCGTGCGGCAGATCGAGCTCGCCTGCCTGCCGGAGCTGGCGCCGTTCTACCGCCGCTTCGGGTTCTCCGAGGACGTCGGAGGGCTGATGCTGATGCGCCGCGAGGCGACTACGCATCCAGGCGGGTGAGCCGGACACGGTCCCCGTCCCGCACCCGCGACAGACGCGTGGCGTCGCCGGTGATGCGGCCGAAGACGTTCACGGGCGAGGCCGCCGCCGGCGCGGGGCCGGTGCTGGCGGGGGTGGGCCCGAAGAAGATCGCGACCGCCGGGCCCTGCGGCCAGTATCCGAGGTCGCCGGCCGCGACCTCGGTCCGGGCGGAGGGCTCGAGGGGCATCACGAGCGGGACCTCGAAATAGACTTCGTCGCCCCAGCGGCGGCCGGGTCCCTCGAGCGGCAGCGCCTCCCACACGGCGTCCGCGGTCGGGGTCGCCGTCAGGACGGCGTAGACACGCACGCCGCCGGCCTCGATTCGGATGGCGCGCTCCGCGGCCATGAGCGTCAATAGGTTTCGCGCGGCGGCAGGGCGCGGGCGGCGTCCATCCAGCGCTTCACGAACGGCTGCGCCAGCACCGCCTCCATGTAAGCGGGCGTCTTCGGCGCGCGCGCCGTCGGCACGCGGAAGGAGGTCAGGCGCACGATCGCGGGCGCGTACATGATGTCGGCGGCGGTGAACGGGCCGAACAGGAACGGACCGGGCTCCGAGCGGCGCTCCAGGGCGTCCTGCAGGAGCGCCAGCATCTCGGCGGCCTCTTCCAGCGCCTCGGCCGTCGGTTGCGGCGGTTTCGGGAGGAAGCAGAGGTGGAACGACATCGACTCGCGCAGCCGGGTGAACCCGGAATGCATGGTCGCCGCCAGCCAGCGCGCGTGCGCCCGCCCGCCGGCGTCGGACGGCCACAGCGCCGGATGCTCCGGCGGAGGGAAGGTCTCCTCGAGGTACTCGATGATCGCCAGGGAGTCGGGGATCACCCGCGCCCCGTGGTGCAGCACCGGGACCCGTCCGGTCGGGGAGACGCGCCGCCGCCGCGCCCGGTCCTTGTCGGTGCGCAGCTCGATCGTCGTCTCCTCGAACGACAGGTTCTTGGTCCGCATCGCCAGAGAGGCGCGCATCGACCAGGAGGAGATGTTCTTCTCGCCGACGTACAGCACCAGGTTGTCGCCCATGGGATCCCTCTAGAGAGTGGCCGGAGGAGGAACGGCGGTGCGATCGTAGAACACGAGGTTCCAATGCCTGCGGACCAGAACGTCCTTCCGCCCATCCCGCTCGCCCAGCTCGTAGATCAGGAGCGAGGCGGGCCGGGCCTCGTCCTGCCGGTCCAGCGCCAGAATGTCCTCCTCGTCCATGCGCTCGAGGAGCTTCCGGAAGGAGAGGAGAACGACCTGATGGGTGATCACGAGCACGCGCAGCCCGGGATGCTCCCGCACCAGGGTGCCGATGACCGAGTGCACGCGCAGGTTGACGTCGGCGTACGACTCGCCGCCGGGAGGGCGGTAGAAGTACTTGCCGACGCGCTTCCGGCGCTCGTGCTCCTCGGGATGGCGGTGGCGGATGCCGTGCTTCGTCAGGCCCTCGAGGATGCCCCATTCCTTCTCCCGGAGACGCTCTTCCTTGATCACGGCGGGGCGCCGCTGCAGCTCGCCGAGAACCTCCTCGGCGGTCTCGAGCGTCCGCCGGTAGGGGGAGACGTACAGGACGTCGAACGGCCCCCAGTCGTTCAGGCGCGCGCCCGTCAGGCGGGCGTGCTCGCGCCCTTCGGGGGTCAGGGGCACGTCCACGTCGCGCATGTCCAGCCCGAGGTGGACGTCGGTCGAGTGCATCTGCTCGAGATGCCTGCGCCGTTCGGTGGCCAGGCTCTCGGCGTGCCGCATCACGACGAGCCGGGAGGGCCACTTGGAAGCTGAGACGACGGCCACGAGGACATCCCCTCCGGACTCCGCGGACGGATGCGGCGATTCTACACGAGTCGTCGCGCCGTGTAACTCCGCCGCTCTGCTAGAATCCCGCCCCGCCATGCGGAATCCCGCCGAGGCCGCAGCCGCCGCGGAGCGGCGCCGCAGCTTCCTCATCGCGCTCAATTTCGCCGCGGTCTACGTGCTCTGGGGCTCGACATACCTGGCCATAAGGTTCGGCGTGCGGGACCTGCCGCCGGCCCTGATGGCGGGCACGCGCTTCACGATCGCGGGCGGGCTCCTTTTGGGATGGCTCCTGTGGCGCCGCGTGCCGCTGCCGCCGCGCACGCTCCTCTGGCCGATCACGCTCACCGGTCTGCTCCTGCTGTGCGGCGGCAACTGGCTCGTCACCTGGTCCGAGCTGACGGTCCCCTCGGGCATGGCGGCCGTGATCGTGGCGAACCTGCCGTTTTTCGTGGCCGGTCTCGAGGCGGCGCGCCGGGACGGGGAGCGGCTCTCCGGCTTCGGCGTGATCGGTCTTCTGGTCGGGTTCGCCGGGATGCTCGTCCTGATGTGGCCCAAGCTCCAGGGTCTCGGAAGCGGCCACAACGGGCTGGGCGACTTCAAGGGCGAGCTGGCCCTCCTGGGCGCCAACCTCTGCTGGGCGTGCGGGTCGATCTACTCCCGCCACCGCATCCGGGGCATCGCGCCTTTGATGGGGGTCGCCCTGGAGATGCTCATCGCCGGCGTCGTCCTGACCGCGGCCGGGGTGCTGCTCGGCGAGATACCGCGGTTTCATCCGACGCTTGCATCGGGGCTGGCGGTCGTCTGGCTGATCGTCGCCGGGTCCCTGTGCGGATACTCGGCCTACATCTGGCTTCTGCACCACGTCCCCGCGGCCAAAGTGTCCACCTACGCCTACGTCAATCCGATCATCGCGGTCGTGCTCGGCTCTGTGGTGCTCGGCGAGACGCTCGACTGGAGGATGGCGGTCGGCACCGGCGTCATCCTGGGTGGCGTGGCCGTGGTCAACGCCGCCAAGGTCCGATCGCGCGCCTGATGGGTGATAACTCCCGTCGAATGTGCAGGTTCGCGCCCGAAGTCCGGGAGGCCGCCCGCCTGACCGCCTGGCGCTTCCCTGTCCGGTGCTGAATCGGCGCCGCGGCAAATCGATCGAGCCGCAAGGTTCGTTGATGCAACCCGCGGCGCTGCGGTATATTCCCGCCAGACATCCGCCGGGACCATGCGGGAGTTGCGC
The DNA here is from genome assembly GCA_964384905.1 of uncultured Acidobacteriota bacterium. Taxonomy (GTDB): domain Bacteria; phylum Acidobacteriota; class Polarisedimenticolia; order Gp22-AA2; family Gp22-AA2; genus Gp22-AA3. The sequence continues at coordinate 10,443 of CAYLND010000074.1, forward strand.
TTCCGAACCCCGCCCTGTCCGGGGGGTCCAGTCAGGCGGAGGCGGAATGGAATCGGTGGGCCAGCCGTCATCGTCCCCATTACGGATCCGCCCGCGCCTCATCCTGCTGTTCTCGACGTTGGTCGTCTCGCTGCTCGCCTCCGGGTCGCCGCCGCTGTCCGGCGAGGCGAGCGCGCCGGCGCCGGCCGCCAAGCCGGGGAAATCCGCGAGCGCCCAGGATCGTTTCGTCCCCGGAGAAGCCCTGGTCAAGTTCAGGTCGGGCACGGGGAAGCCGGAGCGGGACTCGGTGAGATCGGGCCTCGGGGCCCAGAAGCTGCACGAGTTCAAGAGCCACGCCGAGCACTGGAAGCTGCCGCCCGGCCTGAGCACCGAAGCCGCCATCGCCCGGTTGCGCCGCAATCCGCACGTCGAGTACGCCGAGCCGAACTACATCGTGAGCGCGACGCTGGCTCCGAACGATCAGAGCTATTCGCTCCTCTGGGGTCTGAACAACCGCGGTCAGACCGGCGGCCTCCCCGGTGCCGACATCTCCGCCGAGGCCGCCTGGTCGATCACCACCGGCGACCGCGCGGTCCGCGTCGGCGTGGTCGACAGCGGCATCGATTACACCCATCCCGACCTGGCGGCCAACATCTGGACCAATCCCGGCGAGATTCCCGGCAACGGCATCGACGACGACCACAACGGCTTCGTGGACGACGTGCATGGATGGGATTTCTTCAACAACGACAACGATCCGATGGACGATTTCGGACACGGCACGCACGTCGCGGGCACGATCGGGGCGGTCGGCAACAACTCCATCGGCGTCGTCGGCGTCGACTGGCAGGTGTCGCTCGTCCCGCTGAAGTTCCTCAATTCCTCCGGTCACGGCGCGACCTCGAGCGCCGTCGCCGCGATCGACTACGCGTCCAGCCTCGGGGTCGACGTCCTGAACAACTCCTGGGGGAGCTACGATTTTTCGCAGACGCTCATGGACGCCATCAGCGCCGCCGGGGATTCCGGAGTGGTCTTCGTCGCCGCGGCCGGGAACGAGGGCGTCAGCAACGACCTCGTTCCCTTCTATCCCGCGAGCTACGGCCTGCCCAACGTGATCTCGGTCGCGGCCACGACCAACTACGACAACAAGGCGGGTTTCTCGAACTTCGGGGTGAGCACGGTCGATCTGGCCGCGCCCGGCGTGGATGTCTTCAGCACGCTCCCCGGGGGCGTCTACGGGCCGCTCAGCGGGACGTCGATGGCGGCGCCGCTGGTGAGCGGCGTGGCGGCGCTCATCCGCTCCCTCTCGCCCGACATCCCGGCGCTCCAGGTGAAGCAGAAGATCGTGGACGGGGCCACCCGGATCGGCGGGCTCGCGGGCGTGGTGCGGAGCGGGGCGCGGCTCAACGCCTTCCTGCCGATCGCCGCCCGCGATGACACGCCGCCCGGACCGATCGGGGACCTCCGCGTGACCGAGTCGTTCAGCAATTCGATCGCGCTGACCTGGACGGCGACCGGCGACGACGGGACGATCGGTCAGGCGCTCAGCTACGAGCTGCGCTATGCCAACCATCCGATCGACGCGTCCAACTATTCGGGCGCCTCGATCGCGCCCGGCCCGCCCGTCCCGGGGCCGTCCGGGTCGGTGGAGACGATGGAGGTCCGGGGGCTGACGGCCAGCACGTTCTACTACTTCACCGTCAGGGCCCGGGACGAATGGGGCAACGCCGGCCCGCTCGGAAACGTCGCCTCGGGCGGCACGCTCCTGCCGCCGACGTTCGCCTCCTCGCCACCGTCGTTCACGGCGGCCCTGCGCACGGGCGAGTCGACCACCCGCACGCTGACGATTCAGAACGTCGGCCCGGGCACGCTCGACTGGACCGTGCCGGTTCCCGCGATCAGCGGGCGCACCGCCGCGTCGGGCGCCTCCCCGGGCCCGGGTGCCTCCGCGTCGTCGGAGCCGGAGCCCGCGCCGGCGGCCGTCGGGTCCGGAGGCCCGGACGCGTTCGGCTATCGCTACATCGACAGCGATCAGCCGGGCGGGCCGGTGTTCGAATGGATCGACCTGACCCAATCGGGCAGCGGCATCATCATCGACTCGCTCACCAGCGACGACCAGATCAGCGAGGCGATCGCGCTCGGATTCCGCTTCCCGTTCTACGGACAGACGTACGACAGCGTGCGTGTCAGCACCAACGGGTTTCTGACCTTTACCGGCAACGCGGCCCCCTACGCGAACACGTCCCTGCCGAACTCCAACGCGCCGCCGAACCTGATCGCGCCGTTCTGGGACGATCTCAAGTTCGACTACAGCTCCCGCGCCTACTACACACGGAGCCCGGACAGCTTCACGGTGCAGTACGCGGGCGCCCTGCCCTATACCGGCATCGGCAACGTCACCTTCCAGGCGACCCTCTACAGCACCGGGGAGATCGTCTACCGCTACAAGTCGCTGACCGCCGACACCGGCAGCGCCACGGTCGGGATCCAGGACGGCACCCAGACCATCGGTCTGCAGATCGCGTTCAACTCCATCTATCTCCACGATCAGATGGCGATCCGGATCTACGACGTGCCGCAGTGGCTGCAGGCCGCGCCGACCTCCGGGCGCCTGCGATCGGGCGACAGCACGGACATCCTCCTGTCGATCGACGCGACCGGACTGGACGGTGGCTCGTACGTCGGGACGGTGTACGTGGCGAACAACGATCCGCAGCAGCCCCTCGCCGCGCACCCGGTGAGCCTCGAGGTCACGCCGGTCCCCTCGATCGCCGTCGATGCCCCGGTGCTGGACTTCGGATCGGTCTTCGCGGGCTTTTCGCACGCCCTCACCCTCACGGTCCGCAACACGGGGACCGACACACTGAGCGTGAGCGGGGTCGACGTGGGCGATGCCGCGGTGAGCGTGTCGCCGTCGGTCTTCTCGGTGCCGGCCCGCACGAGCCAGGGGATCACCGTCACCTACGCGCCCGCGGCGCCCGGCCTGCTCGATTCAGGCCTGGTGATCCACAGCAACGCGTACAACAATCCCGCGTTGAGCGTGGCGGTCGTCGGGGTCGCGACGCCGCCGCCGCAGATCGGCGTGAGCCCCGGCTCCTTCTCCGAGGCGCTGCACACCGGCGCGGCCGTCAGCCGCACCCTGCACATCACGAACACCGGCGGCAGCAACCTCGTCGTCGATCTCTCGGTCGATCTCGCCGGCATCGTCCCGTGGCTGCGCGTGTTCCCCACCGAGCGCACGATTCTTCCGGGCGACAGCGGCGACATCACCGTCACTCTCGACGCGGGCGACTTCGGCACCACGGTTCTGACCGGCGGCGTGCTGATTCAGACGAACATCCCGGGTCTGGAGCCGCTGCGCGTGCCGGCCACGGTCAGCGTCACCGGGGCGCCCAATATCGCCATCTCCGACGAGCCGGTCATCGTCACGTCGCAGCAGATCTTCAATACCTACGGGGCCCGGACCGTCCACAAACTGCCGGTGCCGCTCGCCCCGGCGGCGGGCGCCACCATCGACGTCCAGGTGGAGGGCAACTTTGGCCTCCCGCTCGAAGTCGCCCAGGTGTCGGCGGAGGGCGTGCCGCTCGGGAGTCTGGGCGCCAGCGGAAACGAGTGCGGCAGCGCGGCGCGCACGTTCACGCTGGATCCCACGCAGTATTTCGGGATGGCCCTCGACGGGCTTCTCGAGGTGGCGGTCGAGAACTCTCCCTACGTCGACGTGTTCTGCCAGCTCAACCGGCACACCGTGCGTCTGACCTACCAGGGGGCGAGCACGGCGCTCGATTTCGGGTCGCTGTTCCTGGGGCTGCGCCGCACCCTGGCCTTCAGCATCCACAACCGGGGCAGCGAGACGCTGAAGGTCCAGTCGATCGCGAGCGACGAGCCGATGTTCGCGTCCTCGGTGTCCGCCCTCAATATCCCCGCGCGCACGAGCGCCACGGTCACCGTGGTGTTCACCCCGACGTCCGCCGCGTCGATCGCCGGGACGCTGACCATCCTGAGCAACGATCCCGACACGCCGGTCGTCACCCTCGACCTGCGCGGCCAGGGGCTCGTCGCGCCGGTGATCCGGGCGCAGCCCGGGCAGCTGGGGGCGACCCTGTTCAAGAGAACGCGCCACACGCACACCCTGGGAGTTTCCAACACCGCCCTTGTCGTACGCCAATGCCGCGGCACCCTGGGCGGCAAACCATCGCGCGGTGAAGAGGTCCCTGCGTTGCGGCCCCGAGCCATGGAAGAGCACAACGGCGGGTTGGCGCCCGAGTCGTTGAGGCTTGGACCCGTCGGGCCCCGATGCGGCGGGAAGCACCAGCGTGCCGGCGAGGGAGTTCTTGCCGCTGACGAAGCGCACCGCTTCTTCAGTAGGGTCGCCTGAGGC
>CAYLND010000074.1:14809-17196 GCA_964384905.1 uncultured Acidobacteriota bacterium
AAACGAAACGGGCGACACGCAGACCCTGAGCGTTTCCAACACCGGCGGCAACGACCTCGATTTCTCGGTGGCGCTCAAGGTGCAGCCGTCCGCCAAGGAGCCGGCCTCCTGCTCCGCCCTGGCCTACGTCTCGGAGTGGAAGGGAGGACGGATCTCCGCGATCAATCTCGACACGGGCGCCACGAGCATCGTGTCGTACGGTCTGTACACGCCGCAGGAGAACGTGGTCATCGACGCCTCCGGCACGACCGCCTACGTCGACGAATCGGATCCGGGGACGCTCGCGGCGATCGATCTGGCGACCGGGCTGGTGACCCGCATCGCCCTCGGCTTCAGCTTCCCGGTCGGTCTGACGTTGAGCCCGTTCGGCAACACGATCTACGTCGGCGAGGCGCACAGCGGACAGATCACCGCGGTCAACCTCTCGACCGCCGAGAAGACGGTCGTCGCCACCGGGCTCAGCTCGCTCGACGGCATGACGCTGAACAACGCCGGCACGACGCTCTACGTGTGCCAGCGATTCGTCGGCGTCCTCACCGCCGTCGATCTGAGCACGGGCGGGTCGACCCCGATCGCCACCGGTCTCGAGGATCCCGGCAGCGTCGTGCTCAGCACCGATCAAACCAAGGCCTACGTGACCGAGACGACCGGCGGCCGCCTCGTGGCGATCGATCTCGCGACGGGCGCGGTCGGGACCATCGCCGGCGGTCTCGACGGCCCGCAGGGTGTGACGCTGAACGGCCTGGGGACGCTGGCGTACGTGGCCGAGCTGCACCACACCGACCTGACGACCATCGACCTCCAGAATGGGACGGTCAATCACGTCGGGTACGGGCTCAACGGTCCCGCCGGTGTCGCCATCCGCGCGCCCTCCGGCTGCACCTCGGATTTTCTGACCGTCACGCCCCTGTCGGGGACCCTGCCGCCGGGTGGCTCGACCGACCTCACGGTCCAGTTCGACAGCGGCGACCTGTTCGGCGGGGCCTCGGAGACCGACATCGAGATCAGCAGCAACGACCCGATCACGCCGCTCCTGCGCGTCCCGGCGATCCTGACCATCAATCCGGTCTGCCTCGACCAGGACGGTGACGGCTACGCCGTCTGCACGGCCTCGTGCGCCCTGGCCGGCGGAGACCGCTGCGGGGACTGCGACGACACGAACCCGGCCGTCCATCCGTTCCTCGCCGAGACCTGCAACGGCCTGGACGACAACTGCAACGGTCTGATCGACGAGGGCACGACCGGGCTGGACAGCGACGGCGACCTGATCGGCGACACCTGCGACAACTGTCCTCTCGTCTGGAACCCCAACCAGGAGGATGCCGACGGCAACGGCACGGGGGACGCCTGCGAGCCGCAGGCGGTCTGCTCCCGATCGAATTTCGACACCACGGATTTTTCGGCGACGCGCGTGGACGGCCTCGACCTGGCGGTCTTCGCCCGCCTGTTCGGGAACTGCCCCGATCCGGGCACCCCGCCGGGCATCGCGAACCTCGATCTGCAGCCGGTCGGGCTGGGCGCCTGCGTCGACCTGGCCGATTTTCACCTGTTCATGAGCGCGTTCGCCTCCACATGCGGCGGGAACTGACATGAGACGATGGGCGTTCGTCATGGCCTGTCTGTTCGGCGCCGCGGGCCTCGCGTGCGGCGGGAAAAGCGGCAGCAGTACCGGTGTCGTGAACCCGCCCCCGGGGCCGACGGCGATTTTCAAATGCAGCGACTCGTCGACCGTGGCCGACCGGGTCGTGCTGCAGTGCGGCATGAGCGTCGCCCCGGACATCTGGATGATCAACATGGTGATCGGAGTTCCGACGACGTCCAACAACATCGGCGGGTTCGCGTTCGACGTCGTCTTCGATCCGACGGTTCTCGCTTACATTGACGGGAGCGCGGTGATGGGCAATCTCTTCACCCAGTACCCGGCGGGGACCTACCTGTTCGCCGCCAAGACGACAAGCGATCCGGGCCGCCTGGTCGTCGGCATCCAGCCGGTCAGCACGCCGGGCCTGGCCGGCAACACAGGTCACGATCAGATCCTGAGGTTCGAGCTCAAGAACCTGTCGCTGTCGAACTGGGGGCCGGATCTGGTGCGTATCGAGAATTTCCGGGTGACGGATTCCTCCGGTCTGACGATCAGCGGCATCACAACCAATGACCAGCTTCTCCTCTCGATGCAATAGCGCCGACCGGACCGGTCGCGCCGCTCCGGGCGCAGCGGTCTTCCTCCTCTGCGTCTCGGTCGCCTGCGCCTCGGCCCCTTCCACCGGCGGACCGACCGCCACCTCGGCGCCGTCGGCCGGCCCGGGAGGGCAGGGGCCGCAAGCCTCGACCGAGGCGACGCCCGCTCCCCAGCCGGACCCGGACACCGCAACGCCTCAGGGCGCCAC
>CAYLND010000075.1:0-17146 GCA_964384905.1 uncultured Acidobacteriota bacterium
GAGCGCCCGCGTGATTCCTTCCGACCGACGGCCGGTGCGCCGCCGGCCCCGCGCGGCGCCGACGTGAAGCGGCCGCCGCAATGGCGCCCGGGGGACAATGCGCCTCGACGCGACGTGACCCAGCCCGAGCCCAGGCGCCCGGCCCCACGCTCCGACCAGACGATCGAGCGCCTGTTCGACGGCGTCCGCGGCGATCGCGGACGCGGACGGCTCGATGTCCCCCGCGGGCAGGTGACCCGTCCGCCGTCCGCCGCCCCGGCGCCACCGCGAAGGCCGGAACCCCGTCCGACCGCTCCGCGGAACGACCCGCCGAAAGATCACGGGAACGACAAGCACCATCGCTGAGACCAGAAACGGCGAGCCTGGTCGGCGTTGCCTGTCGAGCCCGTTTCTTGACGGCTCAGCGGGCGTATGGTAAATCAACCGGCCGAATGGCCATCCTGCCGATCCTGCGCTATCCGCACGAGATTCTCGCCATCGAGTCGCAGCCGGTGCGCGAGATCACCGCGGACATCGAGCGTCTCGTGCGAGACATGATCGAGACGATGCATGCGGCCCCCGGCGTGGGGCTCGCGGCCAATCAGGTCGGTGTCGCGCTGCAGGTCGCGGTCGTGGATCTGACCGCCGGCGAAAAGCCCGGCGAGGTGCTCGTGCTGATCAATCCCCGCGTGCTCGAGAGCTCGGGCGGCTACGTGGAGGACGAGGGCTGTCTGAGTCTCCCCGGGTTCACGGAGAGGGTCTCCCGTCCGGAGCGGACCGTGATCGAGGCGATGGACCTGGTGGGGAAAACGCGCACGCTGGAGGGTCGCGAGCTGATGGCCCGTGCTTTCCACCACGAAATCGATCACCTGAACGGCCGGCTGTTCATCGAGCACCTCAGTCCCCTGAAACGCCGGATGATCAAAAAGAAGGTTCAGAAGCGCATGCGCGCCGGGGACTGGGACCTCGTCCCCGCCTGAGTTCGTCCCGCGGGATCTCGCGGGAGATCCTGCTCACGGAGGGCGGGACGTATGCGTATCGTGTTCATGGGAACACCCGGGTTCGCCCTGCCGTCGTTGCGGCAGCTGCGGCGCGCCGGTCACGATCTGTCGGCGGTGGTGACACGGCCGGATCGGCCGAGACGGCGTCAGTCGGGGCCTCCCGAGCCTTCCCCCGTCAGGGTCGAGGCCGAAGGGGCCGGCCTGCCCGTCCTGGCGCCCGAATCGGCGAGGGAGCCGGCGTTCATCGGGAGCCTGAAGGGCCTCGGGCCCGAGGCGATCGTCGTGGTCGCCTTCGGACAGATCCTGCCCGCCGAGATCCTGGATCTGCCGCCCCGCGGGTGCATCAACCTGCACGCCTCGCTCCTGCCGAGGTACCGGGGCGCGGCGCCCATCGCCCGGGCCATCATGTCCGGGGAGAAGGTCACGGGCGTCACGACCATGAAGATGGACCGCGGCCTCGACACCGGCGAGATTCTGCTGCAGCGTGAATGCGCCATCGGTCTCTCCGAGACGGCCGGAGATCTCGAGCGCCGCCTCGCCGACCTCGGGGCCGAGGTGCTGCGTGAGACCCTCGATCGGGCGGGGCGCGGGACGCTCGAGCCGAGGAAGCAGGATCCGGACGAAGCGACGCTGGCGCCATCCCTGACGCGGGCGGACGGACGCATCGACTGGTCGCGCAACGCGCAGGACATCGCCAATCAGGTGCGCGGCTGCCACCCGTGGCCGCTCGCCGTCGCCGGCCTGCGCGGCCGGGCGATCGCGATCCATCGGGCGGAGGTCGGCCTCGCGCCGGCCAGGACGGGCGCGCCGCCCGCCTCACCGGGGCAGATCATCGAGGCAGCGGAAGCGATCGTCGTGCAGTGCCAGGGTGACAGCCGTCTGCGGATCCTGCGGCTCCAGTTCCCGGGTGGCACCGTGATGACGGCGCGCGACGCGGTGAACGGCCGTCTGATCCGTGCCGGGGAGACATTTGCCGAGACCTCCCCGGGCTGAGCGACCGACCGGCTCCGGGCACCGGAGGACGGTGCGGCGCGTCGGTCCGAGCGGGCGGACAGCGGCGCACGCCGTTCTGGAGGCGGTCGAGCTCCGTGGCGGCGGCAGCAACACCCTCCTGTCCGAGATCGAGACCCGGGACGAACGCGAGCGGCATCTGGCCCCCACGTCCGTTTACGGCGTGTTGCGTCAGCGGCGGGCGCTCGACCGGGTGATCGAAGCGACCTCGCGCCGGGCGCTGCCCGCGCTCGACCCGGTCGTCCTCATCGCCGCACGCCTGGCGCTCTATCAAATCCTGTTCCTGTCGCGCGTCCCGCGCGCCGCGGCGGTGAACGATGCCGTGGCGCGGGTGCGGGCGCTGCGCGGGCGCGGGGCGGCGGCGTTCACGAACGCGATCCTCCGAAGCGCCTGCCGGTTCCTCGACCAGGGGCGCGATCCGTCGTCCCTGCTTCCCGACGAGAGGCTCGACCCGATCGCCTATCTTGCCGAGAAGCACTCGTTCCCGCGCTTCCTTGTCCGCCGCTACCTGGAGCGCTTCGGCCGCGTCGGCTGCGAGGCGCTGCTCCTGGCGTGCAACCGGCCGGCGCCGACGGTGCTGCGCGTGGCGGCCGGCCCCGTGGAGCCGGTCGCGCGGGCGCTGCGTCAGGAGCGGATCGACACGGCGCCCTCGCCCATCCTTCCCGGCGCGCTCCGGGTCGTGCGCGGCGCGCCGCAGTGGAGCCGCCCGTTCCGCGAGGGAACGATCTACGTGCAGGATGAGGCCGCGCAGATCGTGGCGCTCCTCCTGCTCCCGATCGGCCCCGAGGATTCCCTGCTCGACCTGTGCGCCGCGCCCGGCGGAAAGCTGCTGGCGGCCGTCGGGTCGCCCGGGACGGCCGCCCGCATCGTGGCGTCCGACGTCTCGATCGCGCGCCTGCGGCTGCTCGACGACAACGCGAGGAGACTGCGGGTCGGTGGAATCATGACGGTCGTCACCGACATGAGGCGGCCCGGGATCGGCTCCGAGTTCACCCGCGTCCTCCTCGACGCCCCCTGCTCGGGGACCGGAGTCATCAGACGCCACCCCGAGATCCGCTGGAGGCGGAGCGAGGAGGACATCGCCGCGGCGGCCGCGGTCCAGCAGCAGGCGCTGCTCGCGGCGGCAGACCTCGTGGCGCGTGGAGGTCGTCTGGTCTATTCGGTCTGCAGTCTGGAGCCCGAAGAGGGGCCCGGTCGGGTCTCCGCGATTCTGGAGCGCCGCCCCGACCTGGCGTTGCGGGACGCCCGGGCCTGTCTGCCGCCCGCGCTCCATTCCCTGGTGGACGAGCAGGGATGCCTCGTGACGCTGCCGCACCGCGACGACGTCGACGGCTTCTTCGCCGCGGTCCTGGAGAGGCGGTGAGGCGGCTGACCCGATGATTCGAAGCGCCCGCTTGGGCCCGGCCTGATCGCTGTGCTACCATGCCCCGCGGTTTTCGCGCGGAGGCCCGTATCCTCAACGATTTTCAGAGAGATCAGTTGCGTCGTCGCGCGTTTCTGGCGGCCCGCCTGGCCGTCTTCGCGGGGCTGCTGATCGTCATCGCGGCGCTCAGCGCCTACCTCACCGTCAGAAGGTCGGTCTCGGGGCGGGACGTGCAGGTCCCGAACCTCTCAGGACTGAGCACGGACGAGGCGACGGCGATCCTGAAGAAGAACGGGCTGGTTCTCGAGGAGGCGACGCGTCGCAACGACGAACAGGTGGAGGCCGGACGCATCCTCGCCCAGGACCCGCCGCCCGGCGCCTCGATCAAGCTGGACCGCAAGGTGAAGGTGGTCGTGAGTCTCGGCGACAAGGTGAGCTCGATTCCTGAGCTGCGCGGCGGCGCAGCGCGCAAGGCTCAGATTACGCTGCAGCAGCAGGGGATGAAGCTCGGCGACCAGGTGTATGTCTACAACCGCAAGGTGGAGGAGAACATGGTGATCGCGCAGGATCCGCTGCCCGAGGGGGCCGGGCTCCGCGACGCGAAGATCGCCCTCCTCGTCAGCCGCGGCACGGCGCCGCGCACCTTCGTCATGCCGCCCCTCGTCGGCCGCGGCGAGACCGAGGTGCTGGCCTTCCTGCAGCGCGCCGGTCTGCGGGTGGCGCCGCCGAAGCGCGACCCGTCGAGCGCCGGGGCACCGGGAACCGTCGTGGCGCAGGATCCCGACTCCGGCTACCCGGTGCGCAGCGGCGAACTCGTGACCCTGACGGTCGCCGGCGGGGGGCGGCAGGGTGGCTAGTCCGCCGCGGGAGAAGCGAACCGAGCCGTCGTCCGCCGCCGCGCGTCTTCCGGACATGCCCGTGCTCGCGCCCTCGATCCTGACGGCCGACTTCGGGCGTCTGGCAGACGAGATCGCCGCGGCCGAAGCGGGAGGGGCGCGCCTGTTCCACCTGGATGTCATGGACGGCCACTTCGTCCCCAACCTGACGATGGGACCGTCGGTGGTGGACGCGGTCAACCGGGCGACCGATCGGCCGCTGGACGTCCACCTCATGATCGAGGAGCCCGATCGCTACATCGAGCGTTTCGCCGAGGCAGGCGCCGATCTGATCTCGGTTCACCAGGAGGCCGTGCCGCACCTGCACCGGACGGTCCACCTGATTCACGACTGCGGCGCGGCCGCCGGGGTCGCGCTGAACCCCGCGACGCCGATCGGCGTGCTCGAGGCGATTCTCCCGCAGCTGGACTACGTCCTCTTGATGTCGGTGAACCCCGGATTCGGCGGTCAGCGATTCATACCCTCCGTGCTGCCCAAGATCGCGGCGCTCAAGGATCGGATCCACCAGAGTGGATCCCGGGCCGCCATCGAGGTGGACGGCGGGGTCGGACCCGACAACATCGTCCAGATTCTCGAGGCCGGCGCCGGCATCCTGGTCGCCGGCTCGGCGGTGTTCGACGGGCGCGACCCCCGGGCGCGGGCGCGCGCTCTCGTCTCGCTCCTGGCAGGGGCGCGGCGCCGCGGGTGAGCGGCGTGAGCGACGGCGGTTCGATCCAGGTGAGGGTGCGTTACGCCGAGGTCGACCGGATGGGGGTCGCGTACCACGCGAACCACTTCGTCTGGTTCGAGATCGGTCGGACCGAGCTGATGCGCTCGCGCGGTGTCGAGTACCGCCTCCTGGAAGAGGGCGGGATCTTCCTGCCGGTCATCGAGGCGACCTGCGCCTACCGCGCGCCGGTGCGCTACGACGATCTGCTGCGGGTCCACACGCGCATCGAAAGCGCGACCGCGGTGCGCGTCGCCTTCACCTACCGCATCGAGTCCGAGCCGGGCGGGCTCGTGGCGACCGGCTGCACCCGGCACGCGGCGGTCGATGCTCGCGGGCGCCCGCGGCGGTTCCCCGGCAGGATCCGGGAGCTGCTGGCTTGACGTCGTCCGCGGGCACCGCCGTCGCCGGCTGGCGCGCGCCGCTCTGCCTGATCCTGACCCTCGTCCTGCCGCTGGTGTCGGGCTGCGCCGCCAAGCACAAGAAGAAGCAGCCGCTCCTGCCGCCGCAGCAGGTGTACGACATGGCGATGAAGAAGATCGCCCGGAAGAAGTATTACACCGCGCGCACCATGCTGCAGGAGGCCGTGCCGCGGATCCCGCCGGACGATCGCGACCTGCTGCCGAAGATCCAGCTGGCGATCGCCGACGCGTTCTTCAAGGACGGCGGGCAGCTCAATTTCAGCGAAGCGCTGAACCAGTACCGGACTTTCCTGACGTACTACCCGAGCCACGAGAGCGCCGATCGCGCCCAGTTCATGGTCGGCATGTCGCTGTTCGAGCAGGCGCTGTCGCCGGACCGGGATCAGGCGCTCACCCGGCAGGCCATCCAGGAGTTCCAGAAGGTCGCCACGGTCTATCCGACGAGCCCGTTCGTGGCCCAGGGCAAGGAGAAGATCGAGGAGTGCTACGATCGTCTGGCGGAGCATGAGCGTCTGGTGGGCCGGTTCTACCAGAAACGCAAGAAGTACAACGCCGCGATCGACCGCTACCGCGCCGTTCTCGATCAGTACCCCCACTACAACCGGACGAACCAGGTCCTGCTCGATATCGGCAAATGTCTCCTGCGGGTCGGCAACCGTCCAGAAGCGGAGGAGTTCTTCACCAGGTTGTTCCAGGACCAGCCCGCCGGCAAACTGGCGCGCCGGGCCAGGGATCTTCTGGCCGAGTTCGATCGACGCCAGCAGAAGGCCGCGGGCAAGAAGGCCAAGGGGTGAGCGCGCGCCGGCCACGTCTCAGCGTGATCGTCCCGAGCTTCAACGAGGAGGCCACGATCGGCGACTGCCTCGAGTCGGTGCGCTTCGCGGACGAGATCCTCGTGGTCGACTCGTTCTCGACCGACTCCACCGTCGCGATCGCGCGGGAGGCGGGAGCCCGCGTCCTGCAGCACGAGTACGTCTACTCGGCCAAACAGAAGAACTGGGCGATCCCGCAGGCCTCGCACGAGTGGGTCCTTCTGGTCGATTCGGACGAGCGCGTGACCCCCGAGCTGCGCGACGAGATCCTCGAGCTTCTGGCATCGGCGCCGCGGCACGACGGCTACTGGATCCTGCGTGCCAATCATTTTCTAGGGCGCCGCATCCGGCACTGCGGTTGGGGGACCGACCGGGTGATCCGCCTGTTCCGCCGCGACCGTGCCCGCTACCAGGACCGCGAGGTGCATGCGGAGATCGAGCTGCCGGAGCCGCTGCCGATCCTCGCGCATCCGCTTGAGCACCACTCGTTCCGCTCGTTCGGGCAGTACTGGAGGAAGCTCCAGCTGTACAGCGAGTGGGGGGCGGCGCAGCTCTACAAGGAAGGCAGGACGGCGGGGATGCTGGAGATTCTGGGTCGCCCCGTGACGCGCTTCCTCAAGATGTACGTCGTGCGTGGTGGCTTCCTCGACGGCCTGCACGGCCTGGTTCTGTCGATGCTCGGCGCGTTCACGGTCTATCTCAAGTACGCGCGTTTGTGGGAGATGCGCGTGCTCGAGGGCGCGTCTCGGGTTCCCGCCCAGGTCGAGGCGGGCGGGGCGCTGGCGCGCGAGCAAATCGGCCGGATGGTGGACGAAGAAAGACGCCCGCGGCAGCCGGCCGCGGCCTCGCGGGCGGGCCACCACGACCAATCGACGCAACCCCGGTGAATGCCCGGACGATCCTTCACCTGAACACCGAGACCGGCTGGCGCGGCGGCGAGGCGCAGACCTTGCGTCTGGCGCAGGGTCTCGTGGAGCGCGGCCACCGATGCGTGATCGCCGGGCCACCGGCGGGAGAGCTCGCGGGACGGGCGACCGCCGCAGGCATCGAGACCGTCCCGCTGAGCGCGCGGGGCGAGGTGGATGTCGCCGCCGCGCGGCGCCTGGCGCGGATCGTGCGCGCGGAGCGCGTCGATCTCATCCACAGCCATACCGCTCACGCGGTCACCCTGGCGACGCTGGCGACTCTCTTCCTCAGCCGCCGGCCGGCCACGGTCGCGGCGCGGAGGCTGTCCTTTCCGTTGCGCGGCGCGCTGCTGGCGCGCGTCAAGTACGGGTTTCGCGTCGACAGGGTGATCGCGGTCTCGGAGGCCATCCGCAGGCTTCTGATCCGGCAGGGTCTCGCGCCGGGAAGGGTCGTGACGGTGCACTCCGGAATCGAGACGGAACACTTCGTCCGCGGGGATCGCCGGCGCTTCCGGGACTCGTTGCGCGGGGAGCTGGGAGAGGGCGCCGACACCGCCTTCCTGGTCGGCACCGCCGGTCACCTGGCCGCGCACAAGGGGCTCGACGTCTTTCTCGAGGCGGCCGCGGCCGTCGCCGTCCGGATGCCCGGAGCGCGCTTCCTGGTGATCGGACGCGGGGAGGAGGACGGGCCCCTGCGGCGCGCCGCCCAGCGTCTCGGGCTCGGCTCGCGGCTCGTCTTCGCCGGCTTCCGCGAGGACATGCCGGACGCGTACGCGGGTCTCGACCTGTTCGTCCTGTCGTCGACGTCGGGCGAGGGCTCGCCGGCGGTCCTGAAGGAGGCGATGGCCGCGGGAACGCCGGTGGTCGCGACGGCGCTTGACGGTATCGAGGAGATATTGGAAGATGCCCGTCACGGCCTGCTCGTGCCACCGGGAGACGCGCCCGGCCTGGCGCGGGCGATCGTCGTCCTGGCCGGGGATGCGACCCTCAGGGCGCGCTACTCGGCGGCCGCGCGGAAGCGTGTCCTGGAGTTCAGCGCGGACAGGATGGTCGAGCGAACCGCGCAGGTCTACCGCTCGATCGAGCCGTCCCAGCGAGCGGGCCCTCCAGGGGAGAACGGATGAGCGGCCTGAAGATCAACACGTATTACATGGACCAGCCCGGCGACTCTCCCTGGGCGCGGTTCAGGAACCGGCTGACACGCCGGCCGATCCCCGATTTCCCCAGGACGATCCAGATCCAGACGTTCACCGGGTGCAATGCCGACTGCATCTTCTGCCCGTACGGCGAGACGTACGAGACGCAGCCGAAGGGGAAGATGGCGCCGGAGCTGTACCGGCGGATCATCGATGAGGCCGCCCGGCACCGCGTGCGCCGCATCAGCCCCTATCTGATGAACGAGCCGCTGATGGACCGGGATCTGTTCGAGAAGATCCGTTACATCAACGAGACCATCCCGGATTGCAAGGTCGTGGTCACGTCGAACGGCCATTTCCTGACGCCCCCGGTGGTCGACAAGCTCCTCGAGCTGGGCGAGGGGCTGCACGAGCTGTACGTCTCGTTCCAGGGGATCGACAAGGAATCATACGAGAAGACGATGCGCGGGAACATGAACTTCGAGCGCACGCTCGCCAACGTGGACCACTTCATCGAAACGCAGAGGAAGCGCGGCCTGGAGCGTCCGAAGCTCTGGATCACCATGGTCGACACCGCCGTCATCGACGCGCGCAAGGCGGTGGCCTACTGGCGCTCGCGCGGTGTGGCCTCGAAGTACACGACGCTCGAGAACCGCGGTGGGAACATCGACGACGCGGAGAGCTTCAGCCGCACGCGATCGATGTCCTACTACACGACCTGCACGCGTCTGTTCAAGCAGGCCTACATCATGTTCAACGGGGATCTGGTGCTGTGCTGCGTGGATTACAGCCGCGAGCAGGTGCTCGGCAACATCACGGGGAGCAGCATCTACGACGTCTGGAACGGCCCCGTCGCCAAGGACATCCGCCGCCGGTATCTCGGCCACGAGTTCGACACGCTGCCGCTCTGCGGCCACTGCAAGATCGACGAGGTGCGCGAGGTGGCGATCGACGTCGACGGGACCGAGACGATCGGCGAAAGCGACGTCGCGGAGGAAGCGAACGGCTGAGACGCTTCCCGGAACGGCCCTCTCAGAACAAACGCCCCTGTCCCCGCGGCTCCTTCGTCTCCTGCACCGCCTCCGTGCAGGCTTCGACCTCCGGAAAGGCCGCGACCAGGCGGGCCGGAGCCGGCACGCGCCGGCCGTCGAGAGCGCTCTTCAGCATCAGCGCGTTCGCCGGCCCCTTGCCCCGGTAGTGATTGTTGGCGATGACGAAGACCTCCTCGGCACGCTCGGCCAGCGAGCGGGCGCGCCCGACCCAGGGCCGCAGCTCCTCCACGGAGTAAAAATAGTCGTAGCGGGCGCTCCCGGAGCGTCGGGCCGGCTCCCCGGTCCCGTCGCGCTCTCTGCGGACGAACCAGCGGGCCGCGTTGCGGCCGTGCAGCCGGATGTAACCGATGGGGGAGGTCAGGTGCGCGGTCGGCGGCAGGGTCGAGCCGATCTCCGGCTGGTCGATGTTGCAGAATCCGATGCCCCGATCGCGGAGATAGGCCAGCGCGTCGGCGTTGTCCCAGCTCCGGTGCCGGAATTCGGCGACCAGCGGCAGCCCGTCCAGCAGACCGGCGAGCGACTCCAGATGGACCCGGCTGGCCGGGCGATCGTGGAACGCGTGCGGGAACTGCATGAGGACGGCACCCAACCGGCCGGATCGCGCCAGCGGCTCGAGACCCGCCTTGTAGCGCATCGCCTCCGCCCTCAGGTCGATCGACTGCCGGGTGGTGCCAGCGCTCGAGGCGGGAGACCCTTGCCGCCGCGCGCCGGGGTGCGTGAGCCCCTGAAAGAGCTTGGCGGTGAATCGGAACGCCCCGTGGCGTCCGACGCGATCGATCCAGGATCGAACGGTCGCCGGATCGGGCTGCCGATAGAACGTCACGTTGATCTCCACGGCGTCGAAAAAGGTGGTGAGAAACATCAGACGATCGAACCCGCGAGACCGCCGCGACGGATAGACGCGGCCTGCCCAATCCGGGTAATCCCAACCGGCCACACCGACCCGAATCAGATTCTTCGCCCCCGATGGTGTTGTTCGCCCGACCTGAGACCGTGATTGATCCAAGGCGTAATTTTTGCTATCATTTGTACCATAATTTCACCAGGCGCCCCATCGGTGCTCCGGGGTTTTTGGAGGCGAGCCTTGGAAATAAAGGAATTCAAGATCGGTGACAAGGTGGTCTATCCGAACCACGGACTGGGCGTCATCGAGCAGATCGAGAAGCGCGCGACCGGCGACAGGATGGAGGAATTCCTCACCCTGCGCATCGTTGCGAACGACAGCACCGTGATGGTCCCGAAAAGCAACACCGCCAACGTCGGCCTTCGACGGGTGGTGAGCCGCAAGGAGGTCGAGGAGGTGTTCGACGTCCTCAAAGACACCAAGATCACCCTCTACGACGATTGGAAGGGGCGCTTTCAGGAGAATTCCGACAAGATGCGGACCGGGTCGATCACCGAGGTGGCCCGCGTGTTCAAGAGTCTCAGCCATCTCGCCCTCCAGAAAAACCTGTCCTACCGCGAGCGACGCATGCTCGACAAGGCGAAGTATCTCATCGTCAGCGAGATCGCCGAGGTCGAGAGGCTGCCGATCGATCAGGTGGAAGCGAAGATCGACCGCGCCGTGTCGCGCGGGATCAAGCAGGTCCGCGATCGCTAGTCTCCCGGCCGGAAGGGCCGGACACGGCAGGCGGTGACGGGCGACCGGAGCGAGCGGTCGCCCCTTTTGTTTCAGCGCCGGGCGCGGCGGCGGCGCGCCGGCCCCGGACCGGCCGCCGGAGAGCGATGGATCAGTTCCTCCTGCAGGCGGTCGCTGGGGAGGCGGCGGAACGCCTCGTCGAGCACGAGGTGCTGCGCGTCTCCTGTCTCGGCCGCTGGCGCTACCTGCTGCGCTTCGCGACCGCGGCCCGCGACAACCTCCTGCTTTCGGCGCGACCGGACCTGCCGCGATTCCACCTGATGCCTGGTTCCCGCGTCCCCGAGGTGCCGGCCGATCGCTTCGCCGGGTGGCTGGACGGGGAGCTGACGGGGGCCGTTCTTCTCGACCTTGGGAAGCGTCCTTGGGATCGCGTCATCGAGATGCGTTTCCGCCGGCCGCGCGCGGACCCGGGCGGGGGCGAGCGGATCCTGGTGTTCGAGCTCCTCGGTCGTTCTTCGAACCTGCTTCTCCTGGACGGCGCCGGCGTCATCCTTGGGCACTGCAGGGATCTGCGGGCGGAGTTCCGGGCGCCCGGAGCGGGGCAGGTCTACACTCCGCCGCCCGGACGCGAGGCGCTCGCGTCCATCCCCGTCGGCCCGGAGGCGCTGCCTCTCGCGCTCGAGCGGTTCGGCGGATCCGAGGGGTTCCTGGCGCAGATCAGCCCGCTCTTGGCGCGCGACCTGGCGATGGCGGGAGCACGGGACGCGGACGCCGACCAGCGCCTGGCCCAGATCCTGAGATCGGCGTCGACCGGCGCCTGGTCGCCGGTGGTCTATTCCACCCGCCCCCTGGACGCGCTCGTCGAAGGCGATCTCCCCGGCCGGGACGAGCTCATCGTCGCGCCGCTGCCGCTTCTCGCTCCGCGAACCGCGCCCGCGGGCACGACGGGTCCGGAAGACGCGCGGACCCTGCTGCCGACCCCGTTTCGCAGCGCCAGCGCGGCGACCGCGGCAGGGCTCGGCCTGCTGGAGAGGCTGCGCGATTTCAGGCATCTCCGGGATCATCATGAGGCGATTGTCCGCAGGGAGATCGAGCGCCTGGAGACACTCCTGGGGAAGCTGCAGGCCGAGCTCGAGAAGGCGCGGGGCGGAGAGCGGCTCCGGCGCCTGGGCGAAGCCCTGCTGGCGGGGCTCGGCTCGGCGCGCGTGCAGGGGACGACCGCCTTGGTCTCCGATCCGTACGACCCTGCCGGGTCTCTGGTCACGATCCCGATCGATCCCGCGCTGCCGCTGCAGGAGAACGCCCGCCTGCTGTTCGAACGGTTCAAGAAGAGCAAGCGCGCGGTCGAGGCGATCGGAAGACGGCGGATCGCGGCACGCTCGCGGCTTGCCGAATGGGCCGCGCTCGCGGGTCCGGCGGCGTCGGTCCGCACCCCGGACGATCTCGATCGACTGCGCGCGCGGATGGAGCGTCTGGGGGTGGTGCACGGCCCGCGTCCCGCGAAGCGCGCGACGCCGCGGTCGAGCCAGGAGACGCCCGCGCGCGTGCGCCGCTACACGAGCCCCGACGGTCTGACGATCCTGGTCGGCCGCAGCGGAGAGGAGAACGACGCGCTCACCTTCCGGGTCGCGTCGCCCTCGGATTTCTGGCTGCACGCGGCCGGGAGTCCCGGAGCCCATGTCATCGTGCGCAACCCCGCACGCGTGACGGCGCTTCCCGAAAGGAGCCTGCGGGTCGCGGCCGAGATCGCCGCCTTTCACAGCGGGGCGCGTCAGGAGACGCGGGTCGACGTCCATTACACGCAGCGCAAGCACGTGCGCAAGAAAAAAGGGATGCCGGGCGGCCAGGTCCTGCTGCGCCGCTTCCGGACGATCCAGGTGACGCCCCGGCTTCCGACCCCGGCGATCGAAGAGGTCTGATTTCAGGGAGCGACGGCGACGCGCCGCAGATCGGCAGGCGCGATGAGACCGTCGTGCAGGGCCGTGGCGACCAGCGCTCCCGAGAAGCCCGCCTGTCGCAGGAACGAAAGGTCGTCCATCGACGCGATCCCCCCGCCGACGATCAGGTCGAGATCGGGCACCGCGTGGCGCAGCCGCTCGAGGCGCGCGCGCGGCAGACCGCCGCCGGTCCCCACCCGATCGAGCAGGAGAAGAATCGCCGACCGCAGTCCGCGGGCCCGGGCCAGGGACAGGATGTCGTGCTCCCGGAGCGGCGAGAGCAGAGGCGAGCGGCTCACGACACCGCCCGCATCGAGGTCGAGGCTCAGCACGGCCGGGTCGCCGGTCACCGGATGACGCGCGGACTGCAGCTCCTCGATCGAACGCAGGGTCTCCGTTCCGATCACCGGCACCACCCGTTCGTCGCGCCAGGCGCCCCTGGCGGCGGCCGCGCCGGAGAGGCCGCCGTCCCATAGGAAGCGGACGTCGGGAGCGGCCGCGATCATCCTGTCGAGCTGCGCGTCGTTGTCCCCGACGCCGGCGATGCGATTCAGATCCGCGACATAGACCCGCTCCGGATCCAGCGTGGCGCGGTACGCCGCGAGCAACACCTGCGGGTCGGAAAGCTCCCGTCCGGCGTCCCCGCACATCCGACTCGTGACGGGGCGGTAGTGGCGGCGGTCTCCCGAGCGACCGCGCACCGCCCGTCCGTCGAGGAGATCGATCACGGGTATAATTCGCGCGGCCTGCCCTCCCGGAGGTTGCCTCGATTCTCCCATGAAAATCGCCGTCCTGGAGCACTTCAGCGCGCAGCCATCCGGTGCCGGCCACCCGGGTCTCCGACGGGAAGGCCGCGCGCTGCGCGACGCCGTGTCGGCCGACCTCCGGCGACTGCCGGGGGTCGAGGTGCTGATCGTCGAGCACGGTCGTCGGTTCCGTGAGACGCTGCGCGCCTCGCACGGGGCCCTGGTGATCGCACCGGCCGGCCGCGGCATTCTCGAGACCCGCTGCCGCCAGGTCGAGGACGAGGGTCGGCTGCTGCTCGGTCCGTCGTCGTCGGCCGTCCGGCTGGCCTCCGACAAGCTCCTCGCCTACCGCTGTCTTCTCGAGGCGGGTGTCCCCGTGCCGCGCACCGAGGCCGTGTCGTTCGCGGCCGCCGATCGCCGGCTGCGCGAGCTGACGCCGCCCTTCGTGGTCAAGCCACGCGACGGCTGCGGCGGCCAGGGAGTGGTCCTGGTGCAGCGGCGCTCGGCCGTCGAGGCGGCGATCGCGTCGCTCCGGAGCGCGACACGCCGGCGCGACTTCCTGGTGCAGGACTACGTCGAGGGTCATGCCGCGAGCGTCTCGGTCCTGGCACGCGATCGGGTGGAGCCATGGGAACGGGACGCCGCTCTTGCCCTCGCGCTCAACCGCCAGCGGTCCGAGTGGCGCGACACCTTCTTCTACCTCGGGGGAGAAACGCCGTGGCCGCACCGGCTCGCGTCACGCGCCCTGGAGGTGGCCCGGGCGGCGATCCTGGCGCTGCGATGCGGGGCGGCGGGGGTGCGCGGATACCTCGGCGTCGATCTGGTGCTCGGCCGCGCCGGCGCGACGGTCATCGAGCTGAACCCGCGGCTGACGACGGCGTATCTCGGGCTGCGTCGATCGCTCGCAGGGAATCTCGCGGAGCTCGTCCTCAACGCGGCCGCGGGACAGGCCCTGCCCCGCCGCCTGACGTTCGCCGGCCGGCATCGCTTCGGGACCGACGGCACGACGAAGGCGCTGCCCTGTCTCCCGCCCCGAAGCAACGGTCCCGCCACCTAGATCGGAGGGCGAGCGATGGGCGATTACTACGGGTGGGACATCGGCGGCGTCCATCTGAAGCTGTCGCATCTCTTCTGCGGCGGCGGCCGGGCGTCGATCCGCACCTGCATCGCCCCGTACGAGATCTGGAGAGATCCGGCGGCCCTGGTGCGCCGGCTGCGCGCTCTGTACGCAAGTGGCGGCGAGAGCACCGGTGCGCCGGCGGGCGGCCGGACCGGCGCGCCGATGACTCCGGCCGGCGGCTGGCCGGCGCGGGGGATGCACGGTGTCACGATGACGGCCGAGCTGTCGGACGTGTTCAGGTCCCGTGCCGAGGGGGTCCGGTCGATCCTGCAGGCGTGCACCGAGGCGCTGGCTGTCCCGCCACGGGTTCTCGATCGGAATGGCGAGCTGCGGCCGCTTGCATCGGCCCTGGAGCGGCCGCTGGACGTGGCGGCGGCAAACTGGGCCGCGACGGCACGCCTGGTCGCCCTCCTCCAGCGGGAGGCGCTGCTCGTCGACGTCGGCAGCACCACGACCGACATCATCCCGATCTCCCAGGGGCGGGCCCGTCCGTCGGGCCGCACCGACATGGAGCGTCTCCTGTCCGGCGAGCTGGTGTACTCCGGCTTCCTGAGGACGCCGCCGGCGAGTCTCGCCGAGGCGGTGCCGCTCGGCGGGGGATGGTGCCGCGTGTCACCCGAGCATTTCACCGTCATGGGGGACGTGCATCGGATCCTGGGCTCGATCGGAGAGCGCGATTACACGACGGCCACCCCGGACGGCCGGGGCAGGAGCCGGGAAGAGGCGCTGGCCCGTCTGGCCCGGCTGGTCTGCGCCGAGGTGGCCGAGGTCGGTGTGGCCGCGCTGGAAACGATCGCGCGCCATCTCGCCGACCGCCAAATCGATCGGCTGGCCGGCGCGGTGCGGCAGGTGCTGGACCGGTGCGACCCGCCGCCACCCACGACGGCGGTTTCGGCCGGCGCCGGCGCTTTCCTGGGCGAGGCGGCCGCCCGCCGCGCCGGTCTCGAGGTGACGCCTCTGGAGCGCTTGCTTCCCCTGGTCTCCGGATGCGGCTGGAGCAGGGCGGCTCCGAGCGCCGCGATCGCCGTGCTGATGGCGGAACACGAAGGGGAGCTTCGTTTCACCCATTGAAGTGCGGCATCCGGCCGCACAAACTCCTCTTGACAGAAAACAGCTTGCGCTGTACCAGAGCGCCACACCGATGATCTCGCCCGATCCTGCTGGGGGTCGTGCCATGGTGAGAGTTCCACCGGTCAGCCCGACGTGACGCGGCGATGACCATCGCCCGGTCACGCCGTTTTCGCTGGGATCTGCTGCTCAAAGTCGGAGGAAGCCTGGGACAGGGGCCGGCGCTGCCTTCGCTCATGCAGCGGATCGGTCTTCTGGCGCGCCGGCGCCGGCTGCTGGTCGTTCCCGGAGGGGGCGCGTTCGGACGGCTGGTCCGCCGCCAGATGGCGCGGGTGCGGTTCGACGAGGCGACCGCGCATCACATGGCGCTCCTGGCGATGGATCAATACGGTCTGCTCCTGTCGTCGCTCAGCCGGCGCACGACCGTCGTCGACAATCTGCGCGCGGCCGAGCTGGTGGCGGAAGCGGGACGCGTCCCGATTCTCCTGGCCTCCTCCCTCGTCGTCGGCGAGACCGGTCTGGAGCGATCCTTCCGGCTGACCTCGGACTCGATCGCCGCCTTCCTGGCGGGGCGGGTCCAGGCGGCTCAGCTGATTCTGTTGAAGAGCATCAGGAAGCCGGCGACGCGGATCCGGGATCGGGCCGCGGCCGAAGCGATGGCGAAGCAAGGGGTCGTCGATCCACTCTTTCCCGGGCTGCTGCCGCCGAAGAGCGCGGTCTGGATCCTGTTCGGGCGCGAGCCGGCTCAGCTCGACCGCTTCATGCAGCCGGCGCGACGCACGATGCGGCCCCGTGCGTCGCTCACGCTCCCCGGCCGCCGCTCCCCGGTCGCCCACCCTTGAGAGCCTCGCGGAAGCTCGCGAGCCGGACCGGATCGAGCCGGCCGGTCCTCCCGCCCTCGCAGAGGGCGGAGCGCGCGCCGACCACGTCGGGCGACAGCTCACGCACCCGGGCGATGTGCGTCAGGCCGATGCAGCCGGCGAGGGCGGAGGTCAGTCCCCGAGACCGGCAATCGGCGATGAAGCGGGCCAGCATCCCGGCGTCGAGGTGCTCGAACAGGCTGCGTCCATCCTTGCGCGCGGTGTCGATCAGGCAGCCATGCGCACCGGCGAGCGCCGCGACCTCCGGCAGACGCTCGGGAGGCAGGGAGCCGATCGCCTCCGCATCGCCGTACGCGGCGGCGACGACGCGCACCGAGGGGGCGGCCTGCCGGGTCGCCGCCACGATTTCCCGCAGGAAGCGGCGCGCCTCCTCCGCGGAGCGCATGCCGAGCAGTCCGACTTTGACGTAGTCGACCCCGCACGCAGCCGCCCCCGCCGCCGCCAGCGCGAACGTGCCGGGCCGATTGGAGGCGTCGCCGATGGCGGCGCTCGCCGCCGGCGTGGTCGCCGCGCCGGCGCCATCGCGATCCGC
>CAYLND010000076.1:0-17121 GCA_964384905.1 uncultured Acidobacteriota bacterium
CGCGATCACGAGCGCGTGCTCGGCGTGCGTCCCGTGCGACAGGTTCAGCCGGGCGACATCCACCCCGGAGCGGAACAGGGAGAGCAGGACCCCGGGCGCCTCGACCGCCGGCCCGAGGGTGGCGATGATCTTGGTGCGTCTCTCCGTCAGTGGCAGCCGCACCCCGTGCCGCACCCGGCCGCCTCAGCCTGAGGCCGGACGAGGTCGAGTGGGGCCGCCCCGACGGACATCGGCGCGCCCGCGCCCGGAGAGGGGGTGGCGCCCACCGGCTGCGCCGTGTCCGAGGACGGCCCCAGAGGCACGTGCCGTCCGGCCGCGAAGATCGGGTGGCGGCCCTTCTCCTTGAACCACTGGGAGGTGCTGTGGGTGGAGAACATCTTCTCCACGATTTGCCTCCAGCCCACGCCGGTGTTGTAAGCGCAGAAGGAGATCTCGCCCACCTGGGTCGCGTACGGAATGATGCACATCTCGGTGCGGCGGAAGTCGTAGTTGAACAGGTCCTGGAACCACATCCCCGCCACCATCATGATCCGCCAGCTGTAGCGCGATTTCTCGGCCAGCCCCAGCTTGCTGCCGTTGTGCCCGTCGATGATCTTGACCATCTCCCAGAGATTCATCCCCTCGGGCATTTCCGTGAAGCGCGCGTTGCGCAGAACGGACAGGAGAAACTGGAACACGGTCAGCGTCTTGGGGCGGCAGGTGTCATTGATGACCTTGAGGTCCTCGAGCAGCCGATCGGTATCGAGGATCTGCGGGAACGGCACCACCGCGTGAGTGGACTGGTTGACCAGGAGCATCGTCCCGACGCCGCAATTCGGGTGGCACCCGCATTTGAGCGAGCCCCACTCCGAGTCGAGCCCTTCCAGCTGGTCGCGCAGATCGGAAAACGGTCCGGAAGCGGACAGCGGGTACCAGTCGCGCATCGGCTCGGTGAATCCGAGCTGGTCCTTGACGTCCCGCGCCAGGTGGGACAGCGTGTAACGCTGCTGCCGCCGCGTCTCGTCGTCGATGTCCTCGTCGCGACCGGTGAAGGAGACCGGCTGGAACGACACCGTGTTGATCCGGTCGATGTTGTCGATGGCGAACCGGATGATGGGACCGACCTGCTGATCGTTGATGGTGTTGACGATGGTGGTGACCAGAGTGATGTCGATGCCGGCCTTGTGCAGGTTCTCGATGGCCCGCTTCTTGACGTCGAACAGGTTGCCCACGCCGCGGTGGTTGTTCGCCTCGTTGGTCACTCCGTCGAACTGGAGGTAGGCCAGGCGCAGGCCGGCCGCCTTCGCCCGCTTCGCGAAGTCGAGATCCTGCGCGAAACGGATGCC
The DNA here is from genome assembly GCA_964384905.1 of uncultured Acidobacteriota bacterium. Classification (GTDB taxonomy): domain Bacteria; phylum Acidobacteriota; class Polarisedimenticolia; order Gp22-AA2; family Gp22-AA2; genus Gp22-AA3. The sequence goes on from CAYLND010000076.1 coordinate 1,326, forward strand.
GTTGGTGGCGGCCTGAACGCTGCTGTAGCCGAGCTTGCGCGCGTACGCCACGGCGTCGAGGAAGTAGGGCGACAGCGTCGGCTCGCCGCCCGAGAACTGCACCGACATCTGGCGGCGCGGCTTGACGTTGATCGAGTTGTCCAGGATCTGCTTCACGTCGTCCCAGGTCAGCTCGTGCACGTAACCGACCTGATTGGCGTCCATGAAGCAGGGGTTGCACATCATGTTGCAGCGATTGGTCAGATCCACGGTCAGCACCGCCCCGCGCCCGTACTTGACGGTGGACGAGCCGTGGTTGTGGAACGGGTCGGGCGTCATGCGGAAGTCCCGGCCGGGGTAGAGACGCTCCATCCGCCGCAGGAAGCGCGCGTCGATCGCCATCAGGTCCTCGCAGCGGCCGTGCGTCGGGCACTCCTTCTCCATCCAGATCTGGTTGTCGCGCTCCACGATGCGTGCCTTGACCTCGCCCGGTTTCCCCTCGATCAGGACGCGCCAGTCGCTCTCCCCCCTGATGATTCGCTCGCGGACGTCCTTGACGCACTGAGGGCAGAGGGAGTCGGTCTCGCGGGGGAAACCGAGCTGTGGAAAGGTCCGCTCCTTGCTCTTCATGAGCGGGGCGGGAGCCCACTTCGGCTGCTTGACACCGTAGGGCAGACGGCGGTTGATCGACTGGAAGACGTGCCACGTCAGATGGGCCGCGCCCTTGACGGCGGATCCCACGACGACCACGGGACGCAGGTAGCGGGCCGCTCGCACGCGCCGCACGGGAGCGGCGGAGCGACCCGGCGTCGCGGGTGCCTGTGAAGGGGCGGCGGGCGAGGAATGCCCCCCCGGCGCAACTTCGGTCCTCTCATCCATACGGGCCACAGCCTGGTTCATGTGCGCTCCTCTTGACAAGCCTTGATGCGTTGTCGATTCCGTCAGGCGCCGTTCCACGTTGCGTGGGACCGTGGTTCCATCAACGCGCCTCTCCGGGCCCCGGTCCGGCCCGGGGACCCGCCACACGATACGACCTCGTTTTCTCCTGGAAACGCTGCAGGTCGATGCGGTCCAGCCGTTGTCTCGCCTGCCGGGCGCTGGCGCTCCGGCGCGCGCGGCGCACGGCGCTGTCCACCAGCGGAGGAGCCGCCCGGTGCAGCGGCACATGCCGCAGCACCTCGGCGAACGAGCCCCAGGCGCGACCGTGCTCGCCGGCCGCCCACGTCCGGTTCCCGCGCAGCGCATCGAGGAACTCCTCGCGCCCCGTCGCTCTCGCGACGGTGACGGTGCGCGCGACCTGCCGGGCCGCGTGGGCGTTGCTCCCTGCCGTCACACCGAAGCTCCGGCCCGCCGCCGTCTGCTGCACCAGCCGCGCCATCAGCTCGTTGCAGACGCGATCCTCGGCGCCATTTCTGATCTCGAAGCGGTCGAACGCGTGGATCAGATCCCTCACGAGACCTTCCGAGCCGCCCGCCTCGAGGACCGGAAGGAGGGAGCCGAGCGACGCCGCCAGACCCTCGACACGCGCGTAGACCGCCACCTCCCACACATCCCATTTGAGACCCTGGATCTCACGGTGCTGTCCCTCGTCGAGCCCGTAGATCAGCACGCTCACCCGGGCGCCGCTGCGCGGCTCGGCCGCGAGCACTTCCTCCGACAGAAAGAAGTCGTGGGCGTCGGGATGGCCCTCCAGGAACGCCAGGCCGCCTTCGATCGAGTCCAGGTCGGTCAGCGTCACGAGGCTCATGCCCCGCGCGCGCGCGGCGCGGACCAGCGTTTCCGGCTCCGGAAGACCCGAGCGCAGGCGCGGAGCACGCAGGTGGCCGAATCCCGAGTAGCGCGAGTGAACGTGGAGATCGACCCGGCAGAGTGGCCCCGCGGATGACGATCGATCACGGGACAAATCAGACCCGATTCGTCCGAAAGACGGCAATGGAGACCCCTCCCAGGGACTACGAGGCCGCCTGGAGGATATCGTCGAGCGTCGTCTGCTCCAGGATGGACGCGACCTTTCTCTGCACCTTGCGGAACACGAGGCGCACGTGGCAGCGATGCCGGCGCCCGCGCGCCCTCAGGTGGTCGAGGCACTGGTGGAACTCGATCGGCCCCTGCAGCGCTTCGACGATCTCCCTCAGGGTAATCCGCTCCGCCGGCCGCGCCAGCCGGAACCCCCCGCGAAAGCCGCGCCGCGAGCGAATCAGCCCCTTGCTCGCCAGCCTCTGAAAGATTTTCGACAGAAACGTCTCCGGGATCGACGTGGCGCGTGAGATATCGCGAATCAAGGCCGGCTCGTCGTGGTGGCGGCGCGCCAGGTACAGGATGCCCTCGATGCCGTACTCAACGCCCTTGGTCAGCTGCACGCGGTCGACTGAACCTCCATTGTCGAGATGATCTTACTAACAGACGGCAAAAGAGTTGTCAAGAGTCCCCTTCACCTTCTGCGCGGGGCGCGCCGTTCAACCGTTCTCGCCGCCGCGGATGCCGAGGGCGCGCATCTTGCGATACAGGTTGCTGCGCTCGAGCCCGAGAAGCTCCGCCGCGCGCACCACGTTGCCGCCTGCCTCCTGGAGCCTCTTCATGATGAATTGCCGCTCGAAATTCTCGCGCCCCTCGCGCAGCGTGGGGAATCCGAGGAGCATCTCCCGGGCCGGCTCCGCGTCGGCGCCCATCATGCGACGCACGTCGTCCGGCCCGATCACGTCCGCCGCAGTGAGGATCATCAACCGTTCGATGACGTTTTTCAACTCGCGCACGTTTCCCGGCCAGCGACAGGACTGCAGGGCTGTCAGGGCCTCGGGCGCGAGACGTTTGGGCCGGCCGTAGGCGCGCGCGAACTGATCCACGAAATGACGCGCCAGGGGCGGGACGTCCTCCGGACGCTCGCGCAGCGGCGGGACCCGGAGCGGGACGACGTTGAGACGGAAGTAGAGGTCCTCGCGGAACCGACCCGCCGCGATCTCCGTCTTGAGATCCTTGTTGGTGGCCGCGATGACGCGCACGTCCACCCGCAGGGTGGAGCCACCCACGGGCTCGAACGCCTGCTCCTGCAGGACGCGCAGGACCTTCGCCTGCGTGCGCAGGGACATGTCGGCGATCTCGTCCAGGAACAGCGTGCCGCCATCGGCCAGGACGAACCGCCCGGGCTTGCTCTCCCCGGCGCCGGTGAAGGCCCCCTTGACGTGGCCGAACATCTCGCTCTCGATCAGGTCCTCGGGAATGGCGGCGCAATTCATCTCCACGAACGGCTCGCCGCGCCGCGCCGACAGGGCATGGATGGCACGGGCGACCAGCTCCTTGCCGGTGCCGTTCTCTCCGTAGATCAGGACCCGCCCGTTCGTGGGCGCGGTGACCTCGATCTGCTGCCGCAGCTCGCGGATCGGACGGCTGTCCCCGATGAGCGTGACGCTCTCCTGGAGCTGCTCGCGCAGCTGCAGGATGCGCTCGTCCTTCTTCCGGTCGGCCACCGCGTTGCGCAGGGTGAGCGCCACCTTCTCGAGCGACAACGGTTTCTCGATGAAGTCGAAAGCGCCCAGCCGCCCCGCCCGGTGGGCCAGCGGCACGTCGGCATGCCCGGAGATCATGATCACGCGCGGGGCCAGCGGCTGGGCGAGGACCTCCTCGAGGACCGACAGACCGTCCCGCCCGGGGAGCCACACGTCGAGCAGCACGGCATGGAACGGGGCGGAGCGCACCATGTCGAGGCAGCGCTCTCCCGAATCCGCCACCTCCACGGTGTAATTTTCGTCCCGGAGGATGTTGCGCAGCGAGTTGCGCACGCCCTCCTCGTCGTCCACGACGAGAACGCGCTCCTTGGCCATGGGGGGCTATTCTAGCAGGGCCGCCCGGCGCTCTAGGCGGCGGCCGTGGGCAATTCGATCACGAAACGGGCGCCGCGCGGGCGGTTGTTCTCGACCCGGATGCGGCCGTGGTGGTCGGAGACGATGCGGTGCACGATCGCCAGGCCCAGACCGGTTCCCTTCTTCTTGGTCGAGAAGTAGGGGAGGAACAGTCGGTCACGGTCCTCGTCGCGGATGCCGGGTCCGTCATCGGCGACCTCCAACCGCACGACACCCGAGGGATCGCGCCGCGCCTCGATGGTGACGCTCCCCTGCCCTCCCATCGCCTCGACGGCGTTGTCGAGCAGGTTGACCAGGACGCGGCGCATCTGGTCGGGGTCGAGGCGGACGTTCGGCAGGTCGGGGTCGCAGATGGGCGTGATCGTCACCTTCGAGTGCACGCCGTTGTAAAGTGACAGCGACGCGGCGATGACCTCCTGGAGGCTGGTGGCCACGGGATTCGGGGCAGGCAGCCGCGCGAAGCGGGTGAACTCGTCCACCAGGTTCTTCAGGGTGGCGACTTCGCTGACGATCGCCGCCGTGCCTTCCTCGACGATCTCGTCCAGATCGCCGCTCTTCTCGGCGTATTTCTTGCGGATGCGCTCGGCCGACAGCTGGATCGGGGTGAGCGGGTTCTTGATTTCGTGCGCCAGCCGGCGGGCGACCTCGCGCCAGGCGGCGATCTTCTGCGCCCGCATCAGGTCGGTCAGATCCTCCAGGACGAGGATGGCACCGAGAGGCTCGCCGGAATCGCCGCGCAGCGACGTGGCGCCGACCGCGAGCATGCAGGTCCTCCCTCCGATCGACAGCTCCAGACCGCGGACGGCGGACTGGCCGCCCCCGGCGAACGCTTCGCCCAGCAGCTCGTCGATCGCCCGGCCACCGTCCGGCGGCAGCAGCGACGGCAAGGGTCTGCCGATGAGATCGAGACCGTGCTCCAGCGCGAGCAGGCGCAGGGCCGCTCGATTCACCGTGGTCACCCGCCCATGGCGATCGCAGGACACGACCCCCACCGTGACGCTGTCGAGGAGCGTCTCGATGTAGCGCCGTCGCTCCACCAGCTCGCGATTGCTCGCCGACAGCTCGAGGTTGCGCCGCTCGATGGTGTCCTTCCCCGTCCTCAGGTCGGCGGTCATCCGGTTGAACGATTCGACCAGGATTCCGAGCTCGTCCCCCGCGTCGACCTCGACACGGTAGTCGAGGTTGCCCGAGGAGATCTCGCGTGTCCCGTGCAGGAGCGTCTGGATCGGATCCGTGATGCGGCGCGCCAGGTAGAGACCAATCCAGGTCACCGAGAACAGGACGACCAGCGTGATCAGCGCGAACACCATGATGTAGACGCGCTTGATCTGCACCTTCTGCGTGCGCATCTGACGATAGTCCTGGTCGCTGCGCGAGACGGACGCCGCCAGGCGCGCCAGGTCGCGCGGCACGTACACGCCGACGATGGCGACCGCACGCGCCGGACCGTCCGAGGAGGCGCGGACCGGGTGGCCGCAGCGGATCAGCATGCCGCCGTGGTAGTCGGACATGGTGATGAACGGCTCGCCGCGGAACGCCTGGTCGCGCAGATTGGCGGGGATGTCCTGTAGGTCGCCGGTGGCGGGGACGTGTGGGTCGACGACCACGTACGGCGGATCGTGCCCGAGGTCGAGGGCGACCAGATCCAGATGGTACTCGCGCAGGAGCGAGCCGAGAGTCTCGTGAATCGCCGCGCGGGACTCCGATGTCCCGGCCCCCTGCTCCCCCAGACGCCTGGCCACCTCGCGGGCGAACGCCGCGCCGCGCTTGCGGGCCTCGCCGTAGTAGGTGTCCACGATCTGCTGCGAGGCCTCGGTCAGGCGATCCATCGGATCGTTGAACCACCGATCCACGCTGCGCTGGATGAGGTGCAGGGCCGACCAGAAGATGATCATGGACGGGATCAGCCACAGCAGCAGCAGAGAGAACACCAGCTTCGTCCTGAAACGCGATCCGAGGATGCCGCGGCGACGCTCCACCAGCGCCTTGATGAGATTGCGCATCAGGAGCGTGACCAGGGTCAGGATCAGGATGGCATTGATCAGGAACAGCGAGGACAGCAGGACCGAGTTGGTGATGTACAGCCAGGAGAAGTTGGTCGCCTTGCGCAGCAGGAAGTACCCGGCCACGAAGACCAGAAGGAGAAACAGGATACTGGATCGGACGAGACGGTCGACCCGGACGCGGGAGACCGGCCGGCCGTCCCGTCGCTCAGGGCTGTGTGCCAACGCCCTTCCCTCCCGAAGACGCGACATCGACCCGCGCCCACTCCGTGTCCATCGGCCATGGAATCAGATAGAAGCGCCAGAGCAGGCCGAGATTGGATTTCGCCTTGAGGTAATACTCCTCGCCCGGCTGCAACTCCTCCGCCCGGACCAGCGGCACCCCACGCAGCTCGGTCATGAACGCGCGCATCGCCGCGGCGTCATCGGTCGCGCGGGTCTCCTGCAGCTCGCCGTCGAGCCTCCGGGTCAGCGTGTACTGCTTGGTCAGAGTGTCGTAACGCGTCGTGCATTCGATGCGGCGCTTCACCACGACCTGGTCGAAGAACGCCGTCCGCTTGCGGTAGAGGTTCAGCCGGTACTCGATGCTCGTGGACAGCCCGGCGGCGATCTCCTCTTCGATGTCCGGCGTCAGGGCGCCCTCGAGACGGCAGGAGGCCTCGTAAGAGTCGCCGTTGCGCTCCACCGCGAGGTGGGTGACGGCCGGTGAGCCGAGCGCAGGAGCGACACTCAGACCGGAGAACAGGCAGATGGTGACGAGACGAGGGCCGGCCTTCATGGCTCGCTTCGGGTGGAAGGGAACGCCTCCTGGCGGCCGGTGCGTGCCTTCCGTGACCCGGACGGCGGCAGTCTATCGGAGAGGTTGGGTAGTGGCAAGGGGACGCGGGGCGGGGCCTCGGGGCGGCTCCCGCGGCCGCGTGCGCTGGCTAGCCGGCCGCTCCGGCGAGGTGCGGGAGCAGGCTGTCCTTGAGGCGCGCGAAGCGGGCGAGACTCGCCTCAGGCAAGGTGTCGTCGGAGGTCGCGATGGCCCACGCGGAGCGCGTCGACATGATCTTCTCAATCAGCGCCGCGTGCAGTCGGTGGCCTCCCTTGAAGGCGATCACGTGGGCGCGTATCGGCGCGCCCAGAAGCGCCAGATCGCCGATCAGATCGAGCACCTTGTGACGGGCGAATTCGTCTGGGAAGCGCAGCGAGCCGTTCAGGACGCCGTTCTCCCCGACCACCAGGGCGTTGTCCAGGGAGCCTCCGAGCGCCAGACCGGAGCGCCGCATCGCCTCGACGTCGCGCAACAGGCAGAAGGTGCGGGCCGGAGCGATCGCCTCGACGTACGTTTCATCCGTCACATCGGTGGTGACCGCCTGCGAACCGATCACCGGGTGCGCGAAGTCGATGGCGTAGGTCGCCTGGAAGGCGTTGTCGGGGAGAGCCAGGATCTCCTTGTCCCCCGCCTTCACTCGCACCGGCCGCTTCAGCGCCAGGAAGCGGCGCGGCCGGCCGAGCGAGCGGACTCCTATCTCGCCGATCCGCTCGACGAACGGCAGGGCGCTGCCGTCCAGGATCGGCACCTCGTCGCCGTCGATCTCGATGCGGGCGTTGTCGATCGACAGCCCGTGAAGGGCCGACAGCAGGTGCTCGACCGTCGCCACGACGGCGGACCCGCTGGACAGCGTGGTGGAGAAATTGCTGCCGTTGAGAAGACGGTAGGAAGCCGGGATCTCCGCTCCCCGCAGATCGCGGCGGATGAATACGATCCCGCTGCCGGCTTCCGCGGGCAGGATCCTCAGCCACGCCCTGCGACCGGAGTGCAGACCGACACCTTCTATCTCCACCGTGCCGGCAACTGTCTTCTGGCTCTGGGCCATCACGTCTCTCCGATTCGAACGACGCAACTCCTGCTTGCGCCCGCGCCATCTGCTGCAGGCCCTGTGCCATTCTTCACAATCTCATCCTGCAATTGAATAATACCTTTATATTCATAGACTTATAAAATCGAACCAAATCGCTCCGGATAATGACGGAACTGAGCCGATTGGCAGGGAAGCCACACCGTCCTGTGTTAATGCTGCCACCCCCTCACCGACCGCTGCATCGCGGGGCGGACAATTGACTGGATCGACTCGCCGTGATATCTAACCGTCGATGAGCGCGCACCTGAGAGAACGAGTCGAGGCCGAGGCGAACCGGGTGCTGCGCGCCAGGGTCGAGCGGCTCCGCGCCGCGCTGGACGAGATGCTCGCCGCCACGGTCGAGCCGCTCAGCGTCCCGCTGACGCCCGGCGAGTGGGGCGCCGCAGGAGGAGCGGCTCAGCTGCAGGTTCTCAAGGAGGCGGTCGATTCCATCGGCCGCCGCGAGTCCCAGCGCGAGATCCTCACTTCCTTGATCGACGCCGCCGCCGCCATCTACCCGCGCGCCGCCGTGTTCATTCTCAAGTCGGGCACCCTGACCGGATGGGCCGGTCTCGGCTTCCTGGGCGAGGGGGGCGTGCGCAGCGAACAGATCCCACGCATCACGCTCGGCGCCTCTGGAGACCACCTCCTGGCGCGCGCCGTCTCCGCCGGGGCCTCGGCGAGGGCGGACGCCCAGGGTCCAGGCGCGGAGCTTCTCGGCGCGCTCGGGGGTGTCCTGCCCGGCGATGCGTGCGCCGTGCCGGTGACGGTCAGGGGCCGCCCGGTCGCGGTCCTGTATGGCGACAGCGGCTCCTCACCGGAAGGGGGGGATCCACTCGCCCTGGAGATCGTGGCGCGCATCGCGGGGCTGGCGATGGAGCGGCTGGCCCCGGCACAGAGGCAGGACTCCGCCGACTTGACGGCTGCCCCTCCGGTGAGCGTCAGGAGGCAGACGCAGCGCCGCGCCGTGGCCGGTGCCCCCGCGCCGCCCGAAGAGGCGGAGCTGCAGGCGATCCTTGCAGACCTCGGCGGCAATCCGCGCACACCGGGCGCCGACGACGGGCTGAGCGACGAAGAGCGCCACCGCCAGGCGGACGCGCGTCGGTTCGCCCATCTGCTGGTTTCGGAGCTCCTGCTGTACCACGAGCCGGCCGTCATCCAGGGGCGCAAGCACCACGACCTCTCCACGCGTCTCCACAAGGAGATCGAGCGCAGCCGGAAGGCCTTCACGAGCCGGTTTCCGACTCTGGGATCGGGGGCGAGCGACTACTTCGGGCAGGAGCTCGTCCGCCAGCTCGCCCAGGGTAACCCGGCGCTCCTCGGCGGTTGAGCGGAATCAGGCCTTAAGCCCGGACGCTCAGAGACGAGAGCAGCTTGTCGTGCAGGCCTCCGAAGGCGCCGTTCGACATCACCAGGACGACATCGTCCCGCTGCGCCTCGCGCGCGAGGTGCGCGACGATATCGGCCACGGCCGGAAGGTAAACGGCGTCCTTTCCGCGCTGCTTGAGGTCGGTCACCAGCCGCTCGACGGAGAAGCGGCTGCCCTGCGGGGCGCGTTCGGGATGGTCGACCGCCGCCACGACGATCCGGTCGGCGTCGTCGAAGCTGCGGGCGTACTCCTCCTGGAACACGCTGCGGCGTGTCGTGTTGGTGCGCGGCTCGAACACCGCCCAGAGGCGCCGGGTGCCGTAGCGATCGCGGGTCGCCTCGAGAGTGGCGCGCACGGCGGTCGGATGGTGGGCGAAGTCGTCGATCACCGTGACACCAGCGGCCGCGCCGCGCACCTCCTGCCGTCGCTTGACGCCCTCGAAGGCGGCCATGCCCTCGCCGATGGCCTGCGGCAGGGTCCCGCGGTGATGCGCGACCGCGATCACTCCGAGGCTGTTGCGCAGATTGTGCAGGCCCGTCATGGGGCTTCTGAACACGCCGAACAGACGGCCGTCCCTGGACACCTCGAACTCCATCCCATCCGGACCGGACTCGCGGACGTGGCCGCGCCAGCCCTCGCCGCGGCCGCAGCCGTACGGGACCCGGAGACAGCGTGCTCCGGCGACGACCTCGCGCACGTTGGCGTCGTCGGCGCAGTACACCAGCAGTCCGTCGGCGGGCACCAGCTCGACGAGACGCCGGAACGCTCCCTTCACCGAGGCCAGATCGGGGTACATCTCCGCGTGATCGTACTCGACCGACGTCAGGATGACGCTGCGTGGCCGGTAGTGCAGGAACTTCGGTCCCTTGTCGAAGAACGAGGTCTCGTACTCGTCCCCTTCGATCACGAACTCCTCGCCCTTCCCGAGGCCGTAGGAACGGTTGAAGTTCTTCAGGACGCCGCCGACCAGGAAGGACGGATCGCGTCCGGCGGCCGACAGGACCCAGGCCATGAGGGCGGCGGTCGTCGTTTTGCCGTGCGTGCCGGCGACCACGACGGAGTGCCGCCCTTCCAGGAACAGCCGCCCGATGGCCTGGGGCATGCTGAGAAACGGGATGCCTCGCTCGGCGGCCGCGGTCGCCTCCGGGTTGGAGCGCGTGGCGATGTTGCCGATCACCACCAGCTCGGGGCGGTCGTCGAGATGCTCCGGCCTGTATCCCTCCAGGACGCGGATCCCCTTGTCCCGCAGCATCGTGCTCATCGGGGGGTACACGGACTCGTCCGAGCCGCGCACTTCGGCGCCGGCGTCGGCCAGAAGACCGGCGAGCGAGCCCATGCCGGTGCCGCAGATGCCGACGAGGTGGACGCGCCGGACGGGAAGGCTGCTCGGGTGGGGGGCCGTCGCCAAACGCCGCTCCAGTCCCGCCGCGAGGCGGTCGTTCGAGGAAAGGCGGGGAGCTACTGGCCGGTCTGCGTCACGTCGAGATTTTCGTCGGTGATCAAGCCGATCTGGGCGCCGCCCTCTTTGATCTTGTCCAGGACGTTGACCACGTCCTGGTAGTTCAGGTCGGAGTCGGCCTGGAAGAAGACGATCTTCTCGCGGCGCCCCTTCATCAGCTCGGTGACCCGATCCCTGACCCCGTCGAGCCCGCCCGGAATCTCCTCGCGGTTCAGGAAGACCTTCGGCGGGTTGTCGGGCCCCTTGACGCTGATGATGAGCTGCTCGCTCGGGTCGACCGGGGGAGCGGTGGTGGGGTCCTTCGGCGGCACCGCCACGTCCAGGGCGCGGCTGAGCATCGGCGTCACCACCATGAAGATGATCAGGAGAACCAGGACGATGTCGACGAAAGGCGTGACGTTGATGTCCGACTTGACGCCGCTGGAGCCGAGCTGCATCGCCATGAGACGCTCCTCAGTCCTCCTGGCCCTGGATCTTCTCGGTCACCAGGGCGACCGAGTCGAATCCGGCCTGGTTGGTCTCGATCATGATCTTGCGGACGTCACCGTACTTCATGCTCTTGTCGGCCTTGATCAGGATGCTCTTGTCCGGCATCCGGTCGTGCACCTCGGTCATCTCGGCCTGGTACTGGTCGCGCGGCACCGGCTTCTTCTGGACGTAGACGACCTGCTCGCCGTTCGCCTCGGTCTTCACCGCCACGACGACGGCGTGCTGCTCGTCGTCCTCGTGCTTCTCGCTCTTCTTGGCGTACGGCAGGTTGATCGTGATCCCTTCCTGCAGCATCGGCGTGACCACCATGAAGATGATCAGGAGCACCAGGCAGATGTCGACAAAGGGCGTGACGTTGATGTCGGAGTTCAGCCCCTTGTTGCCCGCTTGCATCGCCATGGCTACTTGCTCGATTGCGACGACTGGCGCTTCAGGAAGAAGTCCACCAGCTCCGAGGACGAGTTCGCCATCTCGATACCGAAGAACTCCACCTGACCCTGGAAGTAGTTGAACATCCAGACCGCCGGGATCGCCACGGCCAGACCGACCGCCGTGGTGATCAGCGCCTCGGCGATACCCGCGGAGACCGCGCCGATGCCGCCCGAGCCGGTCGCGGCCATGCCGGTGAACGCGTTGATGATGCCGACGACGGTGCCGAACAGCCCGACGAACGGCGCCGTCGCGCCGATGGTGGCCAGACCGCCCAGACCCTTCTTCATCTCGGCGGTGGTCAGGGCGGCGGCGCGCTCGACCGCCAGCCGCACCGATTCGACCGCGTCATGCGCCGGCTGGTCCGTCTTCTCGAAGATGAACTGCTGCAGACCAGCCGCCAGGACCTTCGCCAGATGGCTCTTGTTGAACCGCTTGGCGGTCTGGACGGCCAGCTCGTAGTTGCCCTCCCGCAGCGCCTTGGTCGCTACCGGCAGGTAGTCGATCGACTGCTTCTTGGACGCCCGGAAGAACAGGAACCGCTCGATGAACAGCCCGAGCGAGTAGATCGACATGAGGATCAGGAAGATCGCGACGGTCTTCGCCAGGAACCCCATCTGCAGCCAGATGTCAAGTACCGAATGCCCCATCATGTGCGGATATCCTCCTTCATTGCAGCACGAAGTCGACCACGATCGTGAAATACACGTCCACCGGCTTGCCGTTCTGCAGGCCGGGCTTGTAGCGCCACTGCTTGACCGCCGCGATCGCCGCCTCGTCGAAGCCGAACTTCGACCCGGGCGAACGCAGCACCTGGATCTCTCCCACCGAGCCGTCCTTCTTGATCACCGCCTGCAGGATCACCTGTCCCGAGACCTTCGCCTTGCGGGCGATCTCGGGATAGGTCGGCTGCTTCTTGGACCCCGGGACCAGCTCCGGGTTGGTGACGCCGCCGATACCGGCGTACAGCGGCTGGTCCAGCATGCCGCCGTCGACGCCTCCGAGCATGCCGCCGAGGACGCCGCCGACGACTCCGCCGACGACTCCGCCGACGACCCCGCCCTCCACGCCGCCCTCGACGCCGCCATCGACCCCGTCGTCCTCACTCGAATCCTCGGGGGCGGTGATCGGCACCGGCTTCTCCTCGGGCACGATCTTGGGCTGCACGATCTCGACCGGCTTCGGAATCTCTTTCGGCTTCACCTCGGTGGTCTTCTTGTGGCGGGCCGGCGGAGGAGGCGGCGGCGGGGGCGGCGGCGGCGCGGCCACGAAGGAGATCGTGATCGGCGGGGGCGGCACCGACTCCACCGACATGAAGGACGCCAGGATCAGGCCGCCGAAGACGACCGCGTGCAGCACCAGCGCCATCGGGACCGTCAGCCAGCGCTGCGTCCGGCGCTTCTGCTTGGTGGAGAAGACCATCGAGTCGAACAACGGTCACCTCATCCCTTCTTCGCCATCGCCTTCTTGCGCTGCTCGAGCGACAGCCTCATGAACTTGTCCGCCTCCTGGGTAAACTTCTGGAAGTCGTCCATGCTGCCGCCCAGCTGTGCCACCTTGGCCTTTTCACGGTACATGAGGTTGATGTAGGAGGTCGCCTCGAAGTAGTTCTCCCGCAGGTCGGCCGCCCGCTGCAGGTAGTCGAGCCCCATGTCGACCATCTGCTTGCGCGCGTCCAGCTCCATGGTGATCCCGGAGTGATAGACCTTGTCCCAGCACAGGACGCCGATGGTGTACAGCGCTTCCGGGTTGTCCTTCTCGATCTCCGCCCGTTTCTTGTACCACTCGAGGGAGGACTCGAAGTCTCCCTTCTTGGCGTAGATCATCCCGAGGGTCTGGGCGTAGCGCGCGCTGACCGCCGGATCGTTGGCGCGCTCCTTCATCTCGCCCTCGAAGAACTTCGCCGCGTCGTCGTAGCGCTCCGCCTGCAGGAAGACGGTCAGGAGCTGGTTCTTGGCCTCGTCGTCGTCCGGCTGGTAGGTGAGATAGTGGGTCAGATTCTCGATCGCCTGCTGCGAGAAGTACAGATCCTTGGGGTGCTTCGAGCCCGGCTTGTAGAGACCCATGTAGGCGAGGCCATTGTTGTGGTAGGCGATCGGCAGGTCGGGGTTCAGATACAAGGAGTAGCGGTACCATTCGACCGCCTTCTGGAAATCCTGCGCCTTGTAGAAATCGTTTCCCTGCTTCGCCGCGAAATTCGCCTTCAGACGATCGACCGTGCCCTGACAGCCGGTCGCGGCGAGGGCCAGCGCGGCGAACGCCAGGGCGGTGAGTCTGCGAGACGTCTTCATCGATTGATCCCCACACACAGCGCGCCGGGCGCTCTGCCCCCGCCTTCCGGACCCTCATGTGATGCGGACGGTTCCGGCGTTCCCCACCGGCCCGGGCCGAATCTTAGCGCGATCCTACCCGATTTGCCAAGCGGCGCAAGTGCCCCTTGGTCACACGCTGTCAATTGGCTCTGCATTCTCCCCGCGGCCCGGCGCTCCCGGAGCGCGCGCAGCAAAAAGCCGCCGCCCCCCCGCGGGGGAGCGGCGGCTCTCAGCTTCCAGCGAATCGAATCCGACCGGGGTCAGGCGCTCATCAGCTGGCTGCGCATGCCGTCGAGATTCAAGCGCAGCTTGAGCAGCGCCTCGCGCTCGAGCTGCCGGACCCGCTCCTTGCTCAGCTTGAGAATGCGCGAGACCGCTTCCAGGGTCAGCTCGCTGCCGTCGCGCATTCCGAAACGTCGTTCGAGAATGTAGCGCTCCCGCGCCGGCAGCTGCCGCAGGGCGCTGTTCAGTATCCTGTCCACTTCGGCCTTCAGGATCTGCCGCTCCTGCCGGAAGGAGTCCGGGTCGGAGATGAACGCCTCCAGGCGGGTGTCTTCGTTAGGGGAGATGAAGTCATCGTAGCTCGTCGCGTGCGGAAGTAGTTGGCGCCACATGGCGACCTCCTTTCCTTCGACCGGGAACATAGCAACATCCCTGCCACTGAATCAGCCCTCCTCCGGTGACAACGGCGTGCGGGCCGGACTCAGCGCCTGCGAGGCCGCGACCCGCCCGGATCCAGCGAATTTTGGCCGATTCCGGAGGGTGACCAGGATTTTGGATGGGGGATCGCTCGAACGGAAGACCGGGTGGGCGGCGGCACGACCAGGCCTTTTTGACGCACTCAGGCGACACCATGACTTTTTGACAGGCCAGTCACCCTCCGGTAGCATGCCGACCTTGGAATCGACGATGCAGACGAGCGCCATGCCACGCCGCACGACGCCCGCGCAGCGGGCCCGGGTCGAAGCGATCCTGAGGGACCTGCGCCGAGCGCGCCCCGACGCGCGCGTCGAGCTGGACCACGACTCCCCTTTCCAGCTCCTGATCGCGACGATCCTTTCGGCCCAGTGCACCGACGAGCGCGTCAACCAGGTCACGCCGGCCCTGTTCCGCGCCTACCCGGACGCGGTGGCGTTCGCGCGCGCGCCGCTGCCCAGCCTCGAGGCGGCGATCCGCTCCACCGGCTTCTTTCGGGCCAAGGCGCGGGCGATCAAGGGCGCCTGCCAGGCCCTGGTGGAGCGCCATCAAGGGCAGGTCCCGCGCACCATGGAAGAGATGACGCGTCTGCGCGGGGTGGGCCGCAAGACGGCCAACGTCGTGCTGGGCGCCGGCTACGGGATTCCCTCGGGGATCGTCGTCGACACCCACATGACGCGTGTGGCCCGGCGGCTCGGTCTGACCCGGCAGACCGACCCGGTGAAGATCGAGCGCGACCTGATGGCGCTCATCCCCGCATCCGAGTGGATCTTCGTTTCGATCGCCCTGATCCTGCACGGGCGCTACGTCTGCCAGGCGCGCCGGCCCCTGTGCAGCGCCTGCCCGCTGCGCCAGGACTGCCCCTCGCGCGATCTGGAGACCCGATTCCTGAAGGGGAAGCGGAAGCCGCGGACGCCCTAGCTCTTCGGTGATCCGCCCGGCGCTTCGTCATCCGGACCCAGGTCGAGACGGAGGCCCGCCTTCTCCGCCTCGATGATCGCCCGGCGGACGAGCCGCTTCTGGCGCAGCCGGCGCAGCACGCGGCGGACCCAGAGGCTTTCGGCGCTCAGGAGCGTCAGACCGGGAAGCAGCAGGAGCAAGCCGGGGCCGGGAAGAAAGAGAAGCGCCAGACCGACGACCGTCAGACCCCAGCCGACCGCCAGCCGGATGGCGCGCCAGGCCTTCTTCTTGCCGCTCTCGAAATCCATCGGACGGTCCCGCGGGTGGGAGTCAGGTCCGGGGAGAAAAGCCCAGGAGCGCCTCCTCTCCGAGCTGGGCGACGTAGACCAGCCGCGCCTCGCCGTCGAGACGCACGCC
>CAYLND010000077.1:0-17003 GCA_964384905.1 uncultured Acidobacteriota bacterium
CCTTGGCGAGCCACTCCCGCCGGCGGAGCCGGCGCGCCACCGGCAGGAGCGGACAAGCCCGCCGCGACCCAGGCGGAGCCGGCCCCGGCCTCCTCATCGGAGACGGGCGCCTCCGGCGCCGAGCAGACCACGGAAGCCCCGGCGGCGGAGCAGGCGCCGGTCAATCCGCTCGTCGCCCAGGGCGGCGTGAAGGTCGAGTCCCAACCCGCCGCGCCCTCCCAAGAGGTCGCATTCCGCTCCGCGGGAAAGGATTCGGACACCGTCATGATTTCGCAGGGCGGCCGCTTCGGCGCCCGCGCCATCTCCGACACGGGCCCGAAATACACCGGCAAGAGAATCTCGTTGAATTTCAAGGACGCCGACCTGAAGGACGTGTTCCGTCTGTTCCACGAGATCACCGGATACAACATCGTGCTCGACCCGGCGGTGTCCGGCCAGCTGACGATCGTCCTCGAGAACGTGCCCGAGGATCAGGCGCTCGACATCATCCTGAAGAACAACGGCCTCGACAAGGTGTTCGAGAACAATGTCATCCGGATCGCCACCTCGCAGAAGCTGGCCTCCGAAGCGGCGGCTCGGAAGGCCCTGCTCGAGGCGCAGGAGCTCGAGGAGGAGCCGATCACCTTCACGCGCAGCCTGTCCTACGCCAAGGCTAATGACGTGACCCCAATCCTCAAGAAGATCATGTCCAAGCGCGGCGACGTCATCATGGACACCCGGACGAACACGCTGATCATCACGGACCTGCGCGTGCGTCAGGATCCGATCAACCGATTGATCGACGCCCTGGACGAGCAGACGCCGCAGGTCGTGATCGAGGCGCGCATCGTCGAGACGGACCGCGAGTTCGAACGCGATCTCGGGATCGCCTGGGGCCTCCACGGCGATGCCTCTCAGGCGCGGGGCACGCAGACGCGTCTGCAATTCCCGCACAACGCCTCGCTCAACGCCGACGTGAACCTGCCGGCCAAGGCCTCCGTCGGAACGCTGGGCCTCAGCTTCGGGAACGTCCTGAATTCGGTCACCCTGGACGTGACGCTGGACGCCTTCGAGCTGAACGGTGACGTCAAGGTCCTGTCCTCGCCTCGCATCGCCACCCAGAACAACCAGAAGGCGGTGATCGAGCAGGGCGTGCAGATCCCGGTCGTCAGCACCACCGCCACGCAGATCAACGTCGAGTTCATCTCGGCCTCGCTGAAGCTCGAGGTGGTCCCCCAGATCACCAAGGAGGGGACCGTCATCATGGACGTGAAGGTGGACAACTCGTCGCCGGACTTCGTGAACCGCGTGGGCGACGTGCCGCCGATCATCACCGAGCGCGCGGCGACCCAGATCCTGGTCGCCGACGGCGGCACGGCCGTCATCGGGGGGATCTTCAAGCTGAACGACTCGGTCACCCAGGCGGGCGTCCCCGGTTTCTCGAAGATTCCGGGGCTCGGCTGGCTGTTCAAGAACAAGTCGATCAACCGGAAGAACACCGAGCTGCTGATCTTCATCACACCGCGCATCGCGAAGAAAGCGGAGTCGCAGGAGGCCCGATCATGAAGAGATCTACCCGACACATTGTTCTCGCCGCCCTGACGGCCGCGCTCGTCCTGCACGGCGTGAGCTGCAACCGCGTCGGGAACGCGAACAATGCCAGCGATGCCCTGATCGCGATCACTCTGGTCAGCTACGACGGGCAAAGCGTGGCCGCGACGACCAAGGACGTGACCGTCACGATCCAGTTCGACGTCGTGCCGCGCAACAAGAGCACCGTCTTTCCCCCGGATCCCAATCTCAACAGCGTCTCGTTCTCGTCCGGTACGGTGACGTTCGATCCGCCTCTCGGCGCGTTCAACAGCCCCGTCGTCTCCCCCAACGTGTCGTTCCCGCTCGGCTCCACGTCCAACAAGATGGTCGTCGACGTCATGACCGAGCCGAACAAGGTGGGGCTGGGGGCCGGGACGGTGATCTCCGGATTCCTGCACTTCCCCGGCTCGGATCTGCTCGGCCGGCCGGTCGATCTGGATACGCCCTTCATCACCGCCCTCACGCCGTAGCGATCGGGGGATCCGGAGGCCCTCGCCGAGGGAGCCTCGGGGGCGGTCCGGTTTTGACAAGGCTTTCCCTCTTTCTCTATAATTTTCGCGTCGCGCTCCCGTCGAGCGGCTCGCCTTCATGAATCCAAGCGCCTAGACAATGGCCAAAGCCGGGTCCGAGCGGCACCCCAACATCGACGCCCTGAAAGAGAGGATCGCACGCGATCCTCTGTCGCGGGCCTTCCTGCAGCTCGCGGAGGAGTACCGCAGGCTCGGGCGATTCAAGGAGGCGATCGAGGTCTGCCTCGAGGGGCTGAGCCGTCATCCCACCTATCACACCGCCCGGATCTCTCTCGGCCGGACCTATATGGAAGCGGGCGATCTGGAGAACGCCCGGCGCGCCTTCTCGGACGTGCAGGAGCTCCAGCCCGAGAATCATCTCGGCGGCAAGCTCCTGGCCGAGGTGCAGAAGAAAATGGGGGATCTCCGGGGAGCCGCCGAGACGTACCGCGCCATCCTGGAGCAGTACCCGAACGACCGGGAGGTCGAGGTCCTGCTCCGGCAGGTCCAGGGCGGCTCGAGCACAGCCCCGACGACTCCGTCCCCCGCCACACCGCCGCTCCCGGCCCCGCGGGCCGTCGCACCGGCTCCGCCGGATCGCGATCCGGCTCCCGATTTCCGCGTGGAGGACCTCGGCGTCGCCGGCTTTCCCGCCGCGGGCGAGACGGGCGCCTCCGGGGGACCGTCCCTGTCCCCGGCCGCCGGTGTCGCAGCGCCGGTCGAGGAGGATGGCGAGGACGCGCTGCAGACCAACACGCTCGCCGAGCTCTACCTGCGTCAGGGGCTGATCGACAGGGCGATCGAGGTCTACCGTGGCATGCTGCGCGTCGACCCCGGCCACCTGAAGGCGGCGCGACGATTGGACGAGCTGCTCACCGCCGGGATCGACCGCCGGCCGGTGGAGGCGCCGGGTCCGGTCCGGTCACAGGACGCAGCGGCCTCTGAGGCGCCGACCGCGATGACCCCGCCGTGGACCGCCGCCGCGCCGGCGCCCGCGCGCGACCAGAGAATCGTCAGGCTGGAGCGCTGGCTGGAGGGGATCCGGACAGCCTCGTCGAAGGAGGCGAGCACGCGGTGAAAGCGGTGCTGCAGGAGGTGCTGGATCGCCTTCCCGAGGCCCTCGGCGCGGCGGTGGTCGGTCTGGACGGAATCGCGGTCGACAAGGTGACGGCGCGCGTGTCCTTCAATATCGACCTGGCTTCGGCCCAGGCGATCACCCTTGTCAAGAGGGCCGGCTCAGCTCTCGGAGCGTCGACCGATCGCCTGGAGGAGGTCTCGGTGCTCAGCCGCGGCGGCCTGACGATTCTCCGCTCGATCGGGGGCGATTACTACCTCTGCGTGGTCCTGGCGCCGGGCTGCATCCCCGGTCGCGCGCGGTACGAGATCTGGAAGGCCGGCCAGCAGCTCGAGCGCGCGGTGGTCTGAGCCCGACCCGGATCGCCCGGCCTCTCGCTTTGCGGTCGCATTGCGATATGATCGGCCGGGAGGATGGCGTCCCACGGGGCGGGCGTGTCTGCGGACGCGTCGGCCGGAGAGCCGGCATGAGCGGAGGACGCTTGGACGACGAAATCAAGCAGCTGATGGAGTACATCGAGGCCAGCAGCTTCGTCGAGTTCGAGCTGGAGCGCGAGGGCTTCAAGATCAAGCTGGTGAAACGGAGCGCCGCAGCGAACGGCGCGGCCGTCGGCGCGGCGCCCGTTCCTGCGGCGTCGATCGTCGCGCCGGCCGTCGAGACGCCGGTGGTCAAGCCCTCGGCGGTCGAGTCTCCCGAGATCCATCTGGTCAAGTCACCGATCGTCGGCACGTTCTACCGGGCCGGGTCGCCCGCGTCGCGTCCGTTCGCCGATATCGGCGATCACGTCAAGAAGGGGCAGGTTGTGTGCATCGTCGAGGCGATGAAGCTGATGAACGAAATCGAGTCGGACTGCGACGGAGAGATCCTGGAGGTGCTGGTGGCGAACGGCCAGCCGGTGGAGTACGGGGAGCCGTTGTTCAAGATCCGGAAGGTCGCGGCGGCCTGAGCCGTCGCCGCCCGTCCCCATGTTCAAGAAAATCCTGATCGCGAATCGCGGCGAGATCGCGCTGCGCATCATCTGGGCCTGCCGCGAGCTCGGGATCCAGACGGTGGCGATCTATTCCACGGCCGACGCCGACTCTCTGCACGTGAAGTTCGCCGACGAGGATATCTGCATCGGTCCGCCCCGCAACGCGGATTCGTACCTGAACATCGGCGCGGTGATCGCCGCCGCCGAGATCACCGATGCCGACGCGATCCATCCGGGCTACGGGTTTCTCGCCGAATCGGCCCATTTCGCCGAGGTCTGCGAGGCGTGTCACATCCGCTTCATCGGACCCGGACCCAACATGATCCGGCTGATGGGCGACAAGGCGCGGGCCCGGGAGACGATGCAGTCGGCCGGCGTGCCGATCATCCCCGGGAGCCGCGGGACCGTGAGCGACGAGAAGGAGGCCGTGCCCCTGGCGTCGCGCATCGGCTATCCCGTCATCGTCAAGGCGGCGGCCGGCGGTGGCGGGCGGGGAATGCGGGTCGTGGGTTCTCAGGACGAGCTGACGGCCGCGATGACCGCGGCGCGGACCGAGGCGAAGGCCGCCTTCGGCGTGGCGGACGTCTACATCGAGAAATATCTCAAGACCCCACGTCACATCGAGTTCCAGATCCTGGGCGATTCCTTCGGCAACATCGTGACTCTCGGAGAGCGCGAGTGCTCCATCCAGAGACGGCACCAGAAGATCGTGGAGGAATCTCCCTCCACCGCCCTGACCCCGAAGCTGCGCCGACGCATGGCCGACGCCGCGCTCAAGGTCGCGCGGACGGTCGGCTATCAGAATGCCGGCACCGTCGAGTTTCTGCTGGACGAGGACGGGCGCTTCTTCTTCATCGAAATGAACACTCGCATCCAGGTCGAGCACCCGGTCACGGAAATGGTCACCGGCATCGATCTCATCAAGGAGCAGATCAAGATCGCCGCCGGCGAGTCGCTGGCGTTCCGTCAGGACGACATCCAGACCACCGGGCACTCGATCGAGTGCCGCGTCAACGCGGAGGACCCCGAGACCTTCGCGCCGTCGCCGGGCAAGATCACCACCTTTCACCTGCCCGGGGGGCCGGGGGTGCGGGTCGACACCGCCGCCCATCCCGAGTGCACGATCTCCCCCTACTACGATTCGATGATCGCGAAGCTGATCACCCGCGGCAACAACCGCATGGAGGCGATCTCGCGGATGCGACGGTCGCTCGAGGTCATGGTGGTGGAAGGCATCCGGACCAACATCCCTCTGCACCGGCGCATCATGGTCGATCCGGAGTTCATTCGTGGCAACCTGCATACCGGATTTCTCGACCGGCTGCTGGAGCGCAAGGAGGAAGCGGCCGTCGCCTCCTGAGCCGAGGCGCCCCCCTGTCCGCCATGGGTGACAACACGGGTGTCGTGTTCCTCGTCGGCTTCATGGGCGCGGGCAAGACCACCGTCGGTGGGATCCTGGCGCGTCTCTTGAGGTGGGACTTCGTGGATCTCGACGAGCGGATCGTGGCCGCCGACCGGCGAGCCATCCCGGCGATCTTCGCGGCGGAAGGGGAGGGGTACTTCCGACGGTTGGAGCGGGAGATTCTTGCCTCGCTGCGCGGCCGGTCGCGGCTGGTCGTCGCCTGTGGCGGCGGGACCTACGCCAACGACGAGAGCCGGAGGTTGATCGATCGGATGGGTCGGGTGGTGTGGATCCAGGTCCCCCTTCCCCAGGCCCTGGCCCGATGCGACGGCGGCACGGGACGCCCGCTCCTTCAGGGCGCCTCGCAGGCGGAGGCTCTGTATCGGTCACGCCTGCCCTCCTATCGCGCCGCGGGCCTCCATGTCGACGCGGCCGGCCTGACCGCCGAGGAGGTCGCCGAGCGGATTGCCGGCCTCCTCTGATGCGCTTCCTTCTTCTTTCCGACCTGCACAGCAATCTCGAGGCGGTGTCCGCGGCGCTCGATCGCGCCGGGGAGATTGGATACGACCGCGCCCTGATCCTGGGTGATATCGTGGGTTATGGCGCCGACCCGAACGCCGTCATCGAGCGCCTCCGGGCCCTCGATGGGCCGCTGGCGATCCGCGGCAATCACGACAAGGTGGCCGCGGGGCTCGACGAAGGCGAGGGGTTCAACGAGGCGGCGCGGATCGCCGCCCTGTGGACCCGCCGGGCGTTGAGCCCGGACAACCTCTCTTTCCTGCGGGACCTGCCGCGCGGGCCGCTCGAATTCGCGCCTGGCCGACTGCTGTGCCACGGGACGCCGCTCGACGAGGACGAATACCTCATGGACGTGGAGGACGCGCGTCGCTGCTTTGGAGCGCTCCCGTTCGATCTCTGCTTCTTCGGCCACAGCCATTACCCGGGCGCCTTCGTCCTGGTGGGCGACCGCATCACGCGACGGCCGGCCGCGGGCGACGAGGCGGTGCTCGAGATCGCCGAGGGCCATCGCTATCTCATCAACCCCGGATCGGTCGGGCAGCCGCGCGACCGCAACACCAAATGCGGCTTCGCGGTCTATGACGATCGGGAGCGTCGCGTCCTGCTCGTGCGCGTGGACTACGCCGCCGATGCGGCCCGGAACAAGATACTCGATGCGGGCCTGCCACGCTGGCTCGGCGACCGGCTGCTGGTCGGGGCCTGAGGGAGGCACGCCGCATGACGCTCCTGACGGCCCACCGGATCCTGATCGGCACGGCCACCGTGTTCTTTGTGTTCTACGCCTTGTGGGAGTTCAGGGGAGCGCACGTCTCCGGCGCCACCGCGGGTGTCCTGCGCGGCGTCGCATCGCTGGCCGCGGCGGGCGGGCTCGGAGGCTATTTCCTGACGCTGAGACGCCGTAACGGAGGAGCGTGATGATCAAGCTGTTCGATAACGAGACCGAAGCGGAGCTCGGCGCGATCAGCGACCAGCAGTTGGAGCTTCTGGTCGAGGAGCTGGTGGAGGAGAGTCTGGACGATTACACGTACAACATCAACCCGGCGGGGATTGCCGCCCTGGAGGCGAACGGCGGCGACCCGGAGCTCGTCGCTCTCCTGCGCCGGGCCCTCGGCACGCGCACCTCGATGGAGCTGCGGTACGAGCCCGACTGACGACGACCCCCGGGCTCAGCCCGCCACCGCGGCCGGGGCGGGGCGACCCGGTCGGGCGCGCTCCCGCACCCGCTCCGCCATCCACTGCAGCGTCATCGCCACGGTGGGTGAGGCCAGCGCGACCAACAGGATCAGGAAGCGATTGCCGTAGCGGGTCGTGTCCCAGTAACGGTACGTCGCGAACAGCAGCAGGTAGAATTCCGACACCAGGAGCACCAGGACCGCCTCCCACCGGTGCCGGCGGAGCATGAGCGCGAGTCCCGGCAGCGCCAGCCAGAGAACGGGGGACGTCGGAACGAGACCGTGCTGCCGGTCGAACAGCTCGCCGGCGAGGCCCGGAAGGGCGCTCCGGTCGAACTGGCTCATGTGACTGACGAGGGTCGGGACCCCGTCCCGCAGCAGGACGTTCCGATCGTACGAGCTGACGAACGGCGAGCCGAACAACGCCGCGTTCAACGCCAGAAGAGCCAGCACCGGGCCGAGAGCGCCCGCCAGGGTCCTCGAGGCGCCGCGCCAGCGGCGCGCTGCCAGGACGTAGACGACCGCGAACGGCAGCAAGAACAGATCGGTCGGCTTCGCGGCGGCCGCCAGGCCGAGCAGCAGGCCTCCCCCCAGGTCACGGCCGCGGACGAGGGCGATGAGACCGCAGACGGCCCAGAGCGCCGCGAACAGATCGGGCGTGATGTTGTAGTCGTAGCGGCGCAGGAACGTCCCGGCGATCAGGAGGACGGCGGCGCCGGCGGCGGCCGCCGGCGGGGCGAACGGGCGGGCCAGTCGCATGAGCGCGACCGACAGGGCGGCGAGCACGACGACGCTGAAGATCGCGAACCCGGGCATGCCGAAAACGACGAGGAAGGGGAGAGCGAGAATCGGCATCAGGATCGGATGCTTCGGATACCACTGCCCGCCGCGCCCCAGCGCGATCTGCCGGCCATGCACCTCCAGACCGCCTCGCAGCTGGTTCCTCAGGTCGAGGTCCCCGTCCTGGAGGATCGACAGGGCGGTCGAAATGTAATAGGGGCAGTCGCCCTCGTAATACGTCTGCGGCCACGCCGATCGGACGGCCTGGACTCCGAACATCAACCCGGCGCCGGCCGCAAGCAGAAGCGCCAGGGCCCGCTCTCTTACCCGATGACCTCCCTCGTTCGACTCCAGCGGCACGTCTATCCCTCAAGACTGCAATAGGTTAAGTATAGCAAGTTAAGTCATCTCACCGGAGTTGTCAATCTGCCAACAGTTTGTAGTCATATCTACGTGATTCACTTGACATAAATTGTTCGGGTACATAATTTGTCACCTGTAATTGAATAGGCGCTCTGGCGCTGAACGGATCATCCGCGCGCACCGGACGGGAGAGGATTCGGAATGGCCGTCAAGCTGGGGGAGATGCTGATCAAGGCGGGGCTGCTCACACCCCAGAAGCTGCAGGAAGCCCTGGAGTACCAGAAGACCAACGGCGGCAAGCTCGGCCTCAACCTGGTGAAGCTCGGCTTCGTCAAGGAAGAGGACATCACGCGCGTCCTGTCGCAACAGTACGGCGTCCCGGCCATCAACCTTACCAAGGTCGAGATCGACGAGGCGGTGGTCAAGCTCATCCCCAGTGAAGTGGCCCAGAAATACCTGATCATGCCGGTCAGCCGCACCGGCGCCACGCTCACCATCGCCATGGTGGACCCGACGAACGTGTTCGCCATGGACGACATCAAGTTCATGACCGGGTACAACGTCGAGCCGGTGGTCGCCTCCGAAGTCGCCATCAAGGAGGCGATCGACCGGTACTACGGCTCCATCCACGCCCTCGAGCTGAAGAAGGTCATGGACGAGATGGCGCAGGAGGAGACCGACCAGAACCTCGAGCTGCTGGAGGAGGAGCAGGAGGTCGACCTCGCGAAGCTCGAGGCCGCGACGGAGGAGGCGCCGGTCGTCCGTCTCGTGAACCTGATCCTGACGGATTCGATCAAGCGCGGCGCGTCGGACATCCACATCGAGCCGTACGAGAAGGACTTCCGGGTGCGGTTCCGCATCGACGGCGTTCTCTACGAGATCATGCAGCCACCCATGAAGCTCCGCGACGCCATGACCTCGCGTCTGAAGATCATGGCGAAGCTGGACATCTCGGAGAAGCGCCTGCCGCAGGACGGCCGCATCAAGATCAAGATCAAGCTGCAGGGCAAGAACCGGGAGATGGATTACCGCGTGTCGGTGCTGCCGACACTGTTCGGGGAGAAGATCGTCCTCCGGCTCCTGGACAAAGAGAACCTGATGCTGGACATGACCCGGCTCGGGTTCGAGCAGGAGTCTCTCTCCAAGTTCGAGAAGGCGATCTTCAAGCCGTACGGCATGGTGCTGGTCACCGGGCCGACGGGGTCGGGGAAGACCAACACGCTGTATTCCTCGATCAGCCGCGTCAACACGCCCGAGACCAACATCATGACGGCCGAGGATCCCGTCGAGTTCAACCTGCACGGGATCAACCAGGTGCAGATGAAGGAGCAGATCGGGCTGAACTTTGCTGCGGCGCTGCGCTCGTTCCTGCGGCAGGATCCGAACATCATCCTGGTGGGCGAGATCCGTGACTTCGAGACGGCGGAGATCGCCGTCAAGGCGGCGCTGACCGGTCACCTGGTCCTGTCGACGCTGCACACGAACGACGCCCCGTCGACCGTGAACCGCCTGATGAACATGGGCATCGAGCCCTATCTGGTGGCGACGTCGGTGCACATGATCTGCGCGCAGCGCCTGGTGCGCCGTCTCTGCAAGGATTGCAAGGAAGAGGTGAACATGCCGACGCAGGCGCTGATCGACATCGGGTACGCCCCCGACGAGGCGCCGAGGGTGAAGCTCTACAAGGGTAAGGGCTGCCCGACGTGCAACAACACGGGATACAAGGGGCGCGTCGGTCTGTACGAGGTGATGGAGATCACCGATGGGATGCGCGAGATGATCCTCACCGGCGCGTCGTCCATCGAGCTGAAGAACAAGGCAATGGAGGAAGGGATGATCACCCTCCGCGGCTCGGGCCTGCGCAAGATCAAGGCCGGCCAGACGACCGTGGAGGAAGTCGTGCGCGAGACGGTGCTCTGAGGAGGGACGCATGGCGGTCACGCTGCATCAGTTGCTGAAAACGCTCGTCGAGCAGGGAGGCACCGACCTCCACGTCACCACGAACTCGCCACCGCAGATTCGCGTGGACGGCCACCTCGTGCCGCTGCAGCTCCCGCCGCTCACCGCGCCGGAGACCAAGGCGCTCGCCTACAGCGTTCTGACCGACAACCAGAAGCACCGCTTCGAGGAGAACCTGGAGCTCGATTTCTCCTTCGGCGTGCGCGGTCTGGCCCGCTTCCGCGCCAACATCTTCAGCCAGCGCGGCGCCGTGGCGGCCGCCTTCCGGACGATCCCCTGGGAGGTCAAGAGCTTCGGCGATCTGGGCCTGCCGGAGGTGGTCTCCAGCCTGTGCGAGAAGCCGCGCGGCCTCATCCTCGTCACCGGACCGACCGGGTCGGGCAAGTCGACGACGCTGGCCGCGATGATCGACAAGATCAACAACGAGGACAAGGGGCACATCGTCACCATCGAGGACCCGGTCGAGTACCTGCACGGCCACAAGAGCTGCATCGTCAACCAGCGCGAGCTGTTCGCCGACACCCACTCGTTCAGCAACGCGCTGAAGTCGGTGCTGCGCCAGGATCCGGACGTCGTGCTGATCGGCGAGATGCGCGACCTCGAGACGATCGAGGCGGCGCTGCGCATCGCCGAGACCGGCCACCTGACTTTCGGGACCCTGCACACGAACTCGGCCGCCCAGACCATCAACCGCATCATCGACGTCTTCCCGGCGCACCAGCAGTCGCAAATCCGCGCCCAGCTCTCGTTCGTCCTGGAGGGGATTCTCTGCCAGTCGCTCCTGCCGAAGGCCTCGGGCAAGGGGCGCTGCCTGGCGATGGAGATCCTGGTGCCCAACTCGGCGATCCGGAACCTGATCCGCGAGGACAAGATCCACCAGATCTACTCGATGATGCAGACGGGCCAGGCGCAGTTCGGCATGCAGACGTTCAACCAGTCGCTGGCCACCCTCTACTTCAAGAAGCACATCACCCTGACCACCGCGCTGTCCCACAGCAGCAATCCGGACGAGCTGCAGGAGATGATCAACCGCGGGGCCGGGCTCATCAGCCAGCCGACCGCGGCGGGCCAGGCCGCCGCGCGCGCCGCGACCCGGAAGTAGGGCCCGGGCGGGAGAACGAAGGGAGAAACGATGCCGACCTACAGCTGGAAGGGCAAGAACCGGATGGGCAAGATGCAGGAAGGCTCGGTCGCCGCCGAGAACAAGGAGGCGGTGATCGCGCTCTTGCGCCGCCAGCAGATCATGGTGTCGGCGGTGACCGAGAAGGGGAAGGAGCTCGCCGTCCCCAAGTTCGGCGGCGGCGTCAGCCAGAAGGAGATCGCGATCTTCACGCGGCAATTCTCCGTCATGATCGACGCCGGGCTGCCTCTGGTCCAGTGTCTGGAGATTCTCGGATCGCAGCAGAAGAACCGCGCGTTCCAGAAGGTCCTGTTCCAGGTGCGCCAGGACGTCGAGTCGGGCTCCACGCTCGCCGACTCCCTCCGCAAGCATCCGAAGATCTTCAACTCCCTCTATTGCAACATGATCGCGGCGGGCGAGTCGGGCGGTATTCTCGACACCATCCTGCAGCGTCTGGCGGCCTACATCGAGAAGGCGGTCAAGCTGAGGGGGGCGGTCCGCTCGGCCATGATCTACCCGGTGGCGGTCATCACCATCGCCGTCGGGGTCGTGGTGGTCATCCTGTGGAAGGTCATCCCGACCTTCGCCATGCTGTTCCAGGGACTGGGCGCCACGCTGCCGCTCCCCACCCGCGTCACCATCGCCGTGAGCAACTTCCTCGGCCGGTTCATGCCGCTGCTCGTGCTGGCCGGCGGCGCCGTCTTCTTCTTCATGAATCGGTACTACAAGACCTACAAGGGACGGCGCCAGATCGACCAGTTCATCCTGCGTCTGCCCGTGCTGGGCGACCTGATGCGCAAGATCGCGGTCGCCCGCTTCTGCCGCACGCTGGGCACCCTGATCCAGTCGGGCGTGCCGATCCTCGAGGGTCTGGAGATCACGGCCCGGACCGCCGGGAACGCGATCGTCGAGGACGCCATCATGGCGACGCGCAAGAGCATCGAGGAAGGGAAGACCATCGCCGGGCCTCTCGAGGAGACCGGCGTGTTCCCGTCCATGGTGGTGCAGATGATCAGCGTCGGCGAGCAGACCGGCGCCCTCGACGCCATGCTCTCGAAGATCGCGGACTTCTACGAGGACGAGGTGGACGAGGCCGTGGAGAACCTGATGGCGCTCCTGGAGCCCGTGATGATCCTGTTCCTCGGGATCATGATCGGCGGCATCGTCATCTCCATGTACATGCCGATGTTCAGCCTGCTCGGCAAGATCGCCTAGGCGCATGGATGGAGCCGCAGCAGCCGGAGCTCCGCCGCCAGCTCGACTGGCTCATGACCTTCCGGGTCGTGATCATCACGACCCTGATGATCTGCACGTTCGTCATCGAGCTGATGTACCGGCCTCTCCTGTCGCTGCAGCCGTTCTACCTGCTCGCGGTCGTCACCTATGCCATGACGATCGTGTACGCCATCCTGTCCCGCACCGTGCAGGCGGTCCGGCCCCAGGTCTACGCGCAGCTGATGGGCGATCTCGGGGTCGTGACCGGGTTCGTGTATCTGACCGGCGGAGCGGAGAGCCCCTTCTCGTTCCTGTATCTTCTGACCATCATCATCGGCAGCATCCTCCTGGTCCGGCGCGGGGGATTTCTCGTGGCGGCCTGCTCCTGGCTGATGTACGCCTCGATGGTGCTCCTGATCCAGCGCCGCGTCCTGCCGCCGTACCCGGTCGGGAACGAGGACAGCGAGGTCGCCACGGTGCGCATCCTGTACTCGCTGGTGGCGCACCTCGTCTCGTTCTTCGCGGTGGCTTACCTGGCCTCCTATCTGACGGAGAACCTGCGCCGGGCGGGCCGGGAGCTCGAGATGCGGCGGGACGATCTGGCCCAGCTCAGGGACTACAACGACCACATCATCGAGAGCATCAACTCGGGGCTTTTGACCACCGACGGAGAGGGACGCATCACCTTCGCCAACCGCGCGGCGGCGGAGATCACGGGGCGGGAGGCGGTCGACCTCGTGCGTCGCAGCATCGTCGAGGTGCTCGGACAGCCCCCCGAGTTCCTCCTCAGGGTGCGCGCCGCCCTCGAGCGGGAGAGACGCTATCGGATCGAGCTGGACTACGAGGACACCCGCGCCCGCCGGCTGTTTCTCGGCTTCACGGTGTCGACCCTGAGGGAGCGCAGCGGTCTTTCTCTCGGAATGATCTTCATCTTCCAGGACCTCACGGAGATTCGCGCCCTCGAGGAGGAGGTCGCCCTGAAGAAGCGCATGGCGGCGCTCGGCGAGATGGCGGCGGGCGTCGCGCACGAGCTGCGCAATCCGCTCGCCTCGATCAGCGGCTCGGTGCAGGTCCTGAAGCGTGATCTGAGACCCCAGGGAGAGGCGGGGGATCTGATGGACATCGTGATCAAGGAGTCCAAGCGCCTGGACCAGATCATCCGGGACTTCCTGCTGTT
Source organism: uncultured Acidobacteriota bacterium (assembly GCA_964384905.1). Classification (GTDB taxonomy): domain Bacteria; phylum Acidobacteriota; class Polarisedimenticolia; order Gp22-AA2; family Gp22-AA2; genus Gp22-AA3. Next base: position 13,834 of record CAYLND010000077.1, read on the forward strand.
CGCGAAGCCCGGGCGCTTCCACCCCGAGACGGCGGACCTGGTCGAGGTGCTGCGGGAGACGCTCAGTCTCCTGGAGAACAGCGAGGAGCTCCGTCCACACCACCACGTGGTCACCCGCAGCCGCCCGGCCGCGATCCGCTTCGATTTCGACGTGAACCGCATGAAGCAGGTGTTCTGGAACCTGGCGAAGAACGCGCTGAAGGCGATGCCGCGCGGCGGGACGCTGACCGTGAGCGCGGTCGACGCGGGGGACGGCCAGGTGAGCGTCTCCTTCGCCGACAACGGCATCGGCATGTCGGAGGAGGACATCGCGAGCAACTTCCAGCCGTTCCACGGATCGTTCGCCAGCGGCACGGGACTGGGCCTGGCGATCGTGTACCGCATCGTCGAGGAGCACGGAGGGCGGATCAAGATCACCAGCCGGAAAGATGCCGGAACGGAGGTCCTGCTGCGGCTGCCGCGCGCCGTCCAGGCCGGGGTGGTCCACGAGGAGAGACGATGGACCGCGTCCTGATCGTCGACGACGAGAAGGGGATGCGGGACTTCCTCACGATCATGCTGAAGAAGGAAGGCTACGCCGTCGCCACGTCCGAGTCGGCCGACAAGGCGGCGGAGCAGATTGCCAAGGGGGACCTCGACCTCGTGATCAGTGACATCTCCATGCCCGGCCGGTCGGGTCTCGAGGTCCTGAAGCAGACGAAGGCCGCCAACCCGGAGACGCCGGTCATCATGATCACCGCCTACGCGTCGACGGAGAGTGCCATCGAAGCGCTGAAGCTGGGGGCCTACGACTACATCATCAAGCCGTTTGACGTCGAGGAGATGAAGACCGTCGTCCGCAACGCCCTGGAGAAACGCCGCCTGGAGAACGAGAACCGGGTCCTGAAGCGGGAGCTCAAGGAGAAGCTGCGCTTCGACGAGCTGGTGGGCGACGGCCCGCGCATGAAAGAAGTCCTCGACCTGATCTCCAAGATCGCGCCGACCAACAGCACCGTCCTGATCTCCGGCGAGTCGGGCACCGGCAAGGAGCTGGTGGCGCGCGCCATCCACGCGGGCAGCCCCTGCCGCGAGCGCCCGTTCGTGTCGATCAACTGCGGGGCGCTGCCCGACGAGCTCCTGGAGAGCGAGCTGTTCGGGCACACGCGCGGCTCGTTCACGGGCGCGGTCGCCGCCAAAAAGGGTCTGTTCGAAGTCGCCGATGGGGGCACCATCTTCCTGGACGAAATCGGCGACACCACCACGCCGATGCAGATCAAGCTGCTCCGCGTCCTGCAGGAGCGCCGCATCCGGCGGGTGGGCGGTACGGACGAGATCGAGGTCAACGTGCGGGTCCTGGCGGCGACCAACCAGGATCTCGAGCAGATGGTGCGCCAGAAGCGCTTCCGCGAGGATCTGTATTACCGCATCAACGTCATCCAGATCCGGATGCCGGCGCTGCGCGAGAAGCCGGACGACATCCCGAAGCTCGCCCTCCACTTCCTGGTCAAGTACAGCCGGATCATGGGCAAGAAGATCACGCGCATCAGCGAGGACGCCCTGCAGCGTCTTCTCGAGCACGACTGGCCGGGGAACGTGCGCGAGCTGGAGAACGTCGTCGAGCGCGCCGTGGCGCTCGAGACCTCGGACGCGATCACCGTCGACAGCCTGTCCCGGGAGGTCCGCAGCGGCGGCCGTCCCGCGCAGGAGTTCCCGATCGTCCTTTCAGACGGCGGGATCGATCTTGAGCTCCAGCTCGAGCGTCTGCGCGAGCACTACATGGAGGAGGCCCTGCGGCGCGCCCAGAACGTCCAGACCCGCGCGGCCGAGATTCTCGGCATGAGCTTCCGGTCCTTCCGCTACTTCGCCAAGAAATACCATCTGCTGGACGGGCGGAAAGAGCCCCAGGCGAACGTAGGCTAGGCCCCTTCGATCGGGGACGGCGCGTGGCGGCACACCACGAGACGGGGTGGGACCGGGTCGGGGCGCGCCCGCGGGCGGCGGCGCCCGGGCTCCTTCTCGGCCTCCTGCTCCTGGCGGCGTTCCACGGTCCGATCCTCGGGCGTCAGTTCTACCTGCGCGACGTGTCGCAGAACCACGCGCCGCTGCGCGCCTACGTCACCGACAGCCTGCGCCAAGGGCGTCTTCCCCTGTGGGATCCCTACCACGGAGGCGGAACGCCTCTTCTGGCGAACCCCGACGCCCTGGTGCTGCACCCGATCACCCTGCTGTTCTTCGTCCTGCCGTACCGCGCTGCGTTCGCCGCTGCCATCGTCCTGCAGTTCGCTCTCCTGGCGTTGGGCGGGTACCTGCTGGCTGGCGCCCTGGGTCTGCGACGGGAGGCGGCCTGTCTGGTCGCCGCGGTCCTGTCCCTGTCCGGCCCGATGGCATCGCTCGCCAGCCTGCAGAACATCCTGTCCGCCGCCGCCTGGGTCCCCATCGGCCTGTGGCTGTTCGTGCGCGGCCTGCAGCCGGGCCGACGTTGGCTCCTGGCGCCGGCCTCCGGCTGCGTGGCGGTCGTGCTGGTGGCAGCGGAACCCGCGTCCTTGGCAGCGTTCGTGCTCCTGGGGCTGGCCCTCGGAACGACCGCCGCCGCGCCCGATCGCCCGGCGCCTCGCCGCGCGGCCCTGGTGGGTCTTGGCGCCGTCCTCGGCCTGGCGGTGCTCCTGGCCGCCGTACAGATCCTGCCGGCGCGCTCGCTCCTGCCTCTCTCGGAGCGCGGCGCGGGATTCGGGGACGCCGAGGGGCTCAAGTGGTCGCTCCGGCCTGCCCGGCTCCTCGAAGCGGTCGTGCCCCGGCTGTTCGGTGATCCGACGCATCTGTCGCCCGCATCCTGGTGGGGCGGCTTCCTGTTTGAGGGCGGCTACCCCCTGCTGTTGTCGTTCTATATGGGCGTGATCCCGTGTCTTCTGGCCGCCATCGGGGCGTGGCATCGAGGCGGCGACCGGGCCCGGCGCCGCCTCCTGGCGATTGCCGGAGCCCTCGGCCTCTGGCTGGCGCTGGGGCGCGACAGCTTCCTGTATCGGGTCCTGTTCCACTCCGTCGCTCCGGTCCGACAGATCCGCTATCCCGAGCGCTTCGCGCTCATCACGGTCGGCGCGGTCGCCTTGCTCGCGGGGTACGGTCTGGAGCGGCTTCTGGCCGCCCGCCCATCGCGCCGAAGGGTTCAACCCTCTGTGCGGCGACGAGGTCGT
>CAYLND010000078.1:0-16982 GCA_964384905.1 uncultured Acidobacteriota bacterium
AGCGCGCCAGGCGCGAGCGCCGGCCGGTCATGACCGGTCCTCTGTCGCGCCGGCGGGCGCGAGCGCCGGATAGTGCCGCCGGATGATGTCCTTGAGCAGCGCGCGCGCCCGGAACAGCCTCGATTTGATCGTCCCTTCCGGCAGCTCGAGGACGCGCGCGATCTCGTCCAGAGGGAGACCTTCGATGTGCGCCATGACCAGCGGCGCCCGGTAGTGACCGGGGATGCGTCCCAGCGCCTCCTGCAGCAGTCGGGCGCGCTCCTGGTCGCCGGCCTCCTGATCAAGCGACGGCCGTCCATCCGAAAGGTTCGGGGAGAGCTCTTCCATCCGGATTTCGTGGCGGCGGCTGCGCCGGCGGTCCAGGGCGGCGTTGACGGTGATGCGGTAGAGCCAGGTCGAGAGGGCGTGCTCCGGCCGGTAGCGCGCCAGGCTGCGGTAGGCCTTGTAGAACACCTCGCTGCTCACGTCCTCGATCTCCTGACGCGGGATCCCCATGCGCAGGGCCGCGGTCGCCACCAGACGCTGGTACCGGCGGATGAGGATCTCGAACCGTTCGACCCGGCCCGCCAGAACCTCGCGGATCAGCTCGACGTCCGCAGGCTCGCTGGCCATCCGTCCTCCGCCGATCCGAAACGATTCTACTGACGCGCCTTTTCCGGGGTTCCTGCAAAGTGCGGGCCCGGGCGATTTCCCGGCGGGGCGCCATGGGTGGAACAGTCTCGTAACCGGGGGAGGTGCGGGCGGGAGGGCACCGGCCGCTCAGTGGTCGAGATTGAACAGGACCAGCCGGGGCTCCGACATCTCGTGCATGGCGTAGCGCGGCCCCTCGCGGCCGATGCCGGAGTCGCGCGTCCCCCCGTACGGCATGTTGTCGACCCGCATGGTCGGCACGTCGTTCACCATGACGCCACCGACCTGGAGGTTCTGCACGGCGTGACGGATGAGCCGCAGATCGTGGGTGAAGATCCCGGCCTGCAGGCCGTAGGTCGAGTCGTCCGCGATCGCCACGGCCTGCTCGAAGTCCCGGTAACGGGCCAGGCTGACCAGCGGGCCGAACACCTCCTGGCAGGAGATCTTGAGACGCGCGTCCGCGTCGGCCACGACGGTCGCCGCCACCACGTTGCCGCTGCGGGTGCCACCGGCCAGGAGGCGGGCCCCGGCCGCCTTCGCCTCCGAGATCCACGACAGAATCCGGTCGGCGCTGGCGGCGTCGATCACCGGCCCGACCACGGTGGCCGGATCCTTCGGGTCTCCGGTGTTCAGCCGCGACACGCCCTCCAGGAATTTCTTCTCGAAGGCGCCGTAGATCGACTCGTGCACCAGAATGCGCTGCACGGAGATGCACGACTGGCCCGCCTGCGCGAAGCCGCCGGTCAGACACCGGCCCACGGCGTAGTCGAGATCGGCGTCGGAGTGCACGATGCAGGCGGCGTTGCCCCCCAGCTCGAGGGTGACCCGCTTCTTCCAGGCCTTCTGTTTCAGCCGCCAGCCGACGCCGACGCTGCCGGTGAAGCTCAGGAACGGGAAGCGATCGTCCGTCGCGAGACGCTCGCCCACCGCCGGCTCGCAGTTCACCACGTTGAACGCCCCCGAGGGAGCTCCTGCCTCGTGCACGATCTCGGCCAGCGTCAGGGCCTCCAGAGGCGTCTGCCGCGCCGGCTTCAGGACCATGCTGCTGCCGATGGCCAGGGCGGGCGCCAGCTTGTGCGCCACCAGGTTCAGCGGGAAGTTGAACGGCGAGATCGCGGCGATCGGGCCGAGCGGGACCATCACGGTCATGGCGAAATAGCCGCTGGTGTGCGCCTCGATGTCGACCGGCACGACCTCCCCGGTCCAGCGCTTCGCTTCCTCGGAGGCGAGAGCGAACGTGCCGATGCAGCGCGCGACCTCGGCCCGGGCGTACTGGATCGGCTTGCCCATCTCCTCGGTCATCGTGGCGGCGATCTCGTCCTTCCGGCGCGACACTCCCCCGGCGATCGACCTCAGGATTTCGGCGCGCCGGCCGCGCGACAGGGCGCGCATCTCCTTGAAGGCGCGCAGCGCCGCCAGGGTCGCGTCCTCCATCTCGCGCTCGTCGCCCAGGTGCACCCGCGCCACCTCGTGCCCGTCGTAGGGGCTGACCACCGGCATGAGCCGCCCGGTGCCGCGCCACGCGCCGTCGATGAACAGTTTCTTTTCCAGGGACATGGCTTGGCCAGTATAGACCAGGACCCGCCGACCGAGGCTGCCGGCAACGGTGGTATCATCCGCCCTTCCATGTCGCGCTCCTCGGCCGGGCACCCGGCGTCGCTGCCGCTGGACGCGCCCCGCGGCGGACACTCTCTGCGCGAGGCCCAGGAATTCTGCGCGCGACTGGCGCGCCGTCATTACGAGAACTTCCCGGTCGCCTCCTGGCTGGTGCCGGCGCGCGTGCGACCGGCGGTCCAGGCGATCTACGCCTTCGCGCGCATCGCCGACGACTTCGCCGACGAGGTGGTGCACGAGGGTCGTCGGGCCGAGCGTCTCGAGGAGTGGCAGGGGCTGCTCGACGATTGCTTCCGCGGCGAGGCGATCCATCCGGTCTTCGTCGCGCTGCGCGCGGCGATCGAGCGCTTCGACCTGCCGCGCCAGCCGTTCCTCGATCTGCTCGCGGCCTTCAGGATGGACGTGACCCGCCGGCGCTATCCCGACGAGGCCGCTCTCCTGGACTATTGCCGCCTGTCGGCGAACCCGATCGGGCGGCTCCTTCTGCGTCTTTTCGGTCTCGAGGCTCCGCCTCTGTTGCGGCAGTCGGACGCCTTCTGCACCGCCCTGCAGCTCGCGAACCACTGGCAGGATGTCGCGATCGACCTGGAGAAGGGCCGGATCTACCTGCCCGCGGACGCCCGGGAGCGCTGCGGCGTGACCGAGGACGACCTGAGGGCCGGGCGCGTCACCGAGGGGTTCCGCTCGCTTCTGCGCGCGCAGGTGGAGCGGACGCGCGCGCTGTTCACCGAGGGCCGCCCCCTGTGCGACGTCGCGCGCGGCCGCGTGCGCATGGAGCTGCGGCTGACGTGGCTCGGCGGCCTGCGCATCCTGGAGCGGATCGAAACGGCCCGCTTCGACGTCCTGACGCGCCGCCCGCGGCTGGGCCCCTGGGATGCCCTGGTGATTTTCCGCCGGGCGTTGACGTGGTCCAAATGAGGACCGGCGGGCGGGCCAGGACCTCCGCCGGCTCGTCTTTTCACTATTCCTTCGGCCTGCTGCCGGCCGAGCAGAAGCGCGGCATCGAGTCGGTGTACTCGTTCTGCCGGGTGATCGACGACCTGGCGGACGAGGGGCCGATCGAGCCCGAGCGTGCGGCCGCCGGGCTGCGCGTGTACCGCGAGGAGATCGACCTGTGCTACACCGGCCGGCCGGCGCTCGACGTGACGCGCGAGCTGCAGGCCTGCGTGCGGCGGTTCGCGATCCCCCGGGAGCCCCTGGAGGACCTCCTGGCCGGCGTCGAGATGGATCTGACGGTCACGCGCTACGAGACCTTCGACGACCTGCGTCTCTACTGCCAGAGGGTGGCCTCCGCGGTCGGGTTGATCTGCCTGGCGATCTTCGGCTGCCGTCATCCGAAGAGCCGGGAGTACGCGGTCGATCTCGGCATCGCCCTGCAGCTGACGAACATCCTGCGCGACCTCAAGACCGACGCCGCGCGCGGCCGGATCTACCTGCCGCTCGCCGAGATGGCCGCGTCCGGGTACCGGCCGGAGGATCTGCTGCGGGGCGCCCGCACCGCCGCCTTCGACTCGCTGATGCGACATCAGGCCGGCAGGGCCCACCGTTTCTTCGAGAGCGCGGCGCGCGCGCTCCCGGAATCCGATCGGCCGCGGCTCCTCGCCGCAGAGGTGATGCGCGCGATCTACCTCAAGCTCCTGCGGCGGATGGAGCGGGAGGACTTCCCGGTCCTCGAGCGCCGGCTCGCGGTGCCGCGTCTCACGCAGCTCGGGGTGGCGCTGCGCGCCCGGGTGATCGGGGCGGTCTAGAGGCGGTTTCGGGTCATCGAACCGGCCGCGGTTGCGGGAACCCAGCGATGCAGGACGGAGCGGGCAGGACCCCCGAGGCGATCGTGGTGGGCGGCGGCTTCGCGGGATTGGCCGCCGCCACGCTCCTGGCGGAGCGGGGGGGCCGGGTCCTGCTTCTCGAAGCGCGACCGCACCTGGGAGGCCGCGCTCGATCCTGGGTCGACCCGCAGACCGGCAGCACGGTGGACAACGGGCAGCACCTTCTGCTCGGATCGTATCGCGAGACCCTGAGGCTTCTCGAGCGAGTGGGGTCGCGGGACCGGCTGGATCTGCAGGCGCGTCTCCGGATCCCGTTCGTCGAGCCGGGGGGCTCCGTGTCGGTCTTCGCCCTCCCCCCGGCGCCGCTCTACGCCTGGAGCGTGCTGGCGGGGCTCCTGCGCTTCCCGGGACTGGCATTTCGTGAGCGCATCGGTCTCTTGCGCGTGGCGCGCGATGTCCGCCGTCTGGGTCGCCTGCCGGCGGGGGAGCGCGATCGGGACGAGGTCACCGTCGCCTCCTGGCTCCGGGCGCTCGGTCAATCGGAGCGCGTCCGGGAGAGGCTCTGGGATCCGCTGGCGACCGCGGCGCTGAACGAAGAACCGGAGCGGGCGTCGGCGGCGATGTTCCTCCCGGTCCTGAGCGAGCTGCTCCTGGGCGGCCCCGATGCATCCCGCCTGGGCGTGCCGCGTGTCGGCCTGAGCGATCTCTATGCCGAGCCGGCGGGTCACTACCTGCGCGCCCGCGGCTCCGAGGTCCGCGTGCGCGCGCAGGTCCGCCAGCTTCTGTTCGAGCGCGGACGCTGCTGCGGGGTGCTGCTGGCCGACGGCGCGAGCCTGACGGCCCGCGAGGTCATCGTCGCCGTCCCGCCCGCCGATCTCCTGGAGATGCTGCCGCAGGAGCTGGCGGCGGATCCGTTTTTCGCCGGCTGCGCGCGTCTCGAGACGTCGCCCATCGTCTCGATCTATCTCTGGTTCGGCGCTCCCGTCACCGAGCTGCCGCTGGCGGGCCTGATCGGCGGTCACTGGCAGTGGATTTTCAGCCGCCACGCGCCCGGTGGCGGCGCCGGATTCGGCGTCACGCTGGTGCAGAGCGCCGCGCGCGTCTTCGTCGAGGCCTCGCGCGACACCCTGGTGCGGCGCGCCCTGGACGATCTGCATCGGTTCTTCCCGTCCTCCCGCAGGACGGCCCTCCGTCACTCCTTGATCATCAAGGAGAAACGGGCGTCGGTGGCGTCTCTGCCCGGCTCGCTCGCCCTGCGACCCTCCACGCAGACGCCGCGTCCGGGCCTCCATCTGGCGGGGGACTGGACCGCGACCGGTCTGCCGGCGACCATCGAGGGGGCGGTTCTCTCCGGTCATGCCTGCGCCCGGCAGGTGCTGGACGCCGCGGGGCCGGCGTGACCCTCGGCACCGGAGCCGTCCTGCTGCTCCTGGGCCTCCTGGGGATGGCGCTGTCGCTCCACTTCAAGGGGCTGCGCTACTTCGATCGACCGTCGCTGGCGCGCCACGCCTTCTTCGACCCGGCGCTCGACGTGGCGAAGTGGCTGCTGCTGCTGGCCGGGTTGCTCCTTCTGGCCCGGGCCTCCCGCGCCGCCTTCCTCGGCGCCTCCGGCGCACTCCTTCTGCTCGGGGGGTACCGGCGCCTCATCCGCAGCGGACCTTTCCAGGAGCGCCTTCTGGCGCGCGATGTCGCCGCCCTCGGTAAGGACAGACCGGATCTCTCGAGCGAGGAGGTGCTGTACGAGATCGCCATGCGCAGGCATCCCCGCTGGGGTCCGGAGCTGATCGAGCAGATGGTGAAGGACCACCCGACCGTGGAGTCCTTCGCCCGCATCCTGGTGAAGATGGAGCGGGGCTTCCGCGGGTTCTCCGGCAGGCGGCCGCGGCGCTGAAAGGTCAGGCGAGGAGGGGGATGATGCGATCCTGGACCGCGGTGGTGACCTCGACGCCGCGCTCGTCCATGTAGACGTCGATCTCGCTCCGCACTCCGAAATCCTCCAGATAGATCCCGGGCTCGATCGAGAACCCGGTGCGCGGGATGAGCTGACGGTCGTCGAGGGTCTCCAGGCTGTCGATGTTGCAGCCGTTGCCGTGCACCTCCAGCCCGATGCTGTGACCGGTGCGGTGGATGAACCGATCGCCGAAGCCGCGCTCGGCGATGTGGCGGCGCGCGATCGCGTCGACGTCGGCGCCGCGGATCCTCTTGCCCAGGGACGTCCCTTCCTTCAGGTACGCCACGGCCGCGTCGCGCGCCCCGGCCACGATGTTCCAGATTTCCTGGTGCCGTTCCGGAACTTCCCGGCCCAGGTAGGCCATCCAGGTGATGTCCGCCCAGATGGAGCCCTCGGGCTCGTCCCGGCACCACAGGTCGAGGAGCAGGAGATCGTCCTTCCGGATCGGGGCGCTGTCCTGCGCGCGCGGCTCGTAGTGCGGGTTGCCGCTGTGCGCGTTCACCGCCACGATCGGCGGCTCGAAATGCAGGCGGCGGCGCCGGAACTGATCGCACATGAACTGCTGGAGCGCATGCTCGGTGAGGGTCTCCTTCTTCCGCACGGCACGCGTCACCTCGTCGAACGTCGCCTGCAGGACCTCCTTGAGCCCGCGCGCGGCGCGGCGGTGCGACGCGAGGGCCTCGGGCGACCAGCGCGCCTCGAACGACTGCACCAGGTCGGCGCTGCTGACGACCTGGGGCCCGGCGGCGCGCACCATCTCGATCGTGCCGGCGTCGACGCGGGAGACGTACGGGATGGCCCCGCCGGGCACGTACTCCATCGCCACGCGCTTCACGCCCTTCAGCGTGTCGCGCAGCCTGTCCTGCAGCTCGCGATAGGCGACGAAAGGGACGCGACGCCCCGGGAGCTCGCCGAACAGATGCGCCTCGATTGCGTGGTGCAGCCACACCGGCTCGCCCGCGGCCGGGAGGAAGCCGAACCAGCGGCGCGTCGCGAACCGGTCGGACCCCAGACCGATGACGCGACGCGCGATCGGATTGAGGCCGTGGAAGTCGTACAGCAGCCAGGCGTCGAGGTCGAACGACCTCAGCGCGGACTGGATATCGGCCACGTCGAGCATGGGCACCAACTTATCACAGGTCGCTCGCCGGCCCGTGCTCAGGGCTGGCAGGCGTCGCCGATGCCGTCGCCGTTCGCGTCGGCCTGATCGGGGTTCCAGACCGTCGGGCAGTTGTCGCACAGATCCCCCCGTCCGTCGCCGTCGCCGTCCTCCTGGCCGGGGTTGACCACCAGCGGGCAGTCGTCGGACACGTCGTTGATCCCGTCATGATCGGAATCGGTGAAGGGGACGGGACAGGAGCCGTTGGCCGGCGTGGCGGCGCCGCCCGGCTGCGACCCGAGCGGCCCCTCGCCGCAGGAATTGACTCCCGAGGCCAGGTAGTAGAAGGCCAAGCCGAGCGCGGGCGCGGCCGGGTCGGTCGCCTCCGTGACCATCAGGGCGCCCGTCCTGCAGGCATGGTTGTAAGACCACGCGTTCCCCGCGGCGATCACGCCGCGATAGAAATTGTAGAGCGGGGCCTCGAAGGCGAACGGCCATTTGGCGTGTCCCTGGACGGCATCGAGAAGCAGCAGACCCGGCGGCACCTCCGGCGGCGGGTTTTGCTGATGGCTGTTGGCGGGCGCGCAGTCGGCGGCGTCCAGGACACCGTCCCCATCCGAGTCCTCGCACGCGTCTCCGATCCCGTCGCTGTTGAAGTCGGTCTGGCGGGGGTTGAACACGGCCGCACAGTTGTCGCAGGCGTTCGGACGACCGTCGCGGTCGGTGTCGATCTGGTCGGGGGTCGCGACCTGGGCGCAGCCGTCGTCGGGATCGAGAACGCCGTCGTGGTCGGAGTCGACGTTGAGGATCCCGCAGGCCTGCTGCGCGGCAGGGATCGGGTGTCCGGCGCTGTCCGTCCCGAGCGGTCCTTCGCCGCAGCGGCTGGCGCCGGCCACCAGGTAGTAGAAGGCCTGACCCAGTGCCGGGGTGGAGGTGTCCTGGGAGAACGTGTCGATCGATCCCGCCTCGAGGCAGACGTGGTTGTAGACGAACGCCCCCGGACCGATCAGGCCCCGATACACGTTGTAGACGTTCGCCTGGAACGCCAGGCTCCATCCGATGCTGCTCCCGGCGCCCGCCGAAAGACTCAGCGAATCGCCGACCGCCTCCGGCAACTGCCAGACGCTGCCGGCCAGCGGGGCGCAATCGAGGGAGTCGATCACTCCGTCCCCGTCCGTGTCCGGGTTCGGTCGTTCGTACGCCCCCATGTCGACCACAGCCGTGCCGTCCGCGTTGCCGTCCTGGGGCCGGGTCACGCCGTCGAGGTCGGCCGGCTCCAGGTCGGCATTCGTGCCGGCGTCGATGGCGGGCGATGCCGCGAGCAGATGAAAGTCCTCGCTCAGGTTGGTGGCGGAGGGCCCCCAGTCGAGCAGCAGGGCGTAGGCGGAGCTCGGGGAGGCCAGCCCCGGGGAGAGGGTGAGCGCGTTCGCGACGCCATCGACCGCGATCACCAGGCGTCCGATGCCATCGGTCCCGTATTCGAGCACGTCGCCGATCTGATAGCGCGTGGTCTCCTGGACCTTCACCGTGGTCGCGGTGCCAGCCAGCACCGTCACGTCGTAGAAGCGCGGCTGGCGGGCCATGAGCGCGGGGAGCGCCAGATTGCCCGACGAGCCGATGACCTGGGCCGGGGTGTAGTCCCCCCCGATGTCGGACGCCGTCGTCGGTCGCTTGACGTTGGAATCGAAGAGATTGTTGCCGATCGCGGGAAACGACTGCAGGCTGAAGAGGCCCGCCCCGGCTCCATTGAAGCTGAGGGAGTTGCCGACGAGCAGGTTGTTCGTGACGCGAACCGGCGGGTTGTTCGGAGGCGGCAGGGTGCTCTCCGTATAAAGACCTGCGCCGGTCGTGGAGTAGGTGTAACCCGACGGAATCGTCGTCTCGGTCAGCGCGTTGCCGACGATCGTGTTGAGCGTGACCACGGCAACGGAATTGAGCAGATCGACACCCGCGCCCGACTCGCCGGCGCTGTTGCCGTAGATGAGACTGCCCTCCAGCCGGGTGACTCCGTACAGCTCGACGCCGCCGCCCGAGGCGGAGGCGCGGTTGCCATAGATGACATTGCGGCTGACCACCGTCGCCGCCCCGCCCCGCAGCCACAGTCCTCCTCCTCGGCCGATCTCCGCCTGGGCCAGGTTGTCGTGGATGCGGTTCCCCACGATCTGCGGCGACGAGCTCGAATCGAGGGAGAAGATCCCGCCGCCGGCGCCGTGGGTGTCGCCGGCTCCGCCGGTCTTCGGCGGCGTGCTGATGTTTCGGGCGATCTCGTTGTTGGCGATGATCGGCTGGCCGTAGGCGACGAAGATGCCGGCCCCGAGCCAGTCGGTCAGCCGTCCCGAGAGGACGTTCCCGACGATGGCGTTGTTGGTCACGACCGCGTCGCCGTAGATGTACATGCCGCCGCCGGTCACCGAATCGAATACCGCCCCCACCTCGCCGCTGCCGCCGGTCACCGTGAATCCGTCGAGAGAGAAATTGCGCCGGGGCCGGCCGGTGTTCCCCTGGGCGAAGATGACGGCGCTGCGACCCGCCCCCGTGGCGTCGATGGTGGTGCTCGCGGCGCCGGCGCCGACGACATGGACGTCAGGGTAGATGAAGACGTGCTCGCGGTAATAGCCGGCCGCCACCTGGATGGTGGCGCCGGTGGCGGTCCCTGCGACGATCTGCGTGTTCGCCTGGTTGATCGCGGCCTGGATGGTGGGGTAGGGGCTCGCGGAGCTGCCGCAGCCGGTGGTGCAGGTGCTCGAGGCGTCGACGTAGAGCGTGATGTCGGCAGCCAGGGCGGCTGTCGGGATCAGGAGCGCCACCAAGCTGGCGCCACGACCTCTGGCTCGCAGGCCCATGCCCCCTCCGGGCTCCGATCGGTTGCGAGAAGCCGCCCCCCCCTCTATCCTCCGTAACGCGGTCGTTGTCAAGCAATTAACGACATGGAACCTGCGCGCTTCGCGGACCGCCAGGAATGCGGTTGCTGGACCCGCGAGCCAACCCGAATTGCTGTACCAGTTACAAAATAGGTTGACTGACACCTCAGTTGACGGTACAAAACATGCGGATTCTGGTCACAGTCTACTTCCGCCCACAGGAGGGCCATCATGAGAATTTCAAGACCCTTGCTCGCGCTGGTTCTCACGGCCGCCTTGCCGGTCGCGTCATCGGCTGCCGAGCAGTCGAAGAGCCAGAAGAGCACGGCGACCGTATCCGTAGCGGATTTCGCGGTGATGCTCTCCAAGGTTGCGGAGAAGGGTCGGGTCGAGGCCAAGACTGCGACCGAGGCCCTGGCCAAAAAGGGCGTGCCGCTGGGCGACCCCAAGGCACCGTTGAGCGAGAGCAAGCTGGCCGAAATCATGGCCTACTACGGCGTGAAGGTCACGACTTCGACGCCGCTCCAGACAGTGACTCCGGGCAAGGCGGAACGGGCGCTTCAGTTGCTCGCCGCGAGCCTCGCATCCACCACGGCCGCTTCAAATGGCGGGACGGACGTCGTGCCCGCGGGACTGGAGGACTGTCTCGCGCTCTCGAATCACGGACAATGCGAGAACTGCTGCAAGGATTTAGGGGGAAGCGCCACCTCGTGCTCGAAGTCGTGCTTCGCAATCAACAAAGGCAGCGCCGGCGAGCCGCTTCCCTGAGTCCTCTCGGTCCGGCCTTCTTCTGAGTTACTGACGGCGGGCGGGGATACAAACCCCGCCCGTCGTGCCGTTCGGTCCAAGTTCGAGGCGATCCTCCCTCACCGGCTGTGCTCAGGTCGTTCCATCTCCTCAGGGCTGGCAGGCGTCGCCGATGCCGTTTCCATCGGCATCTTCCTGTCCCGGATTGGGCGTGTCAGGACAGTTGTCGCACAGGTCGCCCCGGGTGTCCCGGTCGCGGTCGGGCTGCGTCGGGTTGGCGCCCAGGGGACAGTTGTCGTCGAGGTCCGGGACGGTGTCCCCATCCGTGTCGATCCCCTGCGGTCCGCAGTGGGTCGCGATGGCGCTCGGCTGCCCGGACGAAGCGAGTCCCGGGCCGCCTTCGCCGCATCGGTTCGTGCTCGTGATCAGATAATAGAAGGAGCTGCCGACCGGCGGCGATGCGGCATCGTTGAACCCCCAGACCGGCACCTCGGCCAGGAGACAGGTCGCACCACTGCCCATCGCGCCGCCCGTGTTGAACACCCCCCGGTCCACGTTGTAGACGTTCGCCTGGGGAATCGGCGTGAAGCGGAAGGCGCTCGGCGCTCCGCCGGCCGCCGTCATCAGGGTGGGGCCGACCTCCGAGGGAGCGGTCCACACGCTGTTGATCAAGGGCGCGCAATCGGAGGCGTCCGCCACCCCGTCGTTGTCGTCGTCCGGGTCGATGCAGTCGGCGAGACCGTCGCCGTCAGTGTCGGCGAAGCCGTTGTCGACCCTCCCGTCGCAGTCGTCGTCGACCCCGTTGCAGATTTCGGCGGTGGGCGTGCCGGGGGTGCAGATCTGCTGGACGCCGTTGACACAACTGCTGACGGTGCGCGAGCAGGCGCCGATGCCGCACGTGGTCGAGCCCAGACCGTCGTCGATCGTGCCGTTGCAGTCGTCGTCGACGCCGTTGCAGACCTCGGCGGTGGGCGTGCCGGGGATGCAGGTCTGAGGCGCGCCGCCGACGCAGTTGTTGACGATGCGCGCGCAGGCGCCCACTCCGCACGACGTGGTTCCCAGATTCTCGTCCACCGAGCCGTTGCAGTTGTCGTCGACGCCGTTGCAGACTTCCAGCGCCCCGGGGTGAATCGCCGGGTCGAGGTCGTTGCAGTCCACGGTGAACGGGTAGCCGTCGTGGTCGCTGTCCTGGCAGAGGTCGCCGACCCCGTTGGCGTCGGCGTCGATCTGGTCGGGGTTGGCCAAAGCGACGCAGTTGTCGCAGGCGTCCCCGACACCGTCATTATCCGAATCGACCTGCGACGCGTTGGCGGCGAGCGGGCAGTTGTCGTTGATATCCAGCACCGTGTCGCCGTCCCTGTCGTTAAGCGCGAAGGAGCACGGGATCGGGTTCGGAATCTCGCAAGTCGCCGGAGTCGCCGCGAGCCCCAGGCACCCCTCGCCACAGACGTTCACGCCGCTCACGAGATAGTAGTAGGCCGTTCCGACCGGGGGGTTGGGGGGGTCCTGCGCGGCCCGATCGGGAGAGTCGCTCTCCAGGCAGACATGGTTGTAGGCGAAGGCGAGGCCGTCGATCCTCCCGCGGTAGACATTGAACACGTTCGCCTGGCTGATCTTGGTCCAGGTGATGGCCGTCGGCGCCCCGGTCGCGACTCTCAGTGTCGGCCCCACGGGCCCCGGCGGCGTCTGGATGGAGCTGACGAACGGGGCGCAGTCCTGATCGTTGGGCACGCCGTCCCCGTCCGCGTCCGGCACGATGAATTCGTAGGCCCCCAGGTCGGCGGCCGCCGTCCCGTCCGCGTTGCCGTCCATGACCCGCGGCAGGCCGTCCAGGTCGACGCTCGACACCACCTCACCGGGCGCGATCTGGCTCGTGCCGGCATCGATGGCCGGCGAGCCGCTCTGGAGGTGGAAGTCCTCGGTAACGTCGGTCGAGGTCCCCCAGTTGGCGAGCAGCTTGAACGCCTGGGATGCCGACGGCAAAGCCGGTGTGAAGGTCAGGAGGTTCGTCGTCGTGTTCACGGCGGTCAGCGTGCGGGCGACGCCGTCGTTGTTGTACTCCACCACCTGATTGACTTGATAGCGCGACGCCATCAGGACCGCCGCCGTGGTCGAGGTCCCGGTGGCGACGGTGACGTCGGCGAACGACGGCGCGTGCACGAAGCGCGGGTCCTGCGAGGTGTTGTTCCGCAGCCCGATCACCTGCGCCTCGGTGAAGTCCCCGCCGACGTCGTCCACCGTGGAGGGGAGCCTGAGATTGTTCGACAGATCGGTGTAGCTGATGATCGGGGTGGTGATGTGGCTGTAGAGGCCGCTGGAAGTGCCGGCGGCGGTGACGGTGTTGGCGACGATCAGGTTGTTGGTGACATAGACCGATGGGTTGCTGGTCTGCGAGATTAGGGCGTCGACGCACACGCCGCCACCGTAATTGGCGTAGGCGTATCCGGACGGCTTGGTCGCCAGGCTGAGCGTGTTGCCGACGATGGTGTTGTTGGTGATCCGGGCGTCGGCCTGATAGATATTGAGGCCGCCCCCGAACATCGTGGTGGAATTGCCATACACCAGGTTGTCGGAGACGGTGACCGTGCCGTAGAGCATGATCCCGCCGCCGCCGTAGGAGGCGCGGTTGCCGACGATGATGTTGCGGGTGACGACGGTGCCGGTGTCACCGTCCACGCGGATGCCGCCGCCCTTGCCGACCTCACCCTGCGCGACGTTGTCGACGATGGTGTTGGCCTCGATGCGGGAATGGGTGGCTACGACGCCGATCCCGTTGCCCTCGGCGTGGATGCCGGCGCCGATGGCCAGAGAATCGCTCGACCCGCCGAGCGGCGGCGGATTGAGCACGTTCCGGCTGATGGTGTTGCCGATGACGACCGGATCGCCGTAGGCGATGTAGACGCCGCCGCCGACCCAGTTGGGCTGGGCGCCGGACACGACGTTGCCGGTGATGACGTTGTTGCTGACGACGGCGCTGCCAAAAATGAAGACCCCGCCCCCCGACATCCGGCCGCTGCGGGTCTCCCCGGAGCCGCCGCTGATGGTGCAACCCTCGATAGAGAAATCGGTCAGAAGCCGGCCGGTGCCGCCACTGGCGAAGACGACCGCGGCCCGTCCCTTGCCGGTGGCGTCGATTGTCGTGACCGTGGGACCGGCGCAGATGACGTGGACGTTCGGATAGACGAAGAGCCGCTCCGGGTAGGTGCCGGCCGCCACCTGGATCGTAGCGCCGCTGATCGTGCCCGCGACGATACGGCTGTTAGCGTCGTTGATGGCGGCCTGAATCGCCGGGTAGGGCGCCGACGGCGTGCCGCACCCGGTCGAGCAGGCGCTCCTTATGTCGACGTAGAGGGTAATGGTCCCCGCGGCGACAACCAGGCGCCCGACAATCATGAGCACCAAGAGGGCCGCGGCGCATGTCAGTACCCGAAATCCCGGTCCGCGCATCTCAGACCGCATCGGTCCTCATGCCGCGGCCCGCGCGCGGACCACGACCTTCGCGATCCCTCGCGTTGGAGGAACGCTGACTTTCAGCGGACCTGCTGCTCACGCTTCCTCCGATACGATCATCCAACTATCCCGAGCGGGTACAGGGTCTTAGGTACCGCCAGGTGAGTAGTTGTCAAGCCCTTTTCGCGGGTGGCGACCGGGATGTCGGCGCGCACGAGGCGCGCGTGCTGACAATCTGCGGCGCGTTATCTTGGCAGGACGGCGAAATGCGTTGACATTGCTGATGGATCGCCGTACATGTTAGACAGCCGCACGGACGTTTCCCGCGTTCCTTCCAGACCAGAGACGGCGGAGGTCGATGACGATGAGTTGGAGGAAGAGCAGAGTACTGACGATCGGATCACTGATTGCTGTCATCCTGACGACGCTGACGATCGCCGGGACGGAAAAGACTTCCAGTTCGGTGACCGCCAGGTCCCTGAGCCGCGCTATCGAGGTCGCGGCTGGCGCCACGGGCACTCCCTTGAGCGCGCGCCAGCTGCAGGACATCGATCTCGGCACGCGTCCCGACGCCCCGATCACCGAGGCGGGCGCGGTCGCGCTTCTGAAGAGTCTCGGTATCGGGGCTTCCACCACCAACCCCGGACGCATCGTGACCCGGCCGCGTGCCGATGCCCTGATGGTGCTCGTCCGGGCGGGGCTCGTGCCCGTGCACCACCGCGGAGCCGGCAGCGGATCGATTCAGGAGCTCCCGGCGGGAGTCGACACCTGCTTCCAGGAGCGGAACCACGGGGCCTGCATGGATTGTTGCAAGAACCTCGGCGGAAACGCCAGCACCTGCGCCAAGGCTTGCATGGTGATCAACAAACCGAGCCCGGAAGAGCCTCTCCCGTGAACGTCGCGGGCCCCTCCGCCCGCGCGCCATCGCCAGACGACAGACCGACAGGAACCGGGGCGCCTGCCTCCCTCTGGAGCGCGGGCGCCCCGTCGTGCGAGAATACCGTCCATGCGCATCGGCCCGGTTCCGATCGAACCTCCGTTCATCCTGGCCCCGATGGCCGGGATCACCGACCAGTATTACCGTCTCATCCTGAAACGGGTCGGTGGCGTCGGCCTGGTGACGATGGAGTTCATCTCCTCGGAGGCCCTGACCCGGGGCAGCGAGAAGACGCGGCACATGATGCAGTTTTCCGAGGAGGAGAGACCGCTGGCGATCCAGATCTACGGCAGCCAGCCCGGCAGGATGGCCGAGGCGGCGGAGTTCGTCCAGGCCATCGGCGCGGACATCGTCGACATCAACATGGGCTGTCCCGCCAACAAGGTCCTGAAGGGGTGCGCGGGGGCCGCGCTCATGGGCGATCCAGGTCTCGCCCGCGCGATCATCCGGACGGTGCGCCGGAGCGTGACGATCCCGCTCACGGTGAAGTTCCGCCTCGGGCTCGACGAGGCGCGCATGAACTATCTCGAGCTGGGCCGGATCTGCGAGGGCGAAGGAGCCGACGCCATCGCCCTGCACGCCCGCACCGCGCGGCAGATGTTCTCAGGCAGGGCCGATCGGGAGCCGATCCGGCGGCTGAAGCGGGCCGTGTCGATCCCGGTCAGCGGCAACGGCGACATCGAATCGCCCGAGGACGCGCTGGCGATGCTGCGGGAGACCGGCTGCGACGGGATCATGATCGGACGTGCCGCGATCAAGAACCCGTGGATCTTCAGGCAGATCGCGGCCGCCCGTGAGGGTGGCCAGGCCCCGGCCCCGACGATCGAGGAGCGGCGCGATCTGATCCTGTTCCACTTCTCCCTTCTCCGCGAGCGCGAGGAGGAGCGCTTCGCCCTCCATAAGATCCGCACCTTCACCGGCTGGTACACGCACGGTCTGCCGGACGGCAGGAGCCTGCGTCAGAGGATCAACAGCCTGACGTCGGTGTCCGAATTCATCGACGCCATCGAGGGATTCTTCCGGGTCCTGCTGGCCGCCTGACGTCAGAGCTCTTCCATCCGGCCGTACCATGCCTTCAGGTGGGGAAACCCGGAGGAGATCTCGCGCTTCCCGAGCCGCACGAGACGGCTCAGGAAGGCGTACAGCGAGATGTCCGCCAACCCGGGCATGCCGCCGAACACGAAGCGCCGCTGCGAGAACAGCTGCTCGAGATTGCGGAACTGGGTCTCGAGATGCCTCTCGAGCTCGCGACGCTCGGACGGCTGGAGGGAGGCGCCGGACGCCGCCCGATCCTCCAGGATCGCGCGCAGGAGCGGACCGAGGACCTCGTCGGCGTAGTCCTCGACGATCCAGGCGAGCGCCTGCTCGGCCGGGTCGCCCGGAAGCATGTTCGTATCGCCATAGCGGGCGATCAGGTATCTGAGAATCCGCGTGGAATCCGGGACGATGCGATCTCCGTCGCACAGCACGGGGACCAGTCTCTGTCCGGAAATCTCCTCGACCCGGCGCCGATCGTCCGGCTCGATCGTCTCGGACTCGTAAGCGAGACCCATGCGCGCCAGTGACAGCCGGATCTTCTCGCAGAAGGGGCAGGCTTCGAAGTGCAGGAGGCGCAGCGCCACGGACCCTCCGCCGCTCATCCCTTGCCGAACGAGCGGCGCCACCAGCGCCGCTTCGGCTTCGGTTCGGACGGGGCGGCTTCGGGCGGGCCCTCCGCGATCGCCCCTTCCGGATGAGGGGGCGGTCTGAGCGCCATGGGGGCCTCCGCCGCCACGGCGCGCTCGGGGACGACGCGTGAGCCGGGCGGAGGATCGGCCGCGACCGGGAAGTCCTCGCGGCCGCCCGTGCGGCCGCGGGCGGGCGGCTGATCCGACCCGACCACCTGGAGTCCCGGGGCGGCGCCGCGCCCGCGCCGTCTGTGACGGCG
>CAYLND010000079.1:0-16971 GCA_964384905.1 uncultured Acidobacteriota bacterium
GGGTGATCGCCTGGCGGATCCACCAGGTGGCGTAGGTCGAGAACTTGTAGCCGCGCTTGTACTCGAACTTGTCGACCGCCTTCATCAGCCCGATGTTCCCCTCCTGGATCAGGTCGAGGAACTGCAGGCCGCGGTTGGTGTACTTCTTGGCGATCGACACGACCAGGCGGAGGTTGGCTTCGACCAGCTCGGTCTTGGCGCGCGCCGCCATCGCCTCGCCGGCGCGGATCCCCTCGGAGGTGCTCTTGATCTCGTCCGGCGTGGTGTCCATCTCGCGGGCGACGCGGGAGATCTCTTCCTCGGCCGAGCGCACCCGGTCGCGCAGGTCGCGACGGGCCTTCAGGTCACGGGTCAGCTTCAGGCGCCGGTGGTACGACCGGATGTCGTCCTCCAGGTCCTTCATCTTCGCCGAGGTGTCCTTGATCTTGCGGGACAGGTCCTTCACCTTGCCGGTGGTCATCCCCATGTCGCGGATGACCAGGCCGAGCTGCACGCGCACGCGCGCGAAGGTGTGCAGCACCTCGCGGTAGCGCCGCGAGCCCTCGGTCAGGCGGGCCAGGTGCTTCTCGTGATCCTCGACCTTGCGGCTGAGGCGCTGGATGCGGGTCATGGCGTCGAGGAGCTGGCGGCGCTTGCGCTCGGCGGCGCCCTCCTCGTCGTCGTCGGTGACGATGATCAGGTCCTCGACGCGGATCTGCTTGTCGCGGATCTTGTGGCCGTACTCCATCAGCTTGCGGATGACGTACTGGCTGCGCGACAGGGCCTTGACCACGTTCTTCTCGCCGCGCTCGATGCGCCGGGCGATCTCGACCTCGCCCTCGCGCGTCAGGAGCGGGACGGTGCCCATCTCGCGCAGGTACATGCGCACCGGGTCGTTGGTCTTCTCGAGGGTGCCCGGGGACAGATCGATCTTGGTCTCCTCGGCCTCCTCCTTCTCGGCGGCCGCGGCCTTCTCCTCGAGCTTGGCCTTGTATTTCTCCTCCGAGTCGACCATCTCGATGCCGAGAGAGTCGAACAGCAGGAACATGTCGTCGAGGTCCTCGGGAGAATGCACCTCCTCGGGCAGCACGTCGTTCACCTCGTCGTAGAGCAGGTAGCCGCGCTCCCTTCCGAGGTTGATCAGCTGTCGAACCTCTTCGTATTTTTCTTCGATGCCCAAAGTCGTTCTCCTCTAGGACGACGGCGAGGCCTGGCGGAGCGCCTCGATTCTTCGCTTCAATTCAACCTTGCGACGGAGCAGCTCGTCGATCTCCATCGCCTTCCCCCCGGTTTCGAGCCGCTTCTGGATGTCGCCCATCTGGCGCTCCAGCCGCGCCGCCCGCAGGGCCATCAGGCACCCGCGCCCTTCCTCCAGGGTCGCCGGGGGATGAGGCAAGGCCGCCACCCTGGTGATGATGTCCCGGGCGTCGTCGCTCACCAGCGCCGCCACCCGAGGATACGTCACGTCCTCCTGTCTGACCACGAGATCGCGGATCACCTTGACGATCGGCGCGATCCGGCTGATCTCGAGGTCGTCCGCCTGCAGCTCGTCCAGCATCGCCTTGCGGACGTCGCGCGAATCCAGCATCGCCCGCAGGATGCGCGACTCGGCCTCGCTCACCAGCCAGGCCCCGCGCGCCCCGGTGACCATCCCGGGCTGCAGGCTCTTGCGGCGCTCGCGCACCGCATCCTGCATCTCCTGCAGCACCAGCCGGTCCTCGATGCCGAGGACCCCGGCGATCATCTCCACGTGTCCGGCCCGCCGCACCGGGTTGTCGATGCGCGCCAGGAACGGCAGGACCTCGTTCAGCGCCGCCACCTTCCCCCGGGTCCCCGAGACGTCGTGGCGCGTCGCCACGTCGCGCGTCAGGAACTCGATGTACGGCGGCGCCGCCCCGAGCCGCTCGCGGTAGCGCTCCGCTCCGTGCTCCCGGACGAACAGGTCCGGGTCCTTCCCCGGCGGAAGCGCCACGACGTTCACCTCGAAGCCGCTCTCCAGGAGCACTTCCAGGGAGCGCCGCGCCGCTGCCCTGCCGGCCGCGTCCGGGTCGAAGTTCACCACCACCCGGTCGGTATATCTTTTCAAGAGCCTGACGTGCCCGGTCGTGAAGCCGGTGCCGAGCGTCGCCACGGCGTGCGTGACGCCGGCCTGGTGGAGGGCGATGACGTCCATGTACCCCTCGACCAGGATGGCGTACCCTTCCTTCCGAATCCCCTCCCGGGCCATCCCGATCCCGTAGAGGTTGTCCCCCTTGTTGAACGCGTGGGTCTCGGGAGAGTTCAGGTATTTCGGCTCGCCTTCGCCCAATACCCGCCCGCCGAAGCCGATCGTCTCGGCGCTCAGGTTGACGATCGGGAAGATGACCCGCTGCCTGAACCGGTCGTACGTCCTGCCGGTGTCCTCCTTCTTCGCCAGCAGTCCGGCCAGAACCCCCTGCGCCTCCGACAGACCGCCCGCCGCGAGGCTCCCCTTCAGGCCGCTCCAGCCCTCCGGCGCGTAACCGAGCTGGAACGTCTCGATCGTGCCGGCGCCAATGCCGCGGCCCGCCAGGTATTTCCGCGCCCGCTCGCCACCCGGCTGCCGCAGCTGCTCGCGGAAGTAATCGAGCGCCCGCCGGTTGGCCGCCAGGACCTTCTGGCGCTCGCCGCTCTCCGGCCCCCGCGACGCGACCGGGATCGCGATGCCGTATCGATCCGCCAGCGCCCGCAGCGCCTCGGGAAACTCCAGTTTTTCATAGAGCATCAGGAACTTGAAAACATCGCCGCCCGCGCCGCAACCGAAGCAGTAGAACAGCTGCTTCTCGGCGTCCACGTAAAACGACGGCGTCTTCTCCGCGTGGAACGGGCAGAGCCCCCGGTACCGCGAGCCGCTTTTCTTGAGTGGCAGGTAGTCGGAAACGATGTCGCGCAGGTCGGCGCGCGCCCTCACGCTCTCGACGACGTCAGTCCTGTCTTTCCCTCCCACTCTTCTCGGGGCCTCCCATCAATCGCTGAATCGTCTCTCCTGGGCAAGGCGCTTCAGAGCCTTCTTCCGTGCCGCCAGCGCCTTGATCTTCCGTTTCTGGCTCGGCTTGAGGTAGTGCTGCCTCTTCTTCAGCTCGGACAGCACGCCCGACTTTTCGCATTTCCTTTTGAAGCGGCGAAGCGCATTCTCAAGCGACTCATCCTCGCGAACCCTCACGAGGGGCATTCAGGAACTCCCTCCTTTCAAGCCGTGAGTCCACCAACACCTTATTAGACAAGTGCGACAGGGCGTGGGATGCACCGCCCAGGCCGCACGCTGCAGGCCACTGCTCCAGCCGCGTAACCCTAAGTTCTTAATGTGCCGGGCCGTGGAAGTGCTTGGACCGACAAAGGATTACCAAAGCCCACAGACCAACGCATACGTAATATACGAACCACGCCCCGGGGTTGTCAAGAAAGGGGGTTAAGAAAGGCAAAAATTCTGGTGGATTGTTTCAGTGTGAGGTCAAAATCAGCGATGCAGTCTATCGCCAAGTCATATTACTATCTATGAGAATTACTTTCTGTAGTATTAATTGTGGACGCTGCATAACCAGCCCCGAAGCCGTTGTCGATGTTGACCACCATGAGCCCCGCCGCGCAGCTGTTGAGCATCCCCATGAGGGCCGCCACCCCCTTGATACCGGTGCCATATCCTACACTGGTTGGCACCCCGATCACCGGAACATCGACCAGGCTGGCCACGATGCTAGGGAGGGCTCCCTCCATGCCTGCGACGACCACGATCACACGTGCCTTCAGCAGTTTGTCCTTATGATCGAGCAGCCGGTGCAGCCCGGCGATACCGACATCGTACACCCTCTCCACCTGGTTCCCCATCACCTCGGCGGTCACCGCCGCCTCCTCGGCGACCTGCAGGTCCGAGGTGCCGGCGGCCAGGACGAGAATCCCCGGGCGCGCCTTCCCCCGGCCCGGCGCGTCGAGGGTCACCGCCCGGGCGGGAGCGTGATAGACCGCCTTGCGAAATCGCCGGCGGACCTGCCGGAAAACCTCGGACGAGACCCGCGTGACCAGGACCGGCTGGCGCTTCGACGCCATCCGTCCCATGATGGCGACGATCTGCGGCACGGTCTTCCCTTCGCCGTAGATCACCTCGGGAAACCCGCGGCGGAGATGACGGTGATTGTCGACTTTGGCGAAGCCCAGGTCCTCGTAAGGCAGAGTCTTCAGCCGCCGCAGCGCCTCGTCGGGCGAGGCTCTGCCGGCGCGCACGCGCTCCAGGATCTTCTTCAATTCGCTGACGTTCACCGGGCTCTCCGAGATAAAGGCGGACATCTTAACTTTTATGGCTGCGCAACCCACGCGTACAGTCTCGGCACGCAGCGTCTAATTCACTCGGACTCGTCGCCGGGTCCACCTTGCCGCGGGATGCCTGATCATTAGCGACCGCTCTCAAGAGATTGCCTCTTGGGGGAGGCTGAAGTTTAGCCTAGAACTCATTTCAAAATCTGCCGCAGCGTGAGCGGCAGGCAGGCTACGTGAAAGAAGCCGAAGTATGTCTCGACGAGACGTTCATGACGCACCAGCGGAACCAGCCGAGCCACGCAAGCGTCCGTTCGACGATCCAGTCGAGGGTTTGCACCTGGCCCTGTCGCCCATACACACCACCCGCCAACCCCGCCACGGATGCAAGTAGAGCAGGTCAATCCTGCGGACGGCCAGCTCCGTCGCCGAGTGAAACGCGAACCCCAGGACCTCATGCCGCTCTTCGGGGGGAAACCTTCGGCCCGGGCATAGGAATCCTCTGAAAGGGTCGCAGCCATTGCTGAACCCACTTGCGATCGCGCTTCACCTCGCACGAGGTTTCCGAGACGCTGCGGCCTGCGGCAGCCAACAGCTGCGCGTGCACTCGGGTCGCCCGTCCAGCTCCTTGTCGGCCCGCGAGCAGTAACTCCGAGGGTATCTCATGTCATGTCAGTCGCCCCCTGGAGTGGTATGGACACCGCACTAGTACATCAAGTTCTCGTGTATCGACCTTCTTTGTCGGAAGGACTGTCAGACGAAGGTTGACAAATTCCCGCCAGAGCGGTAAACAGAGATATAAGGTTTGCTACTCCCTTCGCCACGATGTGGGGTATAGCGTGGCCGCGGGGTACGTAGATGCTCGCCACCGAAGACAAGACCCAATGGATTGCGCTTGCCAGTAAGGAGATTCTTAGATTCTTAGCCGTAGCAAGTGTCCAAGAGGAAGGTTTATTCCCTAACCCTAAACGCGCGAGTCATGGTCCGCCAGATAGATCAGTTCCACTTCACGAAACTCCTTCGCGTTCGACTCCTCTAGTCTGGATCAGTAAGGCTTCCTTCGTCCCAACTAGCACGAACCCCATTGCAGCACTTCGCTTCGCCACTCGCTTCCGTGCGCCACCTATCTGTTCATGCCAATACGGTTGCAATGCGAACAGACGAGAGATTGCTGCACAGTATCGCTGGCGGAGTGAACTGTCCCCGCTGTGGAGGCCGCTAAAATGTATTCCAGGAACTGCAGGGCGCCTTGGATGCGTCGGTGGGCTCTTACTATTACCCTTGCTTTCGCAACCCTTCCTTTCCCATCAGCCGTCAGTGCAGGAGCAGAGTCATCGGCTGATCGCGTAATCGTCATCTGGCACAAAGGAACTTCTCTCGAGCATCGCAGTCAAGCCCTGCAGGCAGCAGGAGGTGTCTCCTTTCGCCACTTCCGAATTGTGAATGCGTCCGCTGCCCGCCTGCCAAATGCAAAGGCTAGGCAGCTGCTTGAGAGTAATCCAGAGGTACAGTCGATTGTGCCAGATCGCCAACTCTTCCCGGGCGATGATCTAGAGGGCTGGCCGTCCAAAGTGAACTGCTTTGACTGCGGTGGAGGTGGTAATCCACAAGGCCAACAAACGCCGGAGGGTGTTCTGCGGATTGGCGCAGCTCCCGGCACTCTTGCATTCACCGGACGGAATGTCGGGGTTGCGATGATTGATACCGGTATATATACTGCTCACCGAGATTTCATCCGAGCCGATGGTTCCAATGTAATAAGCCCTTCATGCTTCGCAATCGCATCCTGCAATCAAGATTATGACCCCAACGGTGGTCACGGAACTTCCGTGGCGGGGGTAATCGCAGCTGCGAACAATTCGGTTGATGTGGTTGGCGTAGCCCCTGATGCCACCATTTTTAATCTCGAGGCATTTGACAGCGCTGGCCAAACCTTTGACAGCTACTTAATTCAAGCCATCGAATGGATTTTCTACAACAATGGAGCGGTGCCACCGATAATCCAGGTAGTCAACATGAGCGTGGGACGACTTGGCACCATAAACGACGACCCAGCTCTCCACGATGCGATTATTTCACTGTACGCCCACAACATTGTCGTCGTTGTGGCCGCATCCAACTTTCCGACTGTCGAAGTCAGTAACGTAATCCCAGCCGCCTATCCTGAGGTAATTGCCGTTGCCAGTACGACTGCTCAACAGGGTTATGGCGACAACACAGGCGGCTGCAGCGGTATCCCTTGGGTGCCCTCAGATGCGGCATCATATTTCACAACTGATGGAGCATTCAACCCGACATCAGGAATCGGCGTTACCATTTCTGCTCCGGGCGAGGCCCGCGAGAATTTACTCATAAGTGGAGCATCAACCTGCGGGCTCCAATCGATCGGAATCACAACCTTGAAGAATGGTGGTGGCCTTATTAACCTATCTGGAACAAGCTTCTCCGCGCCACTCGTGACGGGGGTTGTTGCTCTCTTGAAGGAGCAAGCAGGCTATCCTGGAACCTCCCTAACCCCGGAAGCCACTCGGACTAGGATTCGTTCTTCGGCATATCGTGTTGGGGTGGCTCCTTTAGACTCTCTCTCGTCTCAATACACGTTTGATGGAGAGCGAGAGGGAATTGTGTCAGCCCCCGGTGCACTTCAATAATCCATTGGTCAGAGAGATATAGGACGAACAATCGTCCACGGACTATTTTTATCATTCATGGACGAGAATGTGGAATACGCAAAAACATTCTCCTTGATGCAATGCCGCGGTCGAGCCTAGTTTGAACCTTATGGAAGCTCTCCCCTTTACGAGAGGGAGGTGGGTGCTACACATTCCTGGTCTTTGTTCCACGCGGATCCCGTGTATTGTCAGTGAGTTTCGCTTGACTCCCTGCTTCAATCGTCGTACTAGACCCGTGATAAGCAATTTTCATTTAACGTAGAGGGCTGATCCACACATAACCTTCCGTGACCTCAAGTAAGCGAACCTGTCGGCCTTGGGTCAGAGTTCCAATATCACTCTTGGTCCTCGTGCCCTTCAATTTCGCAGCGACCTCCTTGGTGATCGCTGGAACGCTGTTCAACCATCAAGTCCTGGAGGTCGGCACTGGCCCCTCCTCAGTCGTTGCCGGCGATTTCAATTCTGATGGCGAAGAGGATTTGGCAGTGTCCAACTCGGGTTCTGATTACGTCTCTATACTCCTTGGGTTTGGTGAAGGGAGATTTCGCTCTCAGATCCGGATACGCGTAGACCACGGTCCAGTCGCCATCGCTACGGCGGATTTCAACCTTGACGGCGTACTTGATCTAGCCGTGGCCACCGATAGCTCCGACCAAATCATCATTCTCCTCGGCCGCGGCGACGGTGGGTTTAGGCCCATCACGCGCCTAGTCACTGGACGGGGGCCTGGAGCTATCGCGACTGGAGATTTCAATCGGGATGGTATCCAAGACTTGGCAGTAGCAAATTCTCTTTCGAACGATGTGACTGTAATGATTGGGAACGGCGACGGGACATTTGAATCTGTTGGAGGTTTCGTGGTCGGGCTCTCTCCGCTGGGTTTGGTTGTTGCTGACTTTAATGAAGACGGAATTCAGGATCTCGCAACTGCGAATAAATCATCGTCGGACATATCCATACTCTTGGGCCGGGGCGATGGTAGTTTCGCTCCGCAGACCCGCTTCGAAGCTGGAGATGAGCCCCACTCTATCAGCGTTGGGGATCTCAACGGGGATGGAGTTCAGGACCTCGCGGTGGCGGATTTCAAATACGACGAAAATATCTCTGTTCTCCTAGGTCGAGGAGACGGGACCTTTGGGAGCAGCGCTCGGTTTCAAGGAGGCGCATTCCCATTGTCAATTGAAGTAGGGGATTTCGACGGAGACCACATTCCGGATCTCGCAGTGGCGAACTGGAGTTCAGATGACATCTCTGTCCTGACAGGTACGGGAGACGGATCTTTTTCAACACAAAGGCGGTACCAAGTCGGCGTTGAACCGGCGTCTCTCGCAATGGGAGATTTCAATGGCGATGGGCTACTCGATCTTACGGCTGTCAACTTTGCCTCGAACAGCCTTTCAATTCTCCTCACTCTGGACGACGGGACTTTCAGCGCCAACAAACGCTTGCCGCTGGAACAATTCCCCACAGGGTTGGCTATTGGCGACCTGAACCACGACCATGTACCAGATCTCGTCATCGCGAATTTTGGGTTGCTCCCAGGTGCCGTCAGTGACCTCTCGATCCTTCGCGGTGTCGGTGGAGGGGTATTTGATCCTCAGAACCCCTTGCAAGTTCAAGCCTTTCCCTGGTCGGTCGCGATTGGAGATCTCAACCTCGACGGTATACCAGACCTAGCGATCGCTTCTGACGGCCTGGTCATCAGCAGCCTGCAATCCACCCTCTCCCCTGGCGTTTCAGTGTTCCTCGGACGCAGCGACGGAACTTTCGAGCAGGAGGTCCGCATCCGGACTCCCGGCCTGGAAGCTTTGGCCGTTCGGATCGGGGATTTCAACGTCGATGGCATTCCTGACTTGGTTGTCGTTACTAGAGGAGTGGGAGAGATTGAAAGCGGCGCCTCAGTTCTTCTTGGCCTTGGGGATGGGCGAACTTTTGGGCCACCAAGCTTATTCACTGCCGGATTTGCTCCCTCATCTGTGGCCATCGGAGATTTCAATCTGGATGGAATTCAGGACTTGGCGATTGCGAACGAAAACTTTTCCCTCAGTGTGGCGGGCAACCAGCTCGAAACCCCCGGAACCGTTTCGATCCTTTTGGGCCAACCCGATGGTACCTTCGGTCCAGCCAAAAGCTTCGGCGCTGGTTCCCGTCCTTCATCTGTGGCCGTAGGCGATTTCAACGATGATGGTGTTCAGGATCTTGTTGTGGCAAATTCAGGATCTGCCAACGTATCGGTGCTGCTTGGAATGGGAAATGGGGAATTCGCCTCCGGCAGTGAGTTCCCGGCTGGGGTATTTCCACGGTCAATTGCTGTGGTTGATCTTGACGGCGATCATGTCCCGGACCTCGCAGTGGCAAGCTCCACTTCAAACGCTGTGGCGATTCTGTTGGGCCTCGGAGATGGTCGGTTCACTCAACAAACCCTGTATCAGGTCGGCGACACACCGTTTTCGGTCGCGGCCGCTGACCTCAACGGGGATGGGAAGGAGGATTTGGTACTGTCTAACTTTGGATCGGGGGACGCCTCGGTTCTGCTGAATCAGGGTCCACCGGACACCGACGGTGATGGATTGCCTGACCTCATCGACAGCTGCACAGACACAGACGGCGACGGCGCTGGTGATCCCGGCTTTCCCGCCAATACATGTAGGACGGACAACTGTCCGCAGCTGCCCAATCCGTCACAGAAGGACACAGACGGTGACGGGTTGGGGGACGCATGCGATAACTGCCCGACGATCCAAAATTCTCTTCAAGCAGATGTCGACGCCGATGGGGTGGGAGATGTTTGTGATAATTGCTCTAGTGCATTCAACCCGCTTCAACAGGACCGGGATCAGGACGGGGTCGGGGATGCCTGCGACAACTGCCTAGCGGTGCCTAATCCAAGCCAGGAGGACGCGGACGCGGATCGCATTGGCGACGCATGTGATCCATGCACCGATTCCGATCACGATGGTTATGGCGATCCTGGCTACCCCTCCAGCCGTTGCGCCATTGATAACTGTCCCACCGTCGTCAATCCTGGCCAGGAGGACACGGACGACGACGGGGTCGGGGACGCCTGCGACAACTGCCCTACAGTCCAAAATCAGGACCAGACCGATTCTAACCACGATGGATCCGGGGATGCCTGCCAACCAAGCCTGGTCTTGGACGGCATTGAAGAGGGTGTTTCAGGAAATCTCGACGTGCCAATTGATCTGAGAGATCCTCAAAATGATCCTCTGAGCGGTTCCGTGCAGGTCTTCGCGAGTCCAACACAAGTTGTGCTCACTGACATGAGTACGAGCATGAACTGTGGGGTTGGATTCTTACTCGACAACATGGAGGGTCAGGGGATAGGGTTTGCATTTGGCTCTTTGGGTCAGCCAATCGTGTTCGACCTGGACAGCAATCTTGCATGTGATGACGGAATCCAGGATTTCGAGATCGCCGCGGGAACCTGCGCTCAGCCACTGACCCCCTTCAGCAATTTGCTTTCGCTCTCACTCGTCATGCCGCCTCCAACCGTTCTGTGTGTAAGACGGATTGGGAGCGAAACAGGAGCGTTCCAGCTCGCTATACTCCAACTTAATGAATCGTTCATGACAGTCATGGTCACGCAAGTCGACGCAGTTGTTGAAGAGCCATTCGAGTCAACTCTTCCGGATCAATTGAATATCTCCTCTCTTCGACTAGGCGTGGTCTATCGCCTGGTGATCACAGCAACGGACGGGATGACCGTGCCGGTTTCGGCTGCCGTAACTTTCACTTACCACGGCGAATCGAGAATACATTTTGTTGGTTTGAACCATGCACCACACGCAGTAATCGCCCCCGTCCCGACCATAGAATGCTCTGGACCGACTGGTGGTGTTGCCGTGCTAGATGCCAGGGGCACTACGGACCAGGATTCTGATCCCGGTACCAATAGCGACATAGTGTCCTACGAGTGGTTCGAGGACCCAGGTCAGCCAGGCCAGCGGACTCTAGGTAGCGGCTCTGTCCTGAACGCACCACTGATGCTCGGCCTCCACACGATTGGGTTGCTAGTTACCGACGCCAAGGGTGCGACGAGCGCGGCGCAGGTGACAATCGTGGTCAGAGACAGCTCGCCACCGATGATTTCCTGCCCTGAATCACTGGTCTCAGAGTGTTCTGTGCCTGGAGGATCACAAGTAAATCTTATCGCAGCCGCCTCGGATCTATGTAGCGCCACGATCTCGCTCACTAGCAGTAGTACCGGGATGGCCGACGCTTCGCGGGTCTACCCACTCGGATCAACTTTGGTAACGTTCGTCGCTAGCGATCCATCCGGCAATGTGAGTACTTGTTCCACCACTGTGACTGTTCGTGATAGCGTTGCGCCGTACTTAGCGGTCGCCAGCGATCCGACGATATTGTGGCCTCCGAACCATCGGCTTGTGCGCGTAAGTGTCACGGCGACCGTCCGGGACGTATGCGACATCACACCTAGGGTGAGCCTAGTGTCGGTGCAGAGCAGCGAGCCTGACGACTCTCCTGGCATCCAAGACGGCGGAACGGTGGGTGACGTGGCGCTAGGGGTCCAGGACGATACAATTCTGCTACGGGCAGAGCGAGCGGGTGACGGCCCCGGGCGGACCTATACGTTGACCTATGCTGCGGTGGACTCCTCCGGAAATGCCACATCCAAAGCGACTGTGGTGAAGGTCCCACATGACCTTGGTACCGGTCCAGAACCACTTTTGTTGAAAGTGGAACCGAGTAGTGATCGCGGGATGTGCGCTATCTCCTGGAACTCGGTTCCTGACGCAGTGACCTACGACCTCGTCGCCGGGGATGTGGCCCAGTTGGAAGCATACTCTGATCACGCATCCCCAGGAGTATTGCGGGCGCTGGCAACTGAAATCGCTGGAACGACCTACACCGAGAGTGAGTCATCTCTGATACCCGTTACGGGGCACGGCTTTTTCTATCTTGTACAGTCGCATTCTGCCCATGGCGCAAGCGGCTACGGATCCGAGTCAGCATCACTGCCGCTGGAGCCATCTTCATCCGACTGAGGGTCGCGAGGAAGACCTTGACGGGTGCTAACAGGTTGCTGAAAAACCCCATCAGCGGTGATCCTGAGATAGTCGGATGCGATGTCCCTGACGGCCCTTTCAGACGAGCCCCGAGTTTCGAGCGCGCTTCCCCAGGGAGTCCAAAATAGTTTTTCAGCAACCTGCTAATCACTGAGATGAGCGTAAGAGACAATCCGTCTCTTCTCAAAACGGGCTGAGCTCAGTAGTGTCGGTCTTCCTACTCAATTCAGCCGATACGTGTACCGCATGTCCGGTGCAGTCTTGATCTACATGTAACCACGCGCCTCCCTTCGGCGTTTGTAGGGATGGGGGTGTCGGGGTATGTTAGGGACATGAAGCGCCGCGCGCTGTGGATCTCCGGTGTGGTCCTGGTGGCGGGAACGGTCGCGCTCCTGACCGTCGGCAGCGCGCGCCGCTCCCGCGACGACCCGAAATACGAGACCGTCAAGGCGGAGCGCGGCCGGATCGTGGCGCGGGTCACCGCCTCGGGGACGCTGTCGGCGCTCGTGACCGTCCAGGTCGGCACGCAGGTCTCCGGACGGATCCAGAACCTCTACGTCGACTTCAACAGCCCGGTGCGCAAGGGACAGATCCTGGCCACCATCGACCCGCAGGTGTTCCGGGCCGAGGTCGAGCAGGCGAAGGCGAATCTGGCCGCCGCGGAAGGGAACCTCGCCAAGGCGAAGGCCCAGGCTCTCGACGCCCACCGCCAGTACGAGAGGGCCAAGGTCCTGGGGCAGAAGGATCAATTGATCGCCCAGGCCGATCTCGACACCGCCGATGCCAACGCCCAGGCCGCGGACGCCCAGGTGAAGGCGATGGAAGGCGCCCTGGCCCAGGCACGCGCCTCGCTGAACCAGGCGCAGGTCAATTTCGGCTACACCACCATCGCCTCGAGCATCGACGGCGTGGTGATCTCGCGCAACGTCGACGTCGGGCAGACGGTCGCCGCCTCGCTGCAGGCGCCGACGCTGTTCACCATCGCCCAGGACCTGCGCAAGATGCAGGTCGACACCAATGTGTCCGAGGCGGACGTCGGCAAGCTGCGCGACGGGATGCCGACCTCGTTCACGGTGGACGCCTTTCCCGGGGAGAGCTTCAAGGGGGTGATCCGCCAGATCCGCAACGCCCCTCAGTCGGTGCAGAACGTGGTCACCTACGACGCCGTGATCGACGTGGACAACTCGGATTTGCGGCTGCGGCCCGGGATGACGGCGAACGTCACCTTCACTTACGCGCAGAAGGATGACGCCCTGAAGTTCCCGAACGCCGCCCTGCGCTTCCGGCCGCCCGCCGCCGTCGCCGCCGCCGCGCCCCGTCCCGAGCGCGACCGGCGCATCGTCTGGGTGCTGCGCGACGGCAAGCCGACGCCGGTGCCGATCCGGACCGGCATCTCCGACGGCAGCGTCACGGAGGTCGCGGACGGGGATCTGCACGAGGGAGACGCGCTGATCACCGAGGCGGTCGGCGCCCCCGGGGCCGGCGTGCCGCCGGCGTTCCGGCGCCCGCTCTGACGGCCATGGCGGGCGCTCCGCTCATCCGCATCGAGAACGTCACCAAGGTCTATCACGCCGGCGAGGTCGAGGTCCGGGCCCTGGACGGCGTGTCGCTGGACGTCGAGCCGGGCGAATTCGTGGCGATCATGGGCCCGTCCGGGTCGGGCAAGTCGACCCTCATGCATCTCATTGGCTGCCTCGACCGGCCGTCCTCGGGACGCTACCTGCTCGAGGGACGGGAGGTCTCCGGTCTGAGCCGCAACGCCCTGGCGGAGGTGCGCAACCGGACGATGGGGTTCGTGTTCCAGAGCTTCAACCTCCTGGCCCGCACCAGCGCCGTGGAGAACGTCGAGCTGCCACTGGTCTACGCCGGCGTGCCGGCCGCGGAGCGGCGGCGCCGCGCCATCGAGGCGCTCCGGCAGATCGGCCTGGGTGACCGGCTGGAGCACCACCCGGGCCAGATGTCGGGCGGCCAGCAGCAGCGGGTGGCGATCGCCCGCGCCCTGGTCGGAGGTCCGCGTCTTCTTCTGGCCGACGAGCCGACCGGCAATCTCGACTCGCGCACCAGCGCCGAGGTCATGGCCCTGCTGCGCGGCCTGAGCGAGGGCGGCCTGACCGTCGTCCTGGTCACGCACGCGCCCGACATCGCCACCTGGACCTCGCGCGTCCTGGTGCTCAAGGACGGCCTGATCGTCTCCGACGAAAGGCGCGCTCCGGTCGCGACCGCCCGGCCGGCGACCGCCGGGGCGGCGGTGCGATCATGAGCCCGTGGGCCGTGCTGCGTCTCGCCTTCCGCGCCCTGGCCCGCAACACCATGCGGTCGTTCCTGACGGCGCTCGGGATCATCATCGGCGTCGGCGCCTTCATCGCCATGGTGGTGATCGGCGAGGGCGCGAAGGCGCGCGTCGAAGAGGCCTTCTCGTCGATGGGAACGAATCTTCTGATCATCCTGCCCGGATCGAGCTCGCAGCGCGGCGTGTTCGGCGGCTTCGGGTCGCAGCCGACGCTGACCTGGGACGATCTGAAGGCGATCCAGAGCGAGGTCCCGTCGGTCCGCCACGCCGCGCCGCAGCTGAGGAGCAACGCGTCGGTGGTCAGCGAGGAGCAGAACTGGACCACCTCGATCACCGGCGTCACCCCCGAGTACTTCGAGATTCGCAACTGGCCGGTGACGTCGGGCGTGCCGATGACCCCTTCCGACGTCGACGCCGCCACCAAGGTGATCCTCCTGGGGCAGACCGTGGTCGAGCGGCTGTACGGCGCCGGCTCCGACCCGGTCGGCCAGACGGTGCGGATCAAGTCGATGCCGTTCCAGGTGATCGGGGTGATGGCGCGCAAGGGCCAGTCCCCGATGGGCCAGGACTACGACGATGCCGTGTTCATCCCGGTCAGCACCTACAAGTCGAAGATCCAGGGCGGTCTGAACAACTACATCTCCGGCTCGATCTTCGTCGGAGCGTCGTCCCCGGAGGCGACCTCGAAGGCCGAGCGCGAGGTCCGCGCCCTCCTGCGCGAGCGGCACCACCTGGCGGGCGACACGGACGACGACTTCCAGGTCCGCAACCTCACCGAGATCGCCACCGCCCAGCAGGAGGGGACCAAGACGCTGACCACGCTCCTGGCCAGCATCGCGGCTGTGTCGCTCGTGGTCGGCGGCATCGGCATCATGAACATCATGCTGGTCAGCGTCACGGAGCGCACCCGCGAGATCGGCGTGCGCATGGCGGTCGGCGCCAAGCCGCGTCACATCCTGGCGCAGTTCCTGACCGAGGCGCTGTCGCTGTCGGTCCTGGGCGGGATCACCGGCGCGGCGCTCGGTCTGTTCTCCGCCTGGCGGCTGGCCGCCCAGTTCGGCTGGCCGATGCTCATCCGCCCCGGAATCATCGCCCTGGCCCTGGGCTTCAGCGGCCTCGTCGGCGTCGTCTTCGGTCTCTACCCGGCGCAGCGCGCCTCCCGCCTCGACCCGATTGAAGCGCTGCGCTACGAGTGAGTCGCGTCCGCGCGAGCGGGCGCAGGCCGCCGCGGCTCATGCTCGCTCGCGCTCCGTGGTCGCTCCACGCAAACCCGAATGAATCCGAGGTGGGGTCTCCCGTCGCGTCCAGATGCGTCGTCATCGACGACCGTGCGTACCGTCATGTACTGAAACCCCGGGAGGCACCTTGGGAGCGCGCCGGATCGGGCACCCACGCCTCGACGCGAGCGAGCATGAGCCACACCCGCCGCGGCCTCCGGCGCGCCACCAAATTGGCGCGCAGGTTTTCGGTCCTTGACACGCGCACGCGCCGTTGCATAAGATGACGCCCGCAACATCACGAGTCACGCGCCTTTCGGCCGACCGCATCCGACAGCCAGGGGCGGACAACGCTCATCGCCCGACCAACGCAGAGGTGAGCGCATGACACAGATGCACGACAAGCGACGCCACCCACGCGTCGCTCATCGCATTCGGGTGCGGTCATCTTCGGGGGGGGCCGTGGAGCTGGAGACCATCGACCTGAGCGCCGGTGGTCTCTCCTGCACGGCCCCCACCTTCCTGCCTCTCATGACGAAGCTGGCCGTGTCGCTCGTGCTGCCGGGCCAGCGGGCGGCCGAGGCCGACCCGGAGAACGGGCACGAGACGGTGAAGGGCGAGGCGGTGGTGGTGCGGACCGAGCCGTCCGCTCCGATCGACGGCGTCGAGGCGTACCGCGTGGCGCTCTTCTTCTCCCGCATGGACGACGCCGACCGCCGGCGGCTCCTCGATTTCCTGGCGCGGCAGCCCGGCAGGGCCGCGAACTAGAACGCCGGCAGGGAACGCCACCGTGAAGCGATACGTCGTCGGGATCACCGGCGCCAGCGGCTCGCTGTGCGCCCGCTCCGTGCTGCGCCACCTGTCCACCCATCCCGAGGTCGAGCGGATCCACGCCGTGCTCAGCCCGTTCTCCCTGCAGACGCTGAGCGTCGAGCTCGGCAGCACCGTCAAGGACGAGGCGGCGGGGCTGCGCCTGCTCCTCGGCGGAGAAAGCAGCGAGCGGATCGTGCTGCACCGCTCGACCGACTTGGCGGCCGCGGTCAGCAGCGGCTCCTACCCGACCGACGGCATGGTCGTGGTGCCGTGCAGCGGCGGCACGCTGGCGGCGATCGCCAACGGCACGTCCTCCAACCTGCTGCACCGCGCCGCCGAGGTGACGCTGAAGGAGCGCCGGCCCCTCGTGCTCGCCTTCCGCGAGACTCCGCTCAGCCTGGTGCACATCGAGAACATGGCCCGCGCCACGCGGGCCGGTGCGGTCGTCTTCCCCCTGACGCCGGCCTTCTACAACCGGCCGCAGGGAGCGGAGGAGATCGTCGAGCAGCTCACGGGCCGCGTCTTCGACCTGCTCCACCTGCCGCACACCATCGGCAAGCGATGGGGAACGGCCTGATCGCCGGCAGCGGAGCCGTGCCGTCGCCGGGCGTCGCCCGGCCGGGGCAGGCGGCCCGCGCGCGGGGTCTGCGCGCCGCCGTCGCCACCCTGTCGATGATCAAGTTCCA
>CAYLND010000080.1:0-16631 GCA_964384905.1 uncultured Acidobacteriota bacterium
TCCGGCCCAAGCCGGCCGGCGCCGAGCGCGAGCGAAGCGGCGGCCCGCACGCGGCCCCCCTCGTCGCTTTCCTGTACGCCTCGATCTGCCTCATCTGGGGCCCGACCTGGCCCGCGGTCAAGATCGGGCTTCCCGGCATGCCCCCCTTCCCTGGGGGGGGGCGGAGGCGGGCTTGCACCACGATCTCGGGGGGGTGGCGGTGCCTCTCGCGCGTCAGGATCACGTGCGCGTCCGGGCTCTCGTGCAGCAGGCGCTCGAGCTTCGCGAGCTTCCTCTCGGCGAGCGTCCTCAGCCCCGGCGTCAGGTCGGCCTTTCGCCCGGTGAACACGATCGTCATGGGACACCCCGTGTCGGGATCGGACCCGGCTTCAGCTGAAACCCTGGCGTCTCTCGTTCGACGACGGGATTCGCAGCTCCTCGCGGTACTTCGCCACCGTGCGTCGCGCGATGCGCAGCCCGTCGTCGCTCAGGATCTGCACGATGGCGGCGTCGGAGAGCGGGCGCCGCTGATCCTCCTCGCCCACGACCTTCTTGATCCGCTCCTTCACGGTCAGCGAGGAGACGTCCTGTCCCTGCGTGGAGCTGATGCTCGAATGGAAGAAGAACTTCATCTCGAACAGCCCGCGCGGCGTGTGCATGTACTTGTGGTTCACCACGCGGCTGACGGTCGACTCGTGCATGCCGATGTCGTCCGCCACGTCCTTGAGGATGAGGGGACGCAGGTGCTCGTAGCCGAGGTCCAGGAATCCCTGCTGGTGCCGGACGATGCTCTTCGCGACCTTGTAGATCGTGCGTTGCCTCTCCTCGAGGCTCTTGATCAGCCGGAACGCGGACCGGAACTTCTCGCGCACGTACTCGCGGGTCTCGCGCGTCACCTCGGTGTTGTTGCGATCGATCATGCGGCGGTAGAAAGGGCTGATCCGCAGCCGCGGCAGGCCCTCTTCGTTGAGCACGATCGTGTATCCCTTGTCCACCTTCAGCACGTAGACGTCCGGTATCACGTAGTTGTTGCTGCCGGCGTTGTACTTCTTCCCGGGCTTGGGATCGAGATGGCGGATGCTGTCGACGTAGTGCATGACCTCCTCGAGGCTGCACTCCAGCGCCTGCGCCAGATCCTTGAACCGGCGCCCCTGCAGGTGCGCCATGTGGTCCCTGACGATCGTCTCCGCCGGCGTGCCCTCCATGTCGTGGAAGGCCACCTGGATCAGAAGGCACTCCTGCAGGTCGCGCGCTCCGACCCCCGCGGGGTCGAACTCCTGGACGAAATGCAGGGCGTGCTCCACGTCGTCCGACGACCAGGGGCCCATAGCGGCGATGTCGTCGAGCGCGACCCGGAGATATCCATCCTCGTCGAGATTGCCGATGATGGCCCGGGCGATCTCCTTCTGGCCCTGCGGGACGATGCTCATGTCGAGCTGCCAGAGCAGGTGGTCGGACAGACTCTGCGGCTTGCTCAGGATGTTCTCGAGCGGCGGCGTCTCGATCTCCTCCGACGGAGCCTGCGGGCGGTAGCTGAGGTCCATGTAGTCCTGGAAGTACGACTCGTAATCGATCTCGTCGAACGAGTCCTTTTCCGCCTCCCGCTCGGGAACCTCGCCCTCGCTGGCGGCGACGCCCTCGGCCGCCGGCGCGTCGTCCCCCTCCGGCTTGTCCGCCTCGGGCGGACTCTCCTGCAGCTCCTCGAGCAGCGGATTCTCGGTGAGCTCCTGGGTGATCTCCTGCTGCAGCTCGAGCTTGGTCATCTGCAGCAGCTTGATCGCCTGCTGCAGCGACGGCGTCATGATGAGCTTCTGCGTCATCCGCAGATTGAGTTTTTGCTCGAGCGCCATGGTGCTCCCGTCGTCCCTCGCGGCCCCCGCGCGGGCCGTCACGCTCCGGCCTGGTCCTCAGTCGGCCGGATAGGCGCTGGGCGGCGCCTCGGCCGGCTCGCGATCGATCAGCCGGAAATTCGCCCCCAGGTAGATCTCCCGGACCTGGGGATCGGCCGCCAGCTGATCCGGGCTTCCCTTCCGGAAGATCCTCCCCTCGGCGATGATATAGGCCCGATCGGTGATCCGGAGGGTCTCCTGCACGTTGTGGTCCGTCATCAGGAGCCCGATTCCCTTCGCCTTCAATTGATAGATGATTTTTTGGATATCCGCAACCGCAATCGGGTCGATCCCGGAAAAAGGCTCGTCCAGGAGCATGAAGGACGGCGAGATGACCAGCGCGCGGGCGATCTCGGCCCGGCGGCGCTCCCCACCCGACAGGTTGTACGCCGGGCTCCTCGCCAGATGGCCGATCTTGAGCTCGTCCAGCACCGCCGCGGTGCGCTGCCGGATCTCGTCACGCGGCATGTCGAGGGTCTCCAGGATGGCGATCAGGTTCTCCTCGACGGTCAGCTTGCGGAAGATCGACGGCTCCTGAGGCAGGTAGCTGATGCCGCTCCGGGCCCTCAGGTACATCGGAAGTCGCGACACGTCGTGCCCCCCGAGCAGGATCCGGCCGGCGTCCGGCTGGACAAGGCCGACCACGCAATAGAAGGTCGTGGTCTTGCCTGCCCCGTTCGGACCGAGGAGCCCGACCACTTCGCCGCTCTGGATGTGGAGGGAAATGTCCTTGATCACGGGCCGACCGCGGTAGCTCTTGGTCAGCCCCTCAATGCTTAGTTTTCGGCTCAACCGACTGGACGTCCTTGGATTCGGGCTTGAGGGTAATCCACGTCCGACCACCGCGCGCGGATTCGGTCAGAATCCTATCCCCCGCCAGATCGAATGTCAACGTCTGCCCGCGCAGCGTGCGGCCGGTGGCGGTGTCGACCACCTCCGCCAGCTTCTCCTCGTCCTTGAGGACGAGCAGGTCCTCGGCGGGACGGTACACGGCCGTCTTCGCCGTGCCGAAGCTCTGGTCCCTCTTGATCGCCACCGACCCGTACGCCTCGACCCGATCGAGATCACGGGAGCCGCCGTGGTCGACCATGTATGCGTCCATGGCATCCGCCGTCAGGGTGGCGTCGGGACGGGTCAGATGCACGTTGTCACGGTACCGGCCCACCCCCTTGATGTCGTCGAACACCATGCTCGAGGCGGTCACGGAGGTGACGGTCGGGCGGCCCGCCGGGCCGCCGTCCGCCGCCGGCCGCTGGGTGAATCGCGCCATCACGTTGTCCGTGGCCTGCAGCTGGCGTGAGGGCTGATCGACCACGATCGTGTCGGCCTGGATGCTCGTCCCCTCCTGCCAGGCCCGTGCCGCGCCGCTGTACACCGCGCGCCCCGCCGTCTGGTCGAAATCGAGCGTCCGCGCCTGGAAGGAGATGGCCGAGCGCCCGCCGAACCCGGGTGCCGGCGGTCCACCTTTGGAGCCGGGCATCGAGACCGTGCGCACGTCGCCGCGCGCCTGCACCGTCTTCGCCTCCACTTTCATGTCGATTTCCTGCGCGGCGATGCGGTCGGTCGCGGTCAGGAGCACCGGCTCTCCACGCAGCTGCAGCAGGTCGTCGCTCGCCCCGTAGTGCAGGGTGCGGCTGCGCGAGGTGGTGGGTCCCGAGGTCACGCGGCAGTTCCCCGAGGCCTCCGCCTCCCGAAGCTCGTTCGTCGGACCGGCGAATTTCGCCACCAGGCTGTCGGCGCGCATCTCGTTGACGCTCCCTTCCGCGCGCGCCGCCAGGGTCGCGACCACGTCCCCGAAGGCATTGATCTGGCGCACCAGGCGCCGCGCGTCGTCGAACTGGACTTTGAGATAGTTGCCGTACAGCACGTCCCCGCCGCGCTCCATGCGCACGTTCTCGGTGAACACCGCGGTGTTGCCGTCCAGCGAGGCGACCAGGTCTCCCGAGGACACCACCACCGGCTGCCCGGCCTCCGCCGCGGACACGCGCAGCAGCACGCGATCGGGAATCTTGATCTGGCGCTCCGAGACCAGATAGTTCATCCCGCGTCCCTGCCCCTCGAGGCCCCCCATGCTGAACACGATGTCGTCGGCGGTGAAGATCATGTCCCGATCGTTGTCGTAGAACAGGGTTCCCGTGTGCAGCGCCAGATGTTCGTCCTCGCTCTCCACCGTCACGTTTCCCGACAGCCGGGCGCGCCGCTCGGCGGCGTCGAACTGGCCCTCGATCCCCGACACCTTGACCTGGCCGCCGCGCTCGTCGTGGATGGTCAGGTCGACCCCCTCGAGGAACTTGCGATCGCCCGCGAACCCGGTGACGCTGTTCGCCCGGAGCGTGAAGGCGGGGCGCCCCTCGCGGCT
The DNA here is from genome assembly GCA_964384905.1 of uncultured Acidobacteriota bacterium. Classification (GTDB taxonomy): domain Bacteria; phylum Acidobacteriota; class Polarisedimenticolia; order Gp22-AA2; family Gp22-AA2; genus Gp22-AA3. The sequence goes on from CAYLND010000080.1 coordinate 4,228, forward strand.
GCCGTTCACCTCGAACCGATCCGAGCGATCCACGACCGGTCCCTGATCCGCGGGCGTCGCCGACGCGGGAGCCATGGTGATCTGCGTCTGCGGGGAGCCCCGGTGACCATAGCTCATCACCACGGCCAGCACGAACCCGGCGAGCACCATCAGGACGAGCACGCGCAGCACGATCACCGCGCGCAACGGACGCCAGTGGATGCGTTGTGACCCCGGTGCCTGTGACATGACGCCTCTCAGCGGCCCTTGAAGGCCGCCTTCCGCTTCTCGACGAAGGCGCGCGTGCCCTCGCGCATATCCTCGGTGGCGCAGGTCAGGCCGAACAGCGCGGCCTCCATCGCCAGCCCCTCCGACAGGGTCATCTGCAGGCCCTCGTGTACCGCCTGCAGGGCGTAACGCAGCGCCAGTGGCCCGCGCGACAGGAGAGTCCGGGCCATCGCCTCCGCGGCCGCCGGCAGCTCGGCCGCAGGCACCACCCGGTTCACCAGGCCGATGCGGTGCGCCTCGCGCGCGTCGATCGGCTCCCCCGTCAGGATGAGCTCGAGCGCCCGCCCGGGGCCCACGAGACGGCTGAGACGCTGGGTCCCCCCGTAGCCCGGCAGGATCCCGAGCGCCACCTCCGGCTGGCCCATCCTCGCCGTCTCCGCCGCCAGGCGCACGCTGCAGGCGAGAGCCAGCTCCAGCCCACCTCCGAGGGCGTAGCCGTTCACCGCGGCGATGCTCGGCTTGCCCAGGCGCTCGAGTCGCATCAGGACGTCCTGACCGCGACGCGCGTACGCCGCGCCCTCCACCGGCGACTGCGCCGCCAGCTCGGCGATGTCGGCGCCCGCAACGAACGCCTTCTCTCCCATCCCGGTCACGATCACGACGCCCACGGCCGGGTCCTCCCCCGCGCTGCGGACCGCCTCGTCGATCTCCTGCATCGTGTGCCGGTCGAGCGCGTTGAGCTTCTCCGGACGGCTGATGGTCAGCCACGCGATCCCGCCCCTGGTCTCGACCCGTACCCGCTCCGGACCGCTCATGCCCGCTCCTCCGTCGTTCGGCTAGCGCTGCGCCAGGAAGTCGTTCGGTCGTGGGGGCTCGCTCGAATAGTCGTAGAACCCCTTCCCCGTCTTGCGTCCGTTGAAACCCGCGAGAACCATCCGTTTCATCAAGGGGGGCGGGGCGAATCGGGCTTCACGGAATTCGTCGAACATGATGTGGGCAATGTAATACGTCGTGTCGATCCCGACCAGATCGAGGAGGGTCAGCGGGCCCATCGGGTGGCCGCACCCGAGCTTCATCCCCTGATCGATATCGGTGATGCTGCCGACCCCCTCTTCCAGGGCGCGGATGGCGTCCAGGATATACGGGACCAGGAGACGGTTCACGATGAACCCCGTGCGATCCATGGTCCGGATCGGCGTCTTCCCGAGGCTCTTGGCGAACGACAGGACGGTCTCCTCCACGCCAGGGCCGGTCTGGATGGTGCGGATGACCTCGACCAGCTTCATGAGCGGCACCGGGTTGAAGAAATGCAGCCCGATGAAGCGGTCCGGCCGCCTGGTGGACACCGCCATCTCCGTAATCGAGAGAGAGGAGGTGTTGCTGGCGATGAGGGCGCCCGCCTTGAGACCGGCCTCCAGCCGGGAGAACGCCTCCCTCTTGGCGGCCAGATTCTCGACCACGGCTTCGATCACGATATCGCAATCGTGCAGGGCCGCGTAGTCCGTCGTCCCGCTCAGGCGGGACAGCGCCGCCTGACGGTCTTCCGAACGCACCTTCCCCCGTTCCACCCCGCCGGTGAGAAAGCGGTCGATCCTCTTGAGACCGTTCTCCAGGAGCTCCCGGCTGACCTCGAGGACGGTCGTGGAGTAGCCGGCCTGCGCCGCCACCTGGGCGATTCCGGCTCCCATGAGACCGCAACCGAGGACGCCGACCTTCCTGATCTCCATCGCGACACCTCCGTCCGGGCGACCGACCGGGCCCGTCGATTTTACCGTCCGGCCGCGCCCTCGGACTCGACGACGACGGCGATCCCCTGCCCGCCGCCGATGCAGGCGCTGGCGACGCCGTACCGTCCGCCGCGCCTCCTGAGCTCGAGAAGAAGAGTCAAAGCCAGGCGCGTGCCGGTCGCTCCGAGGGGATGGCCGAGCGCCACCGCTCCCCCGTTCACGTTCACTCGATCGCGTTCCAGGCCGAGCTCTTTCTCGACCGCCAGGTACTGTGCGGCGAAGGCCTCGTTGATCTCGAACAGGTCGATCTCTCGGAGCGAGAGCCCGGCGCGTTCGAGCGCCTGGCGGATGGCGGGCACGGGGCCGATCCCCATGATGCGCGGCGGCACGCCGGCGACGCCGTAGGTGATGACCCGTCCCAGCGGCTGTCCCTCGAGATCGCGGGCGGCCGCAGGCGACGCCAGGACGACCGCCGCGGCGCCGTCGACGATGCCCGAGGCGTTCCCCGCGGTCACGAAGCCCTTTCCCTGGAAGGCCGGCGGCAGCTTCGCCAGACCCTCCAGCGTCGTATCGGGACGCCGGTGGCTGTCGTCCGTCACCTCCACGTCCCGGCCACGCTCGCGTACGGTCACCGGCACGATCTCGTCGTGCAAGCGACCCGCGCGCACCGCTGCGTCGGCCGCCTGCTGGCTGCGCAGGGCGTAGCCGTCCGCCTGTTCGCGGGTGATCCCCCGCTCGGCAGCGAGAATCTCGGCGGTCTGCGCCATCGAGCAGCCGCAGTAGGTGTCGAGGAGACCGACCAGGAGCGCGTCCTCGAGCCGAGCGTGTCCCATCTTGAGACCCGAGCGCAGGCCGCGCGCGACGTGAGGCGCCTGCGTCATGTTCTCCATCCCGCCCGCGACGACGATGTCGGCTTCCTGCAGCTGGATCAGGGAGGCCCCGGTGACGATCGCCTGCAGACCCGAGCCGCACAGGCGGTTGAGAGTGAGGGCCGGGACGGATTCCGGCAGGCCCGCCTTGAGGCCGACGTGACGCGCTCCGTACATCGCGTTCCCGCTCGTCTGCATGGCGTTGCCGAACACGACGTGGTCGACGCGGGCCGGCGGGGCGTGGGATCGCCTGACGGCCTCGCGCGCCGCGATCGCCCCCAGCTCGATCTCGCTCCGATCGCGGAACACCGTGTTGTACTCGGCCATCGGCGTGCGCGCGCCGGCCACGACCAGCGCTTCGAACCGGTGGGGGCGGACCGTCATGCGCTCTCCTTGGGGCGCTCGACCCGCTCCGCCAGAGGATGATGATCGGCACTCTTGATGATCTGACGGAAGTCCTGGGCCTCCATCCGGACCACGTGGCACATCTCCTGGAGGCGCGAGTACACCCGGGCGCCGATGCGATCCTTCAGCGATGGCCCGCGGCCCGCCGGGGACTCATCCATGTAGTTGGTCGTCGCCAGCGTCGCCCGCTTGTCGTTGTAGCGGGTGGTGACGATGTGCGACAGGGTCTCCTCGAGCCAGGGGCTGAACTGGCGCCCGCCCAGATCGTCCAGCAGCACCATCTCGGTCTGCAGGACCGGCTGCAGCAGGTCGAGCTCGCTCATGCCCGACTGCCTGTCGAAGGTCGCCTGCATCTGGCGCAGCAGATCCTGGACGTCGCAGAACAGACAGGGCACGCCCTTGAGCAGGGCGAGGCGCCGCAGCGTGGCGACCGCCAGGTGCGTCTTCCCGACGCCGGGCGGCCCCATGAACAGCAGGCCGCGATCGCTCAGGGGATACTCATCGGCATAGCGCAGCGCGCGGGTCCGGGCGCCCTGAAGGGCCAGCTGGTGCGGCGGAATGGCGTCGAAGTTCTCGAACTCGCAGTCATGATAGCGCCGCGGGATGCGCGCCGCGCCGAGGAACTCCTCGAGACCCGCCGGCCGGCCCTGCAGGACGCGGCGGCACGGGCACGGGCGCGCGCGGACCGCGCCGGATGACTCCAGGATCAGGAAGCCGGTGCCCCCGCAGCGCTCACAGGGGCCGTTGACGAACTCCTGCATCGACGATTCCCCGCTTCCGAGCCGTTCAGTTCAGGTACCCCTGCAGCTGCTGGCACTTCTGCGAGCGATTCAGCTTCTCCAGCGCCTGCGCTTCGATCTGCCGGATGCGCTCGCGCGACAGCCCCATCATCTCGCCGATCTCCTTCAAGGTCTTGGGCTCCCCCTCGTCCAGGCCGAAACGCAGCCGCAGCACCTTCTGCTCCTTCGGGTCGAGCTCCCCCAGACACGCATACAGGTGATCCTTGAGGGACGAGCGCAGAAGCGCCATGTCGGCCGGAGGGATCACCTCCTGCTCGAGCTTGTCCGACAGGTGGAACTCGTGCTCCTCGTCGATCACCGTGGACAGGGAGACGTTCTCGTCCGCGACCTGGAGGAGGCCGGTGACCTCCTCCACCGGAATGCCGAGCTTGCCGGCGATCTCCTCCGGTGTCGGGTTGCGCTCGAGATCGAGGGTCAGCTGCGAGATGGTCTTGCCGATGCGGTAGAGGAGGTTGGCCTGTTTCTGCGGCAGGCGGAACGCACCGCTCTGATCCGACAGCGCGTGGATAATCGCCTGGCGGACCCACCAGACCGCGTAGGTGATGAACTTGACGTTCTTCTTGGGGTTGAACCGCTTCGCGGCCTCGATCAGGCCGATGTTCCCTTCATTGATGAGGTCCAGGAAGGACAGCCCGCAGTTCCTGTACTTCTTGGCGAAGCTCACGACGAAGCGCAGGTTGGCCTCGACCAGCTTGCGCAGGGCCTCCCGGTCGCCCCTCTGGATGCGATCCCCGAGAACCTTCTCCTCGTCGGGCGTGATGCGGGGGAGCTTCGAGATCTCCTGAAGGTATTTCTTCAGGGTCTCCGAGGACACCGCCGTCCGCTTGCCGGTCGCCCGTTCTTCTTCCAACCGTTACCCCTTGTCGGACTTCGTGGAACGCCCGGGGTGCGCCACCCTGACCAGCGCCCGGGACGCTTGGTGCCCGGCGTCCTGCCTGCGCTGGCTGAGCTCCTCCTGCACTCGGGCGATGAACCTCTCCATCTCCCCCTGCATGCTCTCAAGCTTCTCCCTGAGATTCATGATGATCTCGACGCCGGCAAGATTCACCCCGAGGTCCCGGGTCAGGTTCAGGATGAACGACAGCCGTTCGAGGTCGCCCTCGGAATACAACCGCGTATTCCCCTCCGTGCGTGACGGCTTCACCAGACCCTCGCGTTCGTATAGTCTCAGCGTCTGCGGGTGGACCTCGAAGCGCCGGGCAACCACGCTGATCATGTAATAGGCTGCGGTGTCCTTGCGTTTGACCTTCGCGACGCGGCGCCGGCTCCGGGACTCAGGCGCGGAGGCCACGACGCAGCTCCTCGCCCGGGCTCAGGGCTCCAAGCTCTCTCAGCAACTGCCGGGATTTCTCGTCGGTCGCGCGCGGCGTGACGATGCGGACCTCCACGTACTGGTCCCCGCGGCCCGACCCGCGCAGGAGCGGAGCGCCCTTGCCGCGCAGCCTGAACTTCTGGCCGCCCTCCGTCCCGGGAGGGATCTTGACGCTCGCCGAGCCGTCGATGGTCGGGACATCGATGCGCGCTCCGAGCGCCGCTTCGCTCACCGTGATCGGCACGGTGCACTGGATATTATCACCGATCCTCGTGAAGAAGGGGTGCGCGGCGACGTTGGTGACGATATAGAGATCACCGTTCGGCCCGCCGTTGCGTCCCGCCCTCCCCTTGCCGCCGACGCGCACGCGCGAGCCGTTGTCCACGCCAGCGGGGATGTGAACCTTGAGCGTCTCGCGCCCCTTGAGGACAGAGGCGCCGCGGCAGTTGCCGCAGCCCTCGGTGCCCAGAGCCCCCTGGCCTCCGCACCGCCTGCAGGTCGTGGCGAAGCGCAGGGTCCCCGAGATGTGGCTGATGCGCCCCGTGCCGGCGCAATCGGGGCAGGGCCGGCGCGCGCGCGACGGCACCGTCCCCGATCCGTTGCAGCGCGGGCAGGGCGACTCGGCCTCCACGGAGAGCTCGGTGGTGAGCCCGCGCAGCGCGTCGAAAAATCCGATGGCCAGCGTCCGCGTGACGTCCTCGCCCCGACGCGGCCGCGTGTCCTCGCGGGTCTCTTCCTCGCGCCGCCCGAAGATCTCCGAGAAGAACGCCGAGAAACCGGACGTGGCGCCGCCCAGATCGCCGAAGTCGAATCCGATCTCGGGCCCGGGCCCCGCGCCACGGAACGGTCCGCCGGCCGCGTCGGAGGCGAACCGGTCGCCGTATTGCAGCTCGATGTCGTGCTTCTTTCTCTTCTCGGGGTCGGACAGGACGTCGTAGGCCTCGGAGATCAGCTTGAAGCGCTCCTCGGCCCGCTTGTCTCCGGGGTTGAGGTCGGGATGGTACTTGCGGGCGAGCCTGCGGTACGACTTCTTGATGTCGGCGAGACGGGCCTTGCGGCCGACGCCGAGCACGTCGTAGTGGTTGACCACTACAGCACCTTGACTCGGAGCGCCCGGCTGCGACTGCCCGCGGACTTCGGCAGAGACACTTCGAGCACGCCGAGACCGAGGCGGGCCGTGACCCTGGCCTCATCGACCGTGGACGGGAGGTGGAGGGTGCGCGCGAAGGCGCCGTGGGGCCGCTCGATGCGGAGCGCCGACCGCGCTTCCTGATCGAGCGGCCTCCGACCTTCCAGCGTCACGATGCCGCCCTCGACCCGGATCACGAGATCCTCCTTGCGGACTCCGGGCACCTCCATGGTGAGGACGAAGGCCTCGCGGTCCTCGCGCACATCGACCGCCGGCGCCCAGCCGGACAGTCCCTCCGCCGAGAAATCGCCCTTGCGAAGGACCGACTCGAGGAGACGGTTCATGCGGTCCTTCAGGCCCATCAGATCGCGGATCGGGTCCCAGGAGACGCCGGCCCCCTCGCCGCGTGAGGTGCGCGGCGAGCGGCCGGTCACTGCTGCTTCTCGTCGACGTCGACGAACTCGGCGTCGATCACGTCCCCCTCCTTGCGGCCGCCCGCGGTCGAGCCGGCCGTGGCGTCGCCCTGACCGCCGGCCGGTCCCTGGTCCGGTCCGCCGGAGGCCCCGCTCTTTTGGTACATGACCTCGGCGAGATGGTGCGCGGATTTCTCGAGACTCTTCAGCGCGGCGTTGATCTGGTCGCTCGTGCCGCCCGCCATGGCCTTCCGGACCTCCTCGATCGCCGAACGGATGGCCCGATCGTCCTCCGCCGAGACCTTGTCACGGTTCTCCTCGAGGAGCTTCTCGATCTGATAGACCCGGGAGTCGGCGGTGTTCCGCACCTCGATCTCCTCCCGCTTGCGGCGATCCTCCTCGGCATGGGACTGGGCCTCCCGGACCATCTTGTCGATATCCTCCTTCGTCAGGGTCCCGGTGCCGCTGATGGTGATCTTCTGCTCCTTGCCGGTGGCGTGATCCTTGGCGGAGACGTTGAGGATGCCGTTGGCGTCGATATCGAACGTGACCTCGATCTGCGGCATGCCCCTCGGAGCGGGCGGGATCCCGACGAGATGGAACTTGCCGAGCGTGCGCGCGTCCCGGGCCAGCTCGCGCTCGCCCTGGAGGACGTGCACCTCCACGCTCGTCTGGTTGTCCGTGGCCGTCGAGAAGGTCTCGCTCTTGCGCGTGGGGATCGTGGTGTTGCGCTCGATCAGCTTCGTCATCACCCCGCCCAGCGTCTCGATCCCGAGCGACAGCGGCGTGACGTCGAGCAGGAGCAGGTCCTTGACCTCGCCGCCCAGCACGCCCGCCTGGACCGCCGCCCCCACCGCCACGACCTCGTCCGGATTGACCCCCTTGTGCGGCTCACGACCGAAGAACTGACGCACCAGCTCCTGGATCTTGGGGATGCGCGTGCTGCCTCCGACCAGGACGACCTCGTCGATGTCGGAGGGCTGCAGACCCGCGTCCTTGAGCGCCTGCTGCACCCGCGGCAGCGAGCGCTCGAACAGATCGCCGGCGAGGCGCTCGAACTGCGCGCGGCTGAGCTTCAGCTGGAGGTGCTTCGGCCCGCTGGCGTCCGCGGTGATGAAGGGCAGGTTGATCTCGGTCTCGGTCACGGTGGACAGCTCGCATTTGGCCTTCTCCGCGGACTCCTTGAGACGCTGCAGAGCCATGCGATCCTTGGAGAGGTCGATCCCCTGATCCTTCTTGAACTCGCTGGTGATCCATTCGACGATCCGCTGATCGATGTTGTCGCCGCCCAGGTGGGTGTCACCGTTGGTCGATTTGACCTCCACGACGCCCTCGCCGACCTCGAGGATCGAGATGTCGAAGGTGCCTCCTCCGAAATCATAGACCGCGATGACCTCGTCCTTCTTCTTGTCCAGCCCGTAGGCCAGCGCGGCCGCGGTCGGCTCGTTGACGATGCGCTCCACCTCGAAGCCGGCGATCCGTCCCGCGTCCTTGGTGGCCTGGCGCTGGGCGTCGTTGAAGTACGCCGGCACGGTAATCACCGCACGGCTGACCTTCTCGCCCAGATAGTCCTCGGCGGACTGCTTCATCTTCTGCAGGATGTAGGCCGAGAGCTGCTCCGGGCCGTAGTCCTTGCCCCGGATGCGCACGCGCACCGCGTTCGCGGGGCCGGCCACCACGCGGTAGGGAACCATCTTCATCTCTTCGTTGACCTCCTCCATCCGGCGTCCCATGAACCGCTTGATGGAGAAGACGGTATTCTCCGGGTTGGTGATCGCCTGCCGCTTGGCGACCTGCCCGACCAGGAGCTCGCCTTTTTCGGTGAAAGCCACGACCGATGGTGTCGTTCTGGAGCCCTCGGCATTCGGTATCACGACCGGCTTGCCGCCCTCCATGATGGCAACGACGGAATTCGTCGTCCCAAGGTCGATGCCGATCAGCTTGCTCATGCCTCTCCTCCTCTCGTACAGATGTCAATGAGTTAGTCGCTGCTTAGTATAAAGATTGAGTGTGTCATTGTCAAGTATAGACAACTCTTTTTATATCTATTAGTTGAATAGACTTATAAATCAACCGGAAGGGGAATTGACCAGCTCGAGCGTCCCTTCCTCTTTATCTTCGGATGGTGAGAAGGCAATCCGGTAACCGCCGGGCAGAACCTGATAGTCGAACGGTCTTCCGAATGGATCCAGTATCGCGGACGGCTTCAGAAGGTGCGCCGTCACGAGGTACTTGAGATTCTCCGGATATCCGCGATTCAGGAGGTAGTAGACCTGGATCGCGAAATCGATCCGCTGCATGCGGCTGCGCGCGATCGCGTCCCGGATGGAGCGCATCTCCTGCCCTGGAAGAAGCGACGACAGGTACGGCACGGCGGCTTCCCGGTGCAACAGACCCGTCACGATGACTTCCCCCCGTCGCTTCAGCAGCGCCCCCGCCGCCAGGACCAGGAGCAGGTACCCCGCGGCCAGAAGGACGCGCGGAGCCTCTCGCGGCGCCCGCACGGCCGGCGCCTGCGCCGCGGCGGCGGCCTTCGGACCGCCCCCTTTCACCTCATCCAGCAGCTGGCGACTGATCAGATCGAACAGGATGCGGCAGGTATCGAATTCGCCGAGAGCGCAACGCTCGACGATCTCCTGCACCGTCCGCTTGCCGTCCACCAGGTTGTAGACGCTCCGCTCCTCCTCGTTCAGCGTCACCCCTCGCGCGGCCTCTTCCTCCTTTCCCGGCACCGCCACCCGGGACGCGGCGGCAATCTCGACGTTAGCCCGACGGTACACGGCCGAGAAGGAGCGGATGCCTTTCTCGATCATCGGCCACTCGTCGAGGATGCGGGCCCCTTCCATCAGGATGCTCTCGGCCGTCATCGGTGTGACGTACTCCTTGTCGTAGTCCACCCGCTCTTCCTGCGAAAAATCGTACTCGCCGTTCCGCCAGCGGAACAGGCGGTAGACCATCTGGCTGATCTGTATCTGCAGAGCCTCGCGCAGGGCGGTCGCGTCGATGAACTTGCTCTCGACCAGGATGCTTCCCATCCGCTTCAGGGTGTTCTTCTGGATCCGGAGCGCCTCCTGGAGCTGCGCCTCGGTGATCCGCCCGGACTTGACCAGCACCGTCCCGAGCCGGTCCTCGAGACGGCGGTGCAGGGCGTCCGCCGAGACGACGCTTCCCTCGACGAACGACACCGTCACCACTTCCTTGTCGCTCTTGAGGGTCAGCACGCCGGTCTTCTTCTGGATGCCGATCAGCTGGAAGATGTCGGCCAGGCTGAAATCCTCGAGGGTTCCCTTGAGCGCCATGCCGCGTTACTCCGTATCGGCTTCGTGGGCCGAGAGGTTCCCCACGAGCCATGCGCCGAGCGCCACCGCGCCGATCGGCGCCAGCGACAGCAGTCCGCCGGCGACGAGCCCCTCGGACGGCACCAGGAACTCGTCCCGAAGCTGCAGGGCCATCCCGGCGCACGCCCAGGTGATCAGGAGGGCGCACCCGAGCAGCGGCCGGCCTCCCAGGACGTGCCCTCCGCCCGGGAGGGCCAGACTCAGGATGCGCTCGCCGACCCAGACGCGTCGCCGATGCGTGACCACCTCTTCCATCTTCCGGGTCTTCACGCTCGGGGCGAGGCCATCTCGCAAGATGAACAGGTGGACGCAGGGAGTGCAGTGATCGGGATATTTGGTCATCACCTGGCAGCGGCGGCAGAACGCCTGCCCGCAGCGCCGGCAGCGACGGGCCGGCCATCCGCGCGCCGGAAGACCCAGCCCGGGCCACAGGAACGCCAGCGCGAGTCCGGCAAACCCGGCCAGGGTCGCGGGCGCTCCCAGGGTGCGTGTCCACGACGTGCGCCCTCCCTGGTCGAGACGCAGCCGAAAGGCGCGCTTCCAGACCGCGCCCGGCGCGTAGCCGACGTCCATCGGCAATCGGCGCGACCGCCCCTCGTTCCCCTGCGCCAGGAGCCGCGTGACCAGGGCGTCGTCGATGCGTCGCGCCTCCTTCAGCTCTTGATCGGCCGACTCGAGATGGAACGCCTCGAGGTGCGCCAGGTGGCTGTTGTAATGCGCGATCGCCATGGCGGGGTCGGTTTCCCAGGCCCGCTTGTACAAACCCTGGGCGATGGCGAACTCCTGCCGCAGGGCGTGCAGATTCGCAAGGTTGACCAGCGCGAGGGAGTGCCCCGGGTCGATCTTCAGGACCGCCTCGTACAGGAGAATCGCGTCGTTGAAGCGTCCCGCGACGCGATCGATCGACGCCAGCAGGAACGGGAACATCGGATCGTCCGGGTGCTCGGTCTGCAGCTTGCGGAGGGCCTGCTCGTCCTGCAGGTCGTACCCTCCGCGCATCGACCGGAAGAGGGCGCGCGCCCCGGGATCGACCGACGTCCCCGCGACCCAATCCAGGAGGCGCCCGGCGGGCCCGGCCGCAACCAGCAGGACGAGCGCCAGGAGGGCGATGAATCTCTCGGACCGGCGCAGGTAGGGATAGAAAACGATGGCCCAGAACGCCAGGAGCCAGACCATCGGGGCGAGCGCCAGGAGCGGGAGCGCCAGCAGACCCCATCCCACAAGGCGGGAGGTCTCCTCCGAGAGCACTCCCGGGAACCTCTCCTTCAGATCGTGGAAGAGCGCCGGAGCGCTGCGAAGGCACATCAGAACCAGGGCGGTGGCCGCCCCGAGGCACAGCCCGAGGTAGAGGATCAGCAGGGCGTTGCCCGCCTGCTGGTAGACCACGGCGGCATTGCCGAGCCCGACGCGGACTGTGCTCCAGACTTCGGCCCCCGCGCCACGCAGGTCACGATCGCCGCGCAAGAGAGCGATCGCCAGGCCGGCGTGGGCGGCCGCGAGCGACGGATCGAAGCGCGCGGCGAGGCGGAACTGATCCTGCGCTCCGCGATAGTCCCCTTCGTCGAGCCGGCTCCAGGCCCGGGTCAGGAACGCGCCCGCGATCTCCGGAGCCCCCCGCAGGCCTTCACGCTCCATGAAGTCGAGCGCGACTCCGACTTGGCGGGCGGCCTCGTCCTTGTCGCCGCGCCTTTGCAGGGCCTCCTGCTTGAACCACAGATCGGCGAGGACCTCGCGCGCGTTCACCCCCTCCTGCAACGGCAGGACGGGGCCCGACCCGGTCGGCTCCTGGACCGGCTTCGCACCCGCCTCCGACGGCGGCACGGTGCCGGGGTTCTGGATGAGCGGACGGTTCGGATCGAGGACGATGACCTCGGGCTCCTGGGCGCGGGAGGGTGCGGCGGTCAGGAGCGCGAGGACCAAGGTCGTCGCGATGGCCGCGCGGCGCGCGCAGCCTCCGGTCAGGAGGGCGTGACGCTCGGCCATCGATGCGGCACCGGCGGACGGCTCACGACTTCTTCGACGTCTTCGGCTTCTGTAGATTCAGGACCGCAAGCTTCAAGTCGTAGAGCAGGGACTCGAGCAGCCGGGCTTCGTCCGCTGTCAGGTTCCCGCGGGTCTTGAGCTGAAGCGCCTGCAGAAGGTCGATCACCTGCCGGGCGCCATCGAGATCGATCTCCACCTGGCCCGTGAATGGATTGGGCATC